>CAWKJK010000016.1:0-34030 GCA_963849655.1 uncultured Nitrospiraceae bacterium
ATTGCCGGAAAGAAGTCCGACCCTTGCCCATCTTCAAACCGAACGAGTCGCTCTCCGCCCGATCCGGGCCACCCTCAAAGCCCAGGCCGGGAAGGTCTTGGCCAACGAAAATCGGTTGGCGCATCTCAGCGCGCGAGTCCCGGGCCGCATTGTGGACGTGTATGCCAACCTTGGAGATCAAGTGAAAGAAGATGGCCCACTTGTGTTGCTCGATAGCCCAGCCGTCGGGGAAGCCCAGTTGGTCTATCGGAAAGCAAAGACTATTGTCAGACTGACAAAAAAGGCCATGGCACGCGCCAAGGCACTTGTGGATCGTGGCGCGATCGGGGCAGGCGAATATCAACGACGTGACGCCGAATATGAGAACGCCCGAGCCGAACTTTACGAATCAGAAGAAAAGCTGCATTTGCTTGGGATGACCGAACCAGAAATTCAGCGGATCGAAACCCAAGCTCTGCATCAGGTCGAGATCGCAAAAATATTACTTCGTGCTCCGTTGAACGGTGAAGTGATCGAGCGGAACGCTACTATTGGCGAAGTCGTCGATCCTAATAAGATGCTGTTCACGGTGGCGGATCTCTCGACGGTCTGGGTGCGCGCCGATTTTCCGGAACAACTGGCCGGTCGGCTGAAGGTCGGGCTCACCATTGAGGTGCGTGTGTCGGCCTATCCCGATACGACGTTTCGAGGCGCTATTACCTATATCGGGGCCGTCATCGATCCGGCCACACGGACGGTCACGGCGCGCGCGGATGTTGAGAATTCTGATCGGCGGTTGCGACTTGAGATGTTCGCCGAGGTCACGTTGATGACGGACGAGCAATCTGTCTTGTGCGTGCCGCGTGGAGCGGTTCAGCAAGTCGGCAACCGACTAGTTGTGTTCGTGGTGCGTGGCCCGCGCCGGTTCGAACCCCGCGAGGTGACGATCGGCGAAGCAGCGAACGCTGACTACGTCCAGGTCAAGGTCGGCCTTGCAGCGGACGACCCAGTGGTCACGCAAGGCAGTTACGCCTTGAAGTCCGAACTCCTCCGGGAGCAGATGCCGACGGGAGGCCCACTATGATCGAACGGATGATCCGTGCCGCTTTGGAACAACGGCTCATCGTGTTGCTTGCGGTTCTCGCATTGATGGTGAGCGGCGCCGTGGCATTCCACCATCTGCCGATCGACGCCTTTCCCGATGTGACTCCCGTCCAAGTTCAAGTGATCACGCGTGCGCCGTCCCTGGCGCCACCGGAAATCGAACGCCTCGTGACCTTCCCCCTGGAGATCGAGTTGACGAATCTGCCAGGTAAAACGGACCTGCGGTCGGTGTCGCGGTTCGGGATCTCGGTCATTACGGTGGTCTTCGAGGACGGGATCAATGTCTATTTTGCCAGGCAGCTCGTCTTGGAACGGGTGCTTCAGGCGCGATCCCGACTTCCGCAAAGTGCTGAGCCGGTGTTGGGACCGGTCAGTACGGGGCTCAGCGAAGTCTTCATGTATCTCGTCGAGGGCTCGACACAGTCTCTCATGGACTTGCGAACCCTTCAAGATTGGGTCATCCGGCCGATGTTGCGGGCGGTGCCGGGTCTCGCGGATGTCGATACGTTGGGCGGTCTGGCGAAACAGTATGAAGTGCTGGTCGATCCCAATCGGTTGACGAGTTTTGGTCTCACATTGCGGCAAGTGACGGCTGCAGTGGCGGAAAACAACCAAAATGCCGGCGGCAGCTACATCGAACAGGGTGGAGATAAGTTGGTCGTCCATGGCGTGGGCCTGGCCCGCTCTGCCGCGGATCTGGAACTGATCGTGGTGGCAGCGCACAAGGGCACACCGATTTATCTCCGGGATGTCGCGCAAGTTAGACAAGGCACTGCGATCCGATTGGGTGGTGTCACGCGTGATGGGAAGGGCGAGGTGCTCGAAGGCATTGCCGTGATGCTGCGCGGGGGCAACAGCCGGGACATTGTCTCGGCTGTGAAAGAAAAAATCGAGCTGATTAATCATGTGTTGCCGGCCGGTGTCACGCTGTCGCCGTTCTATGACCGCATTGAACTGATCGCTCGAGCGCTGACAACGGTCGAGCGGGCATTACTGGAAGGCGCCACGGTCGTGATCCTTGTCCTGTATCTTTTTCTGAGAAATCTCCGCGGCGCGCTCGTCGTGGCTCTGACCTTGCCTCTGGCCACCTTGGCTACATTTCTGATTATGCAACAGGTCGGCCTGTCGGCGAATCTGATGTCCCTGGGCGGCTTGGCCATCTCGCTGGGAATGATCGTCGATGCGGCCATAGTGCAGGTTGAAAACGTGGAGCGCCACTTAACCGAACAATTCAAGGAACAAACCTCCTTGGTGACCGTATCGGAGCGACTGCCTGTGGTGCTCCGCGCAGTCCTGGAAGTACGACGGCCGAGTCTCTTCGGGGAGTTGATCATCGCGCTCACCTTTGTTCCGCTCCTGACGCTGCAAGGACTGGAAGGCAAGATGTTCATTCCGCTGGCCATGACGGTGGTGATCGCTCTCCTGAGTTCTTTAGTGCTGTCGATGACGGTCATCCCGGTGTTGGCGGCGGTGCTCATGAAACCGCGTGTCATACACGAAGGCGGGCGCCTATTGGAGCAAGGGCGGCGGCTGTATCGGCAAATGTTGGAGGGAGCCATCCGTAGAACTCGTCTGGTTGTCCTCCTGTCGGCAGCGGTGCTCGTCGGCGGGGCAGCTCTGGTTCCGTTCATCGGTCGGGAATTCGTGCCGAGTCATGGACGAAGGATCGATCGTCGTGAATTTGGTGCGGCTTCCGAGCATCGGGCTGAGCGAATCGTTAAAGATCTCGGGGGAAGTCGAACGAGTTCTACTAGAGATTCCGGACGTGCGCTCCGTGGTTACGCGGACGGGAGCCAACGAACTGGGGACGGATCCGATGGGGATGGAACTCAGCGACATGTACGTCTTGCTTAAGCCTGAGTCCGAGTGGCGGGCACAGTCCAAAACTGAGATCGAGGAGCAGGTCCGCCGACGGCTGGCAGTGTCGGCATCGCGTTCGGGCTGTCTCAGCCGATTGCCATGCGCGTCGATGAACTGGTTTCGGGAGTCCGATCTCAGGTCGCCGTCAAACTGTTCGGCGATGACCTTGAGACGTTGCGGATGAAGGCGGACGAGATTTCACGGGTGCTGCGGCAAGTGCGCGTATTTCAGACCTAAGAGTCGAGCAGGTGTCGGGCCTGTATTATCTGAAGATCGACATCGACCGTGCCAAGATCGCGCGCCATGGAATCAACGTAGCTGATATCACGGATGTCATTGAAGCCGTCGGTGGCGGCATTGCCGCCGGCGAGGTTTTCGAAGGACAGTGGCGGTTCCCGATTGTCGTGCGATTCCCGGACGATCGGCGCGCCAATGTAGAGACGATCGCGGCCTTGTGGGTGACAGCACCGGACGGCTCACGTATTCCTCTTCGCGAGCTGGCCGACATTCGAATTGTGGAAGGACCGGCACAAATCAGCCGTGAGCATGCGAGTCGCCGGATCGTGATCGAAGCGAATGTGGTTGGGCGCGATCTGGTCGGCGCGGTAGAAGAGGCTCAAGCAGGAGTCGCACGTCTGGTGCAGCTCCCGACGGGCTATTATGTCACGTGGGGTGGTCAATTCGAAAATCAACAGAAGGCCATGGCACGTCTAGCCGTGGTCGTGCCTCTGGTCATCGGCCTGATCTTTTTATTGCTGTATTTCACGTTTGGAACTCTGCGGCACGCGGCACTCATTCTCCTCGCGATTCCGTTCGCAATGGTCGGCGGTCTGCTGGCGCTGCTGTTCGGTGGGCTGTATCTGTCGGTTCCTGCGTCCGTCGGCTTCATCGCCTTGTTCGGCGTGGCGGTGCTCAATGGGGTGGTGAAGATTGCCTATATCAACCAGCTGCGGGAGCAGGGGATGCCGTTGGACGAGGCGGTGTTGACCGGCATGGTCTTGCGGTTGCGTCCTGTGCTGATGACCGCAGTCGTCGCAATGATGGCGCTCCTTCCTCTGCTGTTGGCCACCGGTCCCGGTTCCGAAATACAGCGTCCGCTCGCCACAGTCGTGATCGGAGGATTGTTTTCGTCGACAGCGTTGACCCTTGTGGTGCTGCCGGTGCTCTATCGGTGGATGGAACAGCGGATTCTTCAACGGCGCGAAGCTGATTACCAAACGCTCGCCCCGCGGCCTCCGACGGAAGCGACACCATGAACCGTGCGCGCTCAGTCCTCGCGCGACGAGAAGGTGATAAATCCTATGATCCCATCGCGCATAGCTGGGTCGAGCGCCTGGTGAGGCTCCGTCGTCCGGATTACCCTCCAAGTGCTTGGAGGAGCTTTGCTCCGTTGGGAGTGCCCCATCCGGTGCAGGCATCCCAGCCTTGTTTGGCAGAGTAGGCTCCATTGCTGCCCGAAGAGATATCTTGGAAGGAACCCTTGCCGACGAGCGGCTGATAGATGAGCGGGTTCAGAAACCCTACCGGCTGCGTGAGCTTCTGATTCATCAGCGCGATCAAGCCGGCCCATAGGGGAGCGACCGCGCTCGTTCCGCCGATCACAAACTCCTCTCCGTCAACACGGACCACATAGCCGGTGGCAGGGTCCGCATCGCCCGCGACATCAGGGACACCACGGCCATTGTGGCTGCCGGGGTTTGCCGATGACGGGATGCCGGCCGTGCTCTGATAGTGCGGCACAGGAAAGAAGTCGCTTACACCGCCGCCGGTCGCGCTATCGGCCGCTTCGTTCCAGACTACTTCATTGGCGATCGTGTTTCCGGAAGCGGTCAGCTTGGTGCCTCCGCAGCCTAGCGCAAATGGGCTGGAGGCCGGAAAATCTACATGTGCCTTACCGTCCGTCTCGCCGTCCGCTGATCCGTTATCCCCTGCCGCGCAACAGACCGTCACGCCGAGCGCACCCGCTGTCTGGAACGCCTGGTCAAACGACGTCATCGCCTGCTCGGTCCAGTTCTCTCCGCACTGCCCCAACTGATCGAGATCACCGATGGCTTGTGGGTCGTGTCGTGAATCGCCTTGGTGACGGCGTCGAGAAACCCTTTGTCGGTGTTCGGCGCGAAGTAGACTGCGATCAATGCCTTCGGCGCTACGGCGGCTGCCACTTCGATGTCGAGCATGACCTCTCCGTCGGCACTCTCGGCGTTGGAGGGATGGTTTTTTCCGCCATCGACCCGAACCGTTTTGACATTTGGCGCGGGCCGAGCCGAGCTTTTGAAAGTACGCTTTGATGTCGGCCTTGCGATAGCCGCCGCCGAGTTCGATGATAGCGATACATTGCCCAGAGCCATCCAAGTCGTCCGGAAAATTATAGAGTGTTGCCAGTTCGACGGGGGTAAATGATTCTCCCGTCGCGCGGGGTTGTATACTGTCGGTCATTTTGCGCCGTTGAAAGTGCGGTTTCGCCACCGGTCGGTCGTCGATCCCGAACACCCCTTCCACGATTCCCTCCAACTCAGCCGGCACCGTCAGCGGGCCGACCCGACCACGGTAAGTGCCCCCGTCATGTTCGTAATGTTCAATGGTTGTCCCGAAGGCTCTCGCGAAGTCGGCAGCGGTCCCTGAGAGAAAAATACTGCGCCGGGCCGGGCTCTTTTCGACGACGACGAGGTTGTGGGCTCGAGCGAATGCTTCGACCTTCGCCATATCCGCCGAGTCAGCGCCGTGCGACGAGGCGTACTGCTCGCGCGTGAGGTAGCGCCGATTCATGGGCAGTTTGTCGGTATGAAATCCGTCGGCCAGACTCTGGAGAGCGGTCTTTCGACGAATTCGAACAGTCACTTCAAATCGCTCGTCATTCGGAACAGGACCGTCGACACGCGCTCCGTGATGAGGGCTGCGCTCGCTGCCGCGAACTGTGACGCGATTGTGATTTGTAGGCATGGTGTACTCCTCCTGGTCTTCGACCTCCACCGAGATAGAAGTCTGGGGATAAGGTTTGAGCCGTCCCGGCGGCGGCATCGATGTGAGTATTGAGTGCGGAAGCCGTAATCGACGTCGCTATGTCGGCGTGGGCCGAAACCGCACGGAACCATGGTGCACCAAAAAACAAGCAATACGGAGATCATTCAAGTTGATAGTTTGATCGTCGCCACACGTTTCATCGTCTTCCCTCCACTTTGCACACACATGCCGGAGGTGTTTTAAACATGGCGACACTTGAGACGGAGTATTGCACATAGCGCGACGAATAATAGCAATCTAGTTCTTTCGCAGTCACCGCAACCCAATTATGGGACAGGCAGGCCTGCCAAAGAGCACATATCTCACGTCCGTCTGCTTCCCGGTTTGCGGGGGAGTCTGTTTGTTGACACCAAAGCCGAAGGCCGTGAAAAGATTACCGGGGTCCTTTTCTGTCAAGGGCGCACGACGGAGCGTCACGTAGTCGCCAAAGCGATTTGTCCCTACGTCGCTGTTTGTTGTGATGTAGGCAACGAAGTCGCCCCAAAAACCGACTACATGGTTCTCGTAATTTCCGTTGCCGCCATATTCGAAGGACATGCCGAGTTCGCCAGTGCAGGCATTGCTCGAAAACGCCGGATATGCAAAAGCATAGCTATTATTCCAGACCTGCACCTGTTGCATCTTGCTGAAGTTGTTGCCGCGATCAAGTGTAACAATCTCGATGTGCGCCTGTTTGAAGTTGTTGTCCGTGCCTGCCGTCCAGCCAAACCAGAGCTGATTGCCGGACCGTGCCGCCCCAATAATGCCGTTCCGTGGGAAGGAATTTCCGTTCGGCCCGTTAAAGTTTTTCGCCAACCAATCTTGATTGTCCGGCGTTGTCGATGTAGGCGCGTTGTTGGCCCAACTGGAAATACCGACATCGCGCCAGAAGTAAGTATTGGACCCTTCTTTAAGCGAATAGACCGTGAGCTTGGTATTTCCGTTGTGCCCCGCCCAGAAGATCTCGTCGTCCGTATTTTGCGTGAGATGTTCGCCCCATATCTTTGAACTCGGCGCATTGGCGGGATCCGTAAACTCAAGCGTGATAGTGCCAGCGGCTTGAATACCCGCAAGCGACGTGCGGACAACTTGGAATCCGGCGGTGCAACCACTACCTCCCCCTGCATCCCAGCTTATGTAAAGTGAGTTGTCTCCTATAGAAAGATCCGGATAGTCCGGACCGGTACATTTGCCAAACAGACTGGGCGTCAGATTCCAGTAGGTCCATGCGGTGCCATTGCTGTTCCTGATATCAGCAGGACTCGCCATGGCGAGACGATATCCGGTGCCTTGCAACAGCCAGATAAAGCGATCGATAGAGGGTGCGTACTGAATGATCTGGTCGCAGCAGAATCCAATTGCATCGTTTGGGAAGATTGTTGTCGGATCGAGGACTGTGAAGGTCGATCCCCCATCTGTTGAAAAAGCGACGCGCCAGTTCACGGAGAGGAAGATGACTCCATTGCCGCTCGCACCACTCGGCTCTGCACATACTGCCGCGGAATCGCCGCTGCAGTTTTGCCCTGCTCCGGTGATCCCTACCGAATGGTTTACATCGAACCTGATAGCGGGCGGATCGCCAATCGGTGCGGGTTTAATCTCGGTGCCGGTTGGGGTCGGCGCGCCGGGGGGCACATCAGGATTCGTGGGCACCGGCGGTGCCCCCGCGTTCACTTCCTCTTCATCTTCGTCCATCCGGGGCGGCCGAGGAGGATATTTTCCTCCCTCGACCTTATGTGGAGGCAGCTGGGTCGTGCCTAGCTGACCGGAACCCTCAGTGGGAGGTGGAATGACCACGGGTGTTTGAACCTTGAATCTGTGGCTATCACTTTTGTCGGAATCTTTGTCGCCTTGATGACCTCTATAGGTACCGTGCAGGACCAGTTCATACCGTTGACCGCTGACGAGACCTCCGCTGCTAAATTCGGCCTGGACAATCACACTGGATCGTGCGGGAATAGTTCCGACAGCCAGAGGCAACGGTCTTTCCGTGGCAGTGGATGCAAGAAGGATCTTATCAATCTTCACATCCGTCGCCGGGTATTTCATCAGGTTTGCAAGCGGGGCAGCGACGGATAACCTATTGGGCTGAGAAGTGGCAACACCGGCGACGCCGAGGGAAAGACCCCTGTGAGACTTCGGACCATCCGTTTCTTTAACATGACTGCAGGCGTTGATAAAGAGAGCGAGGAAAACAAGTGAACCGAGCTTGTAAAGCATGATGGCCTCCCAGCTATACTACATTTTTCATATACTCTTGGTTTTAGGAGCTCACTCCCACCACATCCCAGGTGGCCGAATCAAGCAAACGAAATAACGATCGACGTGGCACTTACATTGATCAGGGCGCACCAACGCCCCCCATATTCATGCCTTACCGAAGAGCAAATAAAATGAAGATCATTTCGGTTGAAACGTTGATCGTGGTCATGCGCCTCATAGTCTTCCTCATCACTCAAGATGAACGATTTCAGCTGCGCATTGTGCGGATGCATTTATCTTGCCTCTGTCCCAACGAAATGACCTTCTATGTTTTTCACATCGTATCGCGAATGATTAGACACAAACACGTAGCATATCGGATACATGGGATACATGTTAGTCTTCATATCGTTTCGGGAGCAGTGCGGTCTGTGCGGTGCGGTCTGCGCAGAATCGCGCGAATCTGATTGGATCTAAGTACGTGTCTTTTGAGAAACAGCGCTTGGCTGCCATCAGGCATCGATATCCTGAGGCCGCAATGTCAAACGCCGTGTCACGGAGCTGTGGTGGTACGAAGGCTTTCGCGCTCGGCTGTTCGGAATTCGAGAGCCGGTGCATCGTCAGGCCGAACCGCGCGTGAAGCCAATTTTCAACGCTTGATGATCAGTGGCCTGTTTTCTTCAACGGCGTTGACGCTGCTCGTGCTGTCGGTACTTTATCGGAGGATGGAAGAAAGGATCGCTCAACGTCATGAGGCGGAGTCTTTCACGCTTGCTCCAGGGCCTACGACAGAAATAGCAACATGAAAATGTGAGAAATACACAAGCTTCACAATAAGTACACCCCAATAGGACGCTCCCGGACGATCTCGTCCGATACGGGGTTATCTTGTTGTACAACCCATAAATAAATTTCTCAGTGCAAATGGGAATTAATTAGACGTTCCCTAACTGTCGCAGATCACAGAAACAGGCTGCTGTTAAGGAGGTACGGTAGTTGCGTGTTTGGCCGCTCAGCTTTCTTGAGCCATCCTATTCCGATCGAGAACCATATGAATACTACCGGCTACTACATGTTGCACCAAGTTATAAAAAATGATTGGAACCATGACGCGTGGGTAGGCGGCCAGAACAAGAGAGGCCAACACGAGGCCTGTTCCATTGTTATTCATTCCCAGGCCATACATCAATGCGACCGTTTCAGACTGCTCTAGTCTAAACCGACTGCTGAGCCAATACCCAACGGCAAATGCGGTGAGACACAGGCCTGTCGTAATGGTGAAAGTGACAGCGAGAAAATCCCAATCGTGCTCAGCCACTGCTTTCGGGAGCGAAACCGAGGCATTCGAATAATTCAGCAGCAGCAACACCACCGAATTCACGAGTTTGATGTATGGCATCAACGCCGCCAACATGGCTTCAGGCACGGCTATGCGAATGCTAAGACCCAGCAAGGTGGGAAGCACCACCCAGAGGCCCAGAAACCCTCCTGACCCATAGGCAGAGACATTGTATAGGACAGCTTCATATTCCTCAGAGGCCATTTCGCCAAATACAGAAAAAGCCCACGGTGTGATGATAGGACTCAAGAGCGTTGAGAAGAGGATCAACCCGAGGCTCAGGGCTAGATTTCCGTTCGAATTCTGCGTCCAGGTGGACGAAGCGCCGGCAATGGGCATGGCCGCGACCAGTGCGAGGCCTACCAGAATGTGTTGTGCCTCTTCGGGGTTATGCCACATCAGCAAAAACAGGGTGATGCAAAAGATATAAGCGATTGGAATAAGGACATTAGCAGCAAGCCCAGTCATCAAGAGCCACTTGTGATCAGTGAGCGCTTTCAGATGGGATGTTTTCAGACCGAGCCCTGCATTAAACATGAGGATCGCAAGGAAAACCAAAAGCAGCGATATTTGGGATCCGATTCCGGAGAATGAGAGGGTGCCAAACGAGAACTGTCTGATCGTGAGCCCGGGGTTGGGGAAGACTGCAGCTAGTGCATAGGCGCCGAGTAGGAACCAGAGCAGGTAATGATGAACGAACTGAGATAGGCCGAGAAATGTGAATGTCCGCGCTTCCACTTATGACCTTTACCAGAAGTCTCGCATCAAACAAAAGCATGATGAAACAGCTTGGTTTTCATGTTCAAGCACAACAACGAGTTTGTTCGTACAGTGTGCGCCGTGCAAAATATCACCCATTCCAGTATACTTACCCTTCGCAGGGGATGGAGTCCCCCGTATAACCGCCTAGGTCAGGCTGATGACTCCTACGCTACTGCCGTAGCCGTAGGATTGTCGTCGATCAGGTGGCGACCGGCTCAAAGCAGCATGCACCCTGGCCGGAACGGAGGACTCATCAATGGAATCGATCTTTCTCACGGCAACTCTACTGGCTCGCCCTCGCAGTTCTTTCTGCTCTCATCGCATCCTCCTTGCGTCTCTCGATCGCATTAGTTGAAATCTGTGTGGGAGTTGTCGCCAGTGCGGGAGCCGATTTCTTCCACCTTGGCGATGTGCTCGCCGCCCATTCGGAATGGGTAACATTTCTCGCCGCCTCCGGCGCCGTGGTCCTCACGTTTCTGGCCGGTGCGGAACTTGATCCCGACATCGTTCGCATGAAGTTGACCGAAGTCTCGGTTGTCGGAGTGGTGGGATTCATGGCGCCGTTCCTTGGCTGCGCCGCCGTCGCCTATTACCTCTTGGGGTGGGATGCAAATGCCAGCTGGCTCTGCGGCGTCGCCCTCTCCACAACATCCATGGCGGTGGTCTATGCCGTCATGCTGGAAACCGGCTTCAATAAAACAGAGTTCGGCAAAGGACTTCTCGCCTCATGTTTCGTCACGGACCTAGGAACGGTGATTGCCCTTGGACTGCTCTTTTGCGCCCTTTACCTACAAGACTCTTGTATTTATCGCGGGGATCATTGTCGCACTGATAACGCTGCCCTCAATTACCGCGTGGCTGACGCGACACTATGCGCATCGCACAGCTGCGATCAGAACGAAATGGGTCATGCTGACGCTCTTTGGACTGGGCGCGTTGGCGCTGTGGTCGGGGAGCGAAGCGGTGTTACCGGCATATCTTGCCGGTATGGTCCTCGCGGGAAGTGCCGCGAGGGACACGCACTGGATTCGTCGATTGAGGACGATGACCGTGGGATTCCTCACGCCTTTTTACTTTCTTCGCGCTGGAACCTTGGTGTCCCTGCCCGCTCTCCTTGCCGCTCCATTCGTGTTTCTCCTGTTGCTCATGGGGAAAGTGGCGTCGAAGATTTTTGGACTCTATCCCTTTATCAGCTTGTTCCGTCAAGACCGCAAGGAACGCTGGTACTACACACTCTTGATGTCGACCGGCCTGACGTTTGGAACGATTTCTTCGCTCTACGGCCTGACACACGGAGTGATTACTCAAGAGCAGTATTCCTTCCTCGTAGCGGCGGTCATCGCGAGCGCGGTCGTGCCCACAGTCATTGCAGGCCTGTTTTTTATTCCAACGCATCTCTTGCCGAAAGCTGACCATGAGAAAAAAGCAGTCAGACGGATCAATGACCTGAGCGACGAGGGTTAGAAGGCGAAGCCGGCAATGCCAGATCTTCTGCGTGAATCGCCGACTTTACCGGGATCTAGGAATTTAGATTTCCTTGCTCAGCGATGAAGCGCCCACAAAGCCATATTCCATCCGGTGTCTGGGTGCTGGGCTTCGTCAGCATGCTGATGGACATCTCATCGGAAATGATTCATAGCTTGCTGCCGTTGTTCATGGTCACGACCCTCGGCGCCAGCACCATCGCCGTCGGCCTTGTTGAAGGATCGGCCGAATCCCTTGCTCTGGTTGTGAAAGTATTTTCCGGCACGCTGAGCGACTATCTCGGAAAGCGTAAGGGACTGGCCGTGTTTGGCTATGCCTTAGGCGCACTGACCAAACCTCTCTTTGCGCTTGCCTCAGGGGTGGGCATGGTATTAACCGCTCGATTACTGGATCGAGTCGGAAAAGGAGTGCGAGGGGCACCGCGCGATGCCTTGGTGGCGGACATCGCGCCGCCGCATCTCAGAGGCGCAGCGTTCGGCTTACGGCAGTCGCTGGATACCGCCGGCGCGTTCGTTGGCCCATTGGTTGCCGTTGGGTTGATGCTCCTCTGGGCCAGTGATTTTCGGGCAGTCTTCTGGGTAGCCGTTATTCCAGGATTGATGGCCGTGGTACTCCTGGTTTTCGGAATTCGAGAACCTGTGCAACGTCAGACCGAGACGAGGACAAACCCGATTCGAAGGAATAATCTCCGACGACTCGACTCCGCCTATTGGTGGGTGGTGGGAATCGGCTTGGTGTTCACGCTGGCACGGTTCAGCGAGGCTTTTCTTGTCCTCCGCGCTCAAGAGGGGGGAATGCCCATCGCTCTTGTCCCTCTGGTCATGGTTGCGATGAATCTGATCTATGCGTTATCGGCGTACCCGTTCGGCAAGCTCTCCGATACGATGAGCCATATGAGGCTGCTCGTATTAGGCCTGATCGTCCTGATTGGGGCCGATGTAGTTCTGGCCATTAACGATCACTGGGGTATTGTCATCTTGGGGGTTATCTTGTGGGGTCTGCATATGGGGATGACGCAAGGCTTGCTGGCGGCCATGATCGCCGGTGCCTCACCCGTAGATCTGCGCGGGACGGCATACGGCTTCTTCAACCTGGCCTGCGGGTTGGCCCTGCTACTCGCAAACGCGCTTGCGGGCGTCGTTTGGGAACAATTCGGCGCGCCGTTCACATTCTATGTGGGGGCAACGTGTGGCGCTTGTGCGATCGCGCTGGTTGTCTATAAAGAGAGTCAGCCGTCTGGTGTTTGAATCCACTCGCAATAGAGGTTTCCACAGCGGTAGCCGAGGACTCTCGGAAAGGAAGCAAGGATGTCTATCTTTAGTTCATTAGGACTGTTCGTACTCGCCGGACTGTGCGAGATTGGAGGCGGGTATCTTGTGTGGCTCTGGTTCCGCGAAGGACGGCCGCTTGCGTACGGGATTGTCGGAGCGGTCATTCTCATACTCTACGGCATCATCCCAACGTTTCAATCCGCCAATTTTGGGCGCGTCTATGCCGCGTACGGCGCAATGTTTATCGTGTTATCCCTGCTATGGGGCTGGGGTATCGACGGAGTCCGTCCTGATCGCTATGACGCGATAGGAGCCATTCTCTGTTTGGGCGGCATGATCGTCATCATGTATGCGCCTCGCATGACAGCGTAACAGCGATCTGCTCTTAGCCATGACCCACATAGGCTTGCTCGGGGTACAATCCGGAACTTCAGATCATCGAAATAGGTCATGGGCATCAGCTTTGGTCCAGAGTCTGACCCGGCGATAATCAGATAAGGTATTGGAGCAGTCCCCATGGCCTATCGCCAGGTGACTTCTTCCCAACAGAGATGGACAAAGGTCTCAAAGGGAGGAAAGTTGTTCGTGTTTTGTTCCTTGGATCGCACCCAGAGATCGATTTCCATTCCAGCCGGGTCGGTTTCACCACCGGGCAAGCTGCGTTTGACCGGGTATCGAACCTCATGGGTCTTGGGATCGCGAGAGCGCTCCATGACCATGAAGTGCGCGTCATAGTCCTTATAGAGCACCTGGCCATCCTTATACATCGTCGCGGTCCCCCAGCCACCCAAATACAGCCAGGTTTTTGGATATAACGGATCGCCATTGTTCGAATCGCCATGTTCATAGATTCTGGTGGCAATCCCTCCATCCTGGAATGGCGCTTTCGCGGCAAACCGATCAAAGACAATGCGATACCGATCACCTTTTTCGACGAACTCGGCTACCACTCGACCCGTGTTGATCAGTTCATTCACCTCAATCTCAATCGTCCCCTTCACGGCATTCAAGTGTTTGCCCGCGTAGTCCAGATGATCCCAGGGCGTCGGATCATTCATGCTCCCGACGAGCGTCGCCCGATCACCCTTGAGGTGGAATTCGCCGCTGTAATGGGGATGCTCGGCAGCTTTGAAAATCCTGGTGCCTTCATCTCCCTTGGGAGTTCCAAACTTGCCTTCTTCGGCATGCCCAGAGGAGACGAGAAGTCCTGCCGCCGTCGTCAGCAGAATAGCGGCAAGGTAGTTCGCGGGACGTGCCATCGTGTACCTCTAGTTGGATAACAGCCAATTCTAAAGTCAAAAAAAGTGGATGATCATCGTAACACAATGGTGTGCCTGCCGCCCGACTCATCTCTGGCGATGGCCGTGATCGGGAAATTGCCGTCAACAGCCTTGGCGTTGGTTGTGCTTCCAGCGCTCCATCGCTGGATGGAGCGAAGAATCACTCAACCGCGTGAGGCACAGTTTCCGACGCGCGTTTCACGGCTGGACAAGGAAGCGACAATTTGAAGCGGTATGTTGATTGTGCTGTCCTTACTGTGGGGGTGGGCTATAGATGGCACTTGTCCGGACCGGTTCGACATCCTTGGAGGAGCTCTTTGTCTTGTGGGGATGGCAGTTATCATGTATGCATCATGGAGCTAAGCGACGGGTTCCTGCACGGAAGCGATACCCTGCCTCTCGCAATGACTACCGGACGGCCGTAGAAGATAGAGCGCCATGCGCTCGTCGAAATTCGCAACGCAGTCCGGGCAGTAGCCGTGACTGAATGCCCATCCATGACTGAGCGGCAACTGCCGGTCTTGGGCATAGGCGCTCAGATCCATCCATGGACCTTTGCCGGCTTCCACGCCTGTATCGTCTCGAACCTTGGAGCAGAAACAGCAGATCGGAATGAAATCATCCATGACGTCGCCTGAGGTCCACTTCTCGATGGATGGCCTCCATGCCGGCCCCAAAATCTTCCCCGCAACGGCCTACTCCCTTGGAGTTATGACTTCAGTGACGAAGGCCGGAAGCCGACGATCTCTCCACCTTATACTATTGCCGCAGTCAGTTCTGACTGAAGCACCTCGCCGATGTGCGAGAATTCCACCGGCTTGACCAGCACACGGCGAACTCCTTGGCGAAACACAACGTGAGTCAGGTCCTCGCTGGTTTGATCCGCCATCATGATCACTGGTACGGATGGACAAATAGTCTGGATCAGAAAGAGTATCTCAACCATGTCGACCTTGGACGCTCGCGCAGAACAGCCCAGGCCGATAAAGACCGCCTGCGGCATGAAACCGGCCAACCCATCGATCGCGGCATTGGCTGTACTGAGGAATGCCGGATGATAGCCGTGAGTGGCGAGCCAATCGGCAAGTTTCAACCCAAATTCCAAGTCCTGTTCCACAATCATCACCCTGGTTCTCTCACCGTTCTGCCGGCTCGTCATCATCAGATCTCCTTTCACTTCTGCGTTCGCCTTATGCCGCCTCACGGTTCACGCGGCGGCGGCGTATCGAATCACTTGAGTTGTACCGCTTGGCGCTCCCGATCTTGTGAAGACTCGGGAATGGGAGGAGCCGGACAGACGGATACCACATAGTCGACGCCGCGCCTGCGGCTGACCGAGAGGGTTCCTTGCCGGCTGAGCCGATCCACCGCCGAGAACACTTGCGCCCAGGAATAGGTCGGCAACCGATGAGCCAACTCATCGAAGGTACAGGGCCCAATGCCGGCGAGTTCTCGGCAAATGACTGAGTCAACAATGGGGATAGCCGTTTCTGCCATAACATTCTCCTTTGTTGAGGAGAGAACAATATGCGATCTGTTGCTCATGTGTATGGCTTGATGTATAGCCGAGTACTATGAGGAACCCTATCGACAAAAACTGGATTTTCTTATCGAATCGGCAACGACGGCACTGTCGTGGTTCGTACGACAGATAAGAGGGAGAGGGGAGTTGAGAGTTTTGAGTTGAAGTTTTTTGGATCTTTTCAAAAGTGAGTGGGTATGACCAATTTGGAGAAGACCCGTTCTAAGTTTTAGTGTTGAGTCATCTGTTGTGGTCAAATCTGTACCGATTCGGGTTCACAACTAAAAACTCAGCACTCAGCACTCTTCCTCCACGAGCTCTTTTTGTATCACGTATCGGGTGAGCTCCGCGGTGGTCTTCATGCGCATCTTTTCGAGAATCCGCGCGCGGTAGGTGCTGATCGTCGAGACGCTCAGATTCATTTTCTCGGCAATCTCACCGATGGTTTGTCCTGCGCCTATGAGGCACAGCACCTGGTATTCCCGGTCTGAAAGCAATTCGTGAGGCTCCTTTGCGGCGCCGGGCGTAACAGTGACGACGAGGGTCTCCGCCAGCGAAGGGGTCACATATTTGCCTCCACCGCGCACCTTCGTAATCGCCTTGACCAGCTCCTCCGGCGCGCTGGATTTGGTGAGATACCCATCGGCGCCGGCTTTGAACATCCGGATCGCATACTGCTTCTCCGGATACATACTGAGGATCAACACCGGCAATCTGGGGAGCTCCTGTTTCACTTGTTTCAGCGCCTCCAAGCCGTTCATGCCCGGCATGCTGATATCCAGTACGGTCACATCCCATGGCCTCTGCCTCAGCAGCTCCAGCATTTCAACGGCGTTTCCGGCTTCTCCGATTTTTGCGCCGTGAAACCCCTCGTTCACGAGGTCCTTCACCCCTCTGCGGAAGAGAGGTGAATCATCGACCACCAGAACTTTCAACATGGCTCCCTCTTATGATTAGCCCGCATTATTCATGACGGTTCGTCGTGAAATCGCGCAGTCGCGTGGCGAGACGGGCACGTAGAGCCCCGAGGAACCAAGGCATACTTGAAACAGTATGTCGAGGTTGCGAGGGGCGAGCCTGCCTGCCGAAGGCTCGTCGCAGCAGCGAATCCGCGATTGCAGCAGAAGCGTTCATGAATAATGCGGGTTAGGCTGTCCCCCGGCCGATAGGCAAGCACAGAGTGACGGTCGTGCCCTTGTCGGGATTACCCGCAATCGTCACGGTTCCTCCACATTGAGCGGCGCGCTCCTGCATCCCGAGCAGCCCCAACGACTGGGGATCCGAGACCTTCGTATCGGGAATCCCGACACCGTTGTCTGTCACCATCATCTGGAGGGAGTCCGGTTGCGATGTGACCGTGATCATCACGGCCGTGGCCTGCGCATGTCTCGCCGTATTGGTGAGGGCTTCCTGGAAGATGCGGAAGACTGCCGTGGCCCGTTTCGGTTCCATCGCGATATCACCCGCATTGGTCACACAGGTGCAGGAAATACCGGTGCGCTTCTGAAAATCCTGGCTCTGCCACTCAATGGCCGCGACTAATCCCAGGTTGTCCAAGAGTGCCGGCCGTAACTCCATCACCAACCGCTGCACCGCCGCAATCGTGCTATCCACTTGTTCGATCATCGAGCCAATCCTGTCGATCAGTTTGGTCCGCAGGTCAGTGCGAACACGATTCCCGACGATCGACATCACGCGCGAGAGGTCGATCTTCAAACACGTCAGTCTGACCCCCAGTTCATCGTGCAACTCGCGGGCGATGTGAACGCGTTCTTCTTCCTGCATCGTGGCCAGTCTTCCACTTAAGGCACGGACCTGATCGAGCGTGACGCGCAATCGTCCTTCCGCGAGTTTGCGCTCCGTAATGTCTTCCACCGTTCCTTCGTACCCGACCACCGTCCCGGACTGATCGCGAAGCGTCCGCGCGCTTTCTGAAATCCACATAAAGCTGCCGTCCTTTCGGTACACCAGTGACTCGAAGCCGGTCACCTCCTTCCGTGCCTGCATCAGGCTAAGAAACACATCGCGCCGCTTGGGGTCCACATACAGCTGACCGGCGATGTCCGTGATCGTCGCGATCAGGTCGTCGGGCGAGTCATACCCGTAGATGCGCGCGAGCGCCGGATTCACGGCGACATACTTCCCGTCGGCGGTGGTCTGAAAAATCCCGTCAACGGCGTTTTTAAAAATGCTGTGATACCGCTCTTCGCTTTTCCGCAACGCCGCCTCCGTTCGCTTGCGCTCGGTAATGTTGTGACCTTCGGGGATCAGGAGAGTCACGTTGCCGTGCTCATCGCGAACGGGTTTAAGCGAAAAATCGACATACGCCAGCTCCCCGGTAGGACCGGGATGCGTGGCTTCGAACCGAACCATGGCCCCGCCTGCAGCCTGGCGGACGGCCTCGCGCAACCGGTTCTGAAGTTCCGGGGAGTGCGTCCACCAGGGCGTATCCCAAAACAATTTTCCGAGCACGTCCTCTTCCCGGATGCCGGCGAACTGCAATGCCGACCGGTTGGCCTCGATCACCGTGCCGTCAGTCTTCATCAGGCCGATGAACTGGAACGTTTGGTCAAAGATGGCCCGGAATCGCGTCTTGCTTCTCTCCAGAGCCGCCTCCGCCCGCTTGCGCTCGGTGATGTCGCGTACGAATGCACAGTGATATTCCTTCCCTTCGTAAGACAGAAAATTGACACTCACCTCGATGGGAATCAGCCGGCCATTCTTGGCCTTATGGCACGTCTCAATCACCATGGTCCCGCGCTTCCGGGTTTCTGCCCAAAACCCCGGCCACATGTCCGTCTGAAAGTCGGGATTCAGATCGTGGACGGTCATGGCGCACAACTCGTCTTTCGAATAGCCCAGCATCCGGCTGGCTGCCTCGTTCACATCCAGCACCTTAGCCTCTGGATCGATCCAGTACACGGCGTCAGCGGCTCGGTCTACTGAGAATTTCGCCAGCCGCAAGACTTCCTCCGCCTGGCTGCGCTCGATCGCAATGCCGGCCAGTTGTGTTGCCCGTTCAATCAGTTGCCGGTCATGAGCGCCGGGATTATGCGGGCGGCGATAATACATCGCGATCGTGCCGAGCAACCGGCCCTGGCTGGATAGAATCGGCGTCGAGTGACATGCGCCCAATCCGTGGGCCGCCGCCAAGTCCTTGGCCCCGGCCCACCGTGGGTCGGCGGCAATATCGGTGACGAACACCGGCTTGCGCTCGAACGCCGCCGTGCCGCACGACCCGAACGGATGGCCCGATGACGAGCCCGTGGACGGCTGCGTTATAGGCTGGTGGCAAACTCGGCGCCGCGCCGTGCAATAAGCATTGTCCTTTCTCATCGGCCAGCAGCACCGAGCAAAGCATGCCGTCGGCGGATTGTGCTTCGGTCTCGCGCATCAACGTGTCGAGCACTTCGGGCAGCGCCGTTCCGGTTGCAATATGTCCGAGGACTTTCTTCTCCGCCGCCAGGAGTACCTCGGCCCGTTTGCGCTCGGTGATGTTGGTGAAGACGATGGCGACGTGGCGGCTCGTCTCGTCGCCCACGCGCGAGGCATGGACGTTGAACCAGCGGTTCATCGGCTCGGCATAGTGCTCGAAGCGCACGGGCTTGCCTGTCAACGCCACGCGTCCGTAGATCTCGACCCAAAACTCTTCGAGGCCAGGGACGAGTTCGCGCGCCGTTCTGCCGATGGCATTGCGGAGTCCGGTCAGTTGCTCGAACATCGGATTGATTTCGAGGAAGAGGTAGTCGTGCGGCTTGCCCTGTTCGTCGAGCAGCATGTCAACGACGCAGAAGCCTTCGTCGATCGAAGTGAAGACCGTGCGGTATTTCTCTTCCGACTCGCGCAAGGTTTCTTCCGCCTGCTTCCGCTCGTGGATATCGAGCACGGACCCGATATACCCGAGAAACTCACCGTTTGTTCCGAAGCGAGGTCGTCCCGCATTCATCGCCCAGCGGTATTCGCCGTCGTGCCGCCGCAGGCGATAGTCGAGACTGAAGGGCCAGTGCCTGTCATTGGCCTTCAGAAAAATGTGCCAGACACGCTCGCGATCCTCGGGATGGACGGCATCGAGCCAGCCGGCCCCGCCCTTACCGTGTGCCTCCTGCTCCGTCTGCCCGGTGAACCCATACCAGTCGCACGAAAGGAACGAGCAAGAGCCATCCGGTTCAGTGACCCATAGCATGGCCGGGTCGGTATCGGCCAAATTGAGAAGGAAGGCTTCGCTCTTGCGCCGTTCTTCGGCGGCTCGATCTTGCCCGGTTGCGTCTTCACCACCGCCCAACGCGCCCACTCCGACGATGGGAACAGGGGGCTTTGAGTGTTTCTTGTCTTTCATTCATTCCTTCCTTCCTTACCGTCCTTTCAACACTGCCGGTCAACTTTGAGCTCTGCTCAGCTCTGAGCTTTAAGTGCTGCGCATTGAGCGCTTTGCTCAATGCGCATTCCTGCTCAATTCCGTTGCATGGTCTGGAGCAGATTGCGAATGACTTCGGCGTGCCGTTCAAGTTCTTTGGCCTTGGTTTCCGCGTTTGTCCCGACGGACTCCGAGTGATACTTCCGCTCTGCGAGTCGGCGTAGCAACGCGGCCCGTTCATCAAACGTCCGGACGGCGGACCACAGGGCTCGCTCCAGGCCATCCGCATGATCCGCTAACAGACTGTTGGGCGAATAGGCATGTCCCACATGGCAGCGGAACTGGAGGGACGAGCCGCCTTGGGTTTCCCATAACGGTCCATTGCACTCAGGACACACGAACGACGTCGGCTGACCGAAGTCCTGTTCCATCTCCTTGGGCCTCAGGGATCGTTTTGTCATACGAGAGACTCCTGTTTTGCGCTTGGGAATGTCGTGCGTCGCGGCCAATCGAACCAGTAACGGGCCTATTTTTGACAACGGCTCGCAATGATCCGTTTTCACATTGCGCAGGGCGCTTTGGGGCATGGCGGGCGCCGTGGCGTCCGTCGGGTCTTGGACGATGGCGATTCCTCCGTGACGCTTCACGGCATGCAGACCCGCCGTTCCGTCATCCAGATAGCCGGTGAGCACCACTCCTACGACACGGGGGCCATAACTTTCGGCCGCGGTCCGAAACAGCGCGTCGATGGACGGGCGATGGAAATTCTCCCGTGGTCCGCGAGACAGCCGAACGCGCGCGCCGTCCAGTTGCAAGTGATGATCGGGCGGCGCCACATAGACGTGCCCTTTGCGAACTGGTTGCCCATCGACGCCGTTCGCGACGGATAACGACGCGCTCCGGCGAAGAATGTCAGGCAACAGGCCTTGCCCTTGTGCCGGAATGTGCAGCACGACGAACACCGACGCGGGCAGATCTGCCGGCAAACTCCCAATCAATCGCGGCAGCGCGTCCACTCCGCCCGCCGAGGCGCCGATCACGATAATGTCATGCCCGACCATAGGTCACTCCGCAATGGGTCAGAGCCCGGGAAAGGAGCGAACGAAGGCGCGATAAGGTATCGTTAATCGACATCACCGAGTGGTCCATTGTAGCGGGTGGTGGACACCTATTTGTCATGGCCTCCTGAGCGCCAACAAGCTTCACAGCGCACGTACTATTTACAGGTGTAAAAGGCCCATTCCATCACAGCCATTTGGATCTAAGAATGCCATGCGGAGAAAGGAAAATATAGGGGGTACTACTAGAGCATGTTGGGAACGTTTTCTAAAGACTTCAGCTCGATCGTGTTGTTTCAACCAAGGAGGTGAGGGCAATCCGGAAACGCATAGACGATTGGCCTGAATGCTCACGACGTGTAGAATGCCGTCGTCTCTTATCCAATAGTAAGGAATGGGAAAGTGCGTATGAGAAGTGTGTCATGTGGCGAAAAAAGCGAGGCGCATTGGTGAACAACAGCAGGCTCATGATGGAGATCGTTATCTGGGGAATCGTGAGTGGTCTAACGGTTCCGGTTTCGGCGGCGCCGAGCGCCCAGCAGATTCCTACGGCGAATGGCCATGATTTGCAAAGCCAAGTGAAGGGTACTGCCAATAAGGTCATTCCGGCAGTAGTGAGCATCGCGTCAACCGTCATGGTGCGCGATCAGGCTTTCAGCGACGAAGCCTTGCCGTTCGGTCTGTTCAAAGATCCGCCGACCCGCCGTCAATACGGACAAGGATCAGGCGTGATTGTGACGCCGGACGGTTACATCGTCACGAACAACCATGTCGTGGCCGATGCCGTCGATGTGGAAGTGATCCTGGCGGATCGCCGTCAATATAAAGGGAAGGTCGTCGCCACCGATCCAAAAACCGACGTGGCGGTCGTGAAGATCCATGCGTCGAATCTTCCAACTGCTACCTGGGGGGATTCGAGCCATTTGGCCGTCGGTGATTTTGTGCTTGCGATCGGCAACCCGCTGGGATTGAGTCGCACTGTCACGTTCGGCATCGTCAGCGCGGTCGGTCGCGCGGATGTCGGAGTGGCGGACTTCGAAGACTTCATCCAGACGGATGCGCCGATCAACCCAGGGAATTCAGGTGGAGCGCTGGTCAATATCCATGGCGAGCTGATCGGGATCAATACGGCCATCGCGAGTCCTACCGGCGGGAGCGTAGGTGTGGGGTTCGCGATTCCCAGCAATATGGCCCGTGCCGCCATGCAGAGTCTTATGAAGACGGGCCGCGTGGTGCGAGGTTTTTTGGGAGCTTCGACGCAAGACGTTAGCCCTCCATTGGGGAAGATTTTTCGTTTGCCGGATGTCAAAGGCGCGATTGTCACCGATGTGCAATCCAAAGGCTCTGCCGAACGAGCGGGTCTGAAACGAGGCGATGTCGTCGTGCGTTTCGATGGGCGGGACATCATGGACAGCGGCCAGTTGCGGAATCTCGTGGCGCAATCGCTGATTGGCAGCAAACACCGTGTGGATCTCATTCGGGATGGAAAACAGTACCAGGCCGATCTGGTCATTCAGGAGGCACCGCGTGAACGCACGAAAAAAAGTCAGATTGCCTCCTCGGCGGTCTCGACAGTCCATCCGCTGGCAGGCGTCGTCTTTGATGACATCACTTCCCCTCTGGCACGGCAGATGGATTTGCCGGTGAGTAACGGCGTCGTCGTGACCGATATTGAAGAAGGCAGCCTAGCCGAAACTTCCGGTTTGCAGCCGGGTGACGTGGTACTGGAAATGAATCGACAGCATGTAAGCAGCTTTGCCGTTCTCCAACGCTTCGCCGACCCCCTCAAACCCACCGATCTTGCCCTCTTGCTTGTCAATCGCCAGGGCAACGTCATGTACATCCCGATCCAAGGAGAGTAGGGGTGTGTCGTCTGCCTCACGTGCTCGCGTCGCGCAGCTCCCTCTCTGTATCAAGATGATACGACGGGTCAAAAGGTTACAGATCTCCGACCTATCAAAGAGTAGAATATCGTCATCCGCTCCGATCTTTTACACCCACATCGAGCGTAACCTTTCTGTCCTTCGCTCCGTCCTAGAAGTAGAACAATCAGAGGCTTGGATGGATCAACGCCATGGTCACAAGGCGCGTCACGAGACCTCGCGGACCTGTTCCAAGCTGCTTCGATGGTGGTTTTGCATGGCGAGTACGAACGGCCTGCTTCTTGCCTGTACTCCCGACAAGATGCCATTCGGCGCAAGACAGTTATCTCGCGCAGGCCACCGATCATGCGACGGCGGTGGAAGTTGAACAGGTCCTGAGGCACCTCAGCCATGGGCAAGTCCTTGCGGCAGACCAATGGTTCTGTCTCTATTGCCTCGACGGAGTTCTAGTGATGGTCAGGGTCTGGGCTTCCAACTTCTCAGCTCGGACCGAGTGCGGGGTGGAGGCCGCCCTCCCTGTGTCTCTACCCCGGCCTCACATCAAAGTCTTTGGGATCATTTCAAATGGAAGGAGAACACGATGATGGGATACGGCAAGCGCGTGTTAGTGGTTGACGATGAAAAACAGGTCGGCTGCCTTCTGGTGAGACACCTAGAGTTGCACTACTTTGCGGCGGTGGCTGTCGCGAACGGCTTGCAGGCTCTGGGAGCACTCCACCAACGTCATTTTGATGCCGTCATCACCGATTTATACATGCCGTACCTCGATGGTTTCGACCTCCTCCGTCAATGTCACCTGATATGGCCGCAGCTACCCGTCATTCTCATGTCCGGTAATCTCTCCGGTGTTGTTCGGCCAACGACGGCCCAGGGAGCCTTTGCCTATCTATCCAAACCAGTTGGTATCGAGAAATTGATCCATGTTCTTTCAGAAGCTTTCACGCACACGGATGATTCCCGATCCAGTCAGATCGATATGCTCTCTCACATGCCGGAAGCCCAACGATGCTGGGCCGTGTGAGGGACAGATATCGAGTAGACGAGTGGACTTATGGAAGATGAGGCACGTTGATGAAAGAAGAGTCACTCATGCGTATGATCGGATTGGTCACGATGAGTGTGTGGCTGAGCGCTTGCTCAACCACTCCGATGTTCCCACCGACAATTATGAAAGACGTTGAAGCCAACACCTTTGACGCCAAGACCTGGGAGGACCAGGCCTATCACCCATCGAGCGCCGCCTTTGTCTCGCACAAAGTGGAGTTAGCCGGTGAGATCATACGAGTGATTCAGAAGCCAGACGGTGTGGTCATTCTGGCCGAGGAACAGCCTCTTGATACCAATCCAGCGTCCAGCCAGACGAGCACCCAACAGGACGGCGCGCCCTGGTTTGCGATCACTTTTAAGGGGGCTGTGGAGTCGAGTCTGTTGCAGGCCGGTAATCGGCTGATTGTGGTCGGCGCGACGCAACGAGCCAGCTCGGAAATGCTCGGCGGCGCTCCACGAATGTTGCCACACCTGATGGCGCAATGCCTTCACATCTGGGACACCGAAGGGGTCAAGAACATGTATGTCTATTCCAACGGTTTCTCCAAGACTACCCTGCGGAAGAGCGCACCGTCTGTCTTGGGGGTGGTACTGCTGGTTCCTCGCCCAGCGACAGCCAAGGCAACGTGAAGAAGGCCTCTGGAGGCTCATAAAACAGAGGCTATTGGGTCGCTGTGTGCCGAGGTCGACCTGAATGGCTCAAGATCGAGCCTGTGCCGTGCCGAGGCCGATGAGTGCCTCACCTTGGGCGGAGTCTTTTGACAATCAGCTAATCGCGCGGTATCGGCGGTATCGGGAGGTGAATCATGAGCGCCTCGCCGACCCGTTATTGTATGAGGCTCTCAGTGAGCTATGCGGTCGGTGTCGCGGATCCTCACAACACAGCCAGTGGGAGAAGCCAAAGGTTCCCGTTCATCACGCCAATGCGCTTGCCCGTTCATCTTATCAAGAGTGTCCATGCCGAGATGCGTGCGCATCAGTCTTTCACCGTCACTCGGCGGATAGGATGGCACGAGTCAGGTCAAGCGTTTCTTCGTGGATTCAAGATAGTCACGAGATCTTGCCCAGCGCCGTTGTAACCGTGCGTATATTGCCTCGAGCCGCGTCTGTTGCTCGGGGGATAATTTCGCTTTGAGCGCCGCCATGCCGTTCATCAAGATGGCCTCGATCTCGGCCTGATGCGCAAATCGTAATTCTAGGATGGCCACATGGGCTCCCGTCACAATCGGCTCAATGTCCGTTCGCTGCTCAGCCGTCAGCGCCAACTCCTGCGTGAGACGTGTCATGATCCGGTCATGCTGCGCGGATGCCCCACGTTCCGCGCGTTGTTCGCGTTCGTACGTGTGATAGAAACTGATGCCCGCAACGCCGCACAGCACGCCGGCGACAAAGAGGACGACCAGTCCTCCGATGACTGCACCTCGTGACATTGTACCTGCCTCCTTTCCTGCGCATCTACTCGAAAAACAATGAACCCACCTCGACGTCCTCCGCCATGAGACCGCCTTCTTCACTCACGGTCATAGTAGATTGCATCAGGAACGACACCAGCAGAAGGATCGAAAGAACCGCCGCGAACCCGGCCGCCCGCCATACCAGGTGCACGACCTCACCGTTTCCGCTGATCCGTGGCTGCCGTCTCGCCAGACGACGGACCTCCTGCATCACGCCCTCGGCCCATCCCTCTTGCCACGACGGTGTGTGTCGTACCCGGTGGGCTTCAGTGAGCGCCTCTTCCAACTTTCGCAGCCGCTCGTCATCGACCGTGCTCATGGTTTGGCGACCTCCTCTCTGAGGATCATGCGCAGGAGCTGTCGGGCTCGATGCGCGCGCACTTTGACGTTGATCACGCTCCACCCTAATAACGCGGCTGTCTCTCGGACGGAATACCCGTCCAGATGCACCAAGGTCACGACCAAACGGTTCTCGGGCGACAGGCGAGCCAATGCCCACTGTAACACTTCACTGGCTTCTTGCCGGCGGGCCTGTTCGGCAAAGCCATCATCCGACTGGGCTGCCATCACTCGGTCGATCCAGCGCTGGTGTTCAGCCGTGAGCGTGCTCACCGGCAAGTCTGCCGCCTGTTGCGTCCGCCAAAAGTCGTAACAGGTGCGGACGGCGATTGTGGCCAGCCAATGGGGGAAGGGTTCTTCAAACCGATAGGTCCCGAGTCCGATGTATGCCTTCACAAAGACCTCATGTGCGACTTCGGCCACCCGGTCGGGCGGGATGTGGCCTCCGACTATTCGCCTCACATGATCCCGATGGCGGAGCATCAAATCTTCGAAGCGCTCGGTCTCCCCTGCGACGACCCGCTGTACCAGGTCACCATCCACCCACTCCTGTTGAGCCATCCTGTCCCCCGGCAACGCCTCAAGGGACATGCCTCCTGTAGGGTAATAGTGCTCGGCCATACGCGGGCGCGTCCCCGTGAGAAGAATGCCAGCTCCCTCTCTCTGTCTCAAGACGAAACGACGGGTCAAAAGGTTACAGGTCTCCGGCCAAATCAGAACGAAGGATGTCACTAGCCGCTTCAGCCATTCATTCAGACCCACATCGCATGTAACCTTTCCGCTCTCCATTCCGTCCTAGAAGGAGAGAGCCATCGGAGGTTTCGATGGGTCGGCGGCATGGCCCCAATGGTCACAAGGCGCATCACGAGACTTCGCAAACGTGTTCCAAAATCCGTCGATGGTGGTTTCGCACGGCAAGTATGAACGGCCTGTTCCTCCTTGTGTTCCTGACAGGGTGTCGCTCGGCGCAGGACGGTTACCTCACGCAGGCCACTGGTCATGCGACGGCGGTGGAACTCGAACAGGTCTTAGGACACCCCAGTCACGAACAAATCCTCGAAACAGGACAACGGCTGTGGCTCTATCGCCGTGAAGGGAGCGGGACAGGCGGCCAGGACTTCGCACCGTTCTGTCAAGATCTCTGGCTGACTTTTGACCGTAACGGAGTCTTGCGTACGTGGGAGAAACAACGCTGTTGAGCCGAACAGAACAGACGGTCGGGCATGGATGGGTCTTTCTACAGAAAGGAGAGTTCACATGTTACAAACGCGATTGAGCCGGTGGACAGTGACCATGTGTGTTGCAGGAATAGGCCTGGCCGCCGTCTTGCTTGTTCCGAACGAGGGCTATGCGGATTCAGGTGAAGGCACTTGGTTCCGTCATTGGGAACAGAAGAAAGATTATGCCAGCCGAACATTCCGGTTGCTGCTCCAAGATCACAAAGACTTCAATCTCTCCTCTGACCAAGTAGGAAAGCTCGAAGGGCTGGCCGCAGACTATGCGAGGACCAGGATTCGGAACCGGGCTGCGGTGGACCTGGCGGAGGTGGATGTGAAAGCCCTCATGAAGAACCCTCAATCGGAGCTGTCGGCGCTCGAGGCTGCGCTGCGGAAATCCGAAATGGCCACCATGACGGAGCGGCTCGATCGCGTAAAAGCCGTCCGGACCGCGCTCGCGGTGTTGACGCCGGATCAGCGCGAAGGCTGGAAAGCGAGGATGCGCGAGCGTCATCACGACCGGCATCCTGGATCAACCTGTGGAAATGTAACTGAGCGTCACGAGCGTGTCCTCAATCTGGACGATACCGTGGTGACAAGTGGTTCACAGGAGTCGGCCCTTCTCTCTGATAATGAGCCAATGGGGACGACCGGAAGGAAGAAATCAGTCGACTCGGACGAATTGCCTTGATGGTCATGTCCGAGCGCCGAGCTTCCAGGATCGGACCGAGTGCGGTGTGGAGGCTGCCTTCCTGTCGCCTTTCCCCAACTCGCGTCGAGGAATGAGGAATCACTTCTGGTAAAAGGAGAGCACGATGATGGCATATGGCAAACGCGTGTTAGTCGTTGACGATGAGGAACATATAGGACATCTGCTCGTGGAGGATCCTGGAGATGCACCACTTTGCGGCGGTGGCGGTCGCGGATCGACTGCAGGCCTTGAGGGAACTTCACCGCCGTCATTTTGATGCCGTGATTACCGACCTACATATGCCCTACCTCAATGGCCTCGACCTCCTCCGCCAATGTCACTTGGGGTGGCCGCAGCTGCCCGTCATTCTCATGTCCGGTAATCTCCTCGATATTGTCTGGCCGGCGATGGCTCACGGAGCCTCTGCCTGTCTGCCCAAACCAATCGATACCGAGAAATTGATCCATGTCCTTTTGGAGGCCATCTCAGACACGGATGACCCTCGATCCGGTCAGAGAGATATGATCACCCATATGCTGCAAGCCCAACGCTGCTGGTCAGTGTGAGCAACAGATACCGAGTTGACGGGTGGACCAAGGAAGATGAGGCGCGTTGATGAACCTTCCGGATGCTGGTCCTGACGACAGGAGCGCTCGGCGCGTGCAGGTTTCCCGCTCAAGCGTCTGGAACTCTGATTGTTGAATGGAAGTCTGCTCCGATTTGCAGCAGAAAGGAGAGTCAGCCATGCGTATGATCGGATTGGTCACGATGAGTGTGTGGTTGAGCGCTTGCACAAGCACCCCGATGTTCCCGCCAGCGATTATGAAGGATGTCGAAGCCAACGCCTTTGACGCCAAGGTCTGGGAAGATCAGGCCTATCGTCCCTTGAGCGCGAACTTTGTCCCTCACAAAGGGGAATTGGCGGGACAGATCATAAAAGCAATTCGAAAACCAAACGGTGTAGTCATTCTGGCCGATGAGCAGCCTCTTGATATGCATCCGGCGTCTAGCCCGATGAAAACCGAACAGGACGGCGCACCCTGGTTTGCGATCACTTTTAAGGGGGCTGTGGAGTCGAGTCTGTTGCAGGCCGGTAATCGGCTGATTGTGGTCGGCACGACACAACGAGCCAGCTCGGAAATGCTCGGCGGCGCCCCACGAATGCTGCCACACCTGATGGCGCAATGTCTTCACATCTGGGACACCGAAGGGGTCAAGAACATGCATGTCTATTCCGACGGCTTCTCAAGAGATTACCCAGCGGAAGAGCGCACCTTCTGTCTTGGGGGTAGTACTGCTAGTTCCTCGGCATAGAAAAGGCACCCGCTGGGACACCACGTCCTTCATCAAAAGTGACGGACTGCTTTCCTCACCTCGGGTAACGACACCAAGAATGTGCCGATGTGCATGAGCGCGTCCACAATGCAGTAGCCGCCAGGCCTTTTTGACGAGGAGCATCTCTTAGGTCGTGGGGACAAAAGATTTGAGCCATATCTTGATAGCTGCCAGGCGTAGGAAAGGCGAAGAAGGAAGCCGCAGTTTTATCATATCGGGTTGCAATGGGGCGGTTGTGCTTGAGGAATCCGCAGTGCCGTTCGATGCCGTTTCGGGTTTGGTAGAGTTGTTTGTTATGGCGGAGGGGCGTTTTCCGGTTTGAACGCGGCGGAATGACCGGCTTGATGCCGCGTCTTTCAGATCGTTGCGAATGGCGTTGCTGTCCGAGCCTTGGTCAGCCAGAAGCGCCTGTGGCTGGGGTTCCGCCAGATCGATCAGCGTTTCGTATGCGGTGCCGTCTGCCGCTGCCCCGCCCGTGAGGTGGAACTGTGAGCGGCCTGCCTCTGGCATCTGCGAGCGCATGCACGTTACAGGTGAAGCCTCCCCGCGAACGACCAGAACGCCTCTTTTGGAGTCCCCCTTTTGCGCCAGCGGCTTGAGCATGCCCCCGGACAATCGTTGAATCCAGGCTGTAACTCGTCTCGTCCTCACGCGCATCGGTCAGTGCCGCCAGCACAGATTCCCAGACGCCCCGATCGCGCCAGCGCAAATGTCTGCGGTAAACGCTGTTCCCGTGGCCGTACTTCTCCGGCAGGTCGCGCCACGGGGCACCTGTACGCAGCACCCCCAGCCTCCCATTCACGTATGTGCGATTGTCTCCGGCAGGGCGACCCCCTCGCCCGCGCTCTGCGGGTAGCAGCGACGCAAGAACATTCCAGCCTTCTTCCGTTAAATCTCCCCGGCTCATGGCACATCCTCCATGAGCTATGGAATCACATCATTGATTCATTCGGAATCTTTTGTCCACACAACCTAGGGAATTCCTCCGTACCGATTCATGGCATCGACGGCTAGCATGAGCCAGTCACCGTGCAAGTAGTCATGTTGCATAGGTCTTGGAGTTGGACGGAGGTTTCAATGGCTCAGAAAACCGAGAAAACGCGTCCGAAGAAACGCCGTAAATGGTCGGCCGAGGTCATGAAGCGCAGCGATGCGCTGGACCTGGAGCAGGGCGTCTTCACCAAAGAGAATCCTCGGCAAATTGCCGCTTCGCTCAAACGTTCGGCTCTGCGCAGCAAGTGCCGGAAAGGCACGCCGTTTCAATCGGCGATGTCCATGCTCAATTTCCACATCAATCGAGCCGGAAAACATTTGAGCGCCAAGCACAAAACGCAGCTCCAACGGGCCAAAGGGGAACTGCGAAAACTATTTGGGAAGTCTGATGTAAAGAAATGATCGAACTCGGAGAAAAGGACATGGAAACACGGCGGATCGGATCGCTTAACGTGTCGGTAATAGGGCTGGGCTGTAACAACTTCGGACGGACGACTCGATGCTGATCGCACAGCGGCGGTGGTTCGCGCTGCGCTCGACGCTCGCATCAATTTCTTCGACACGGCCGACATTTACGGCGACACGCTGAGTGAAGAATTTCTCGGCCGCGCCCTCGGCAAGCGCCGCGGCGAGGCGGTCGTGGCCACCAAGTTCGGCATGGCGGTGGATGAGCACCGGCGCGGCGCGAAGCCGGAGTACGTGCGGCGGGCGGTCGAGGATAGTTTGCGGCGCCTCGGAACCGATCACATCGATCTCTATCAGATCCATCAGCCTGATCCCGAGGTGCCGATCGAAGATACGCTTGGCGCGCTCGACGAACTCGTGAGCGCGGCAAAGTGCGGGAGATCGGCTGCTCGAACTTTTCGGCCGACCAACTGCGCGAGGCAGAGGGTGCAGTTCGCAGCGGCGCCGCGCGCTTCGTCAGCGTACAGAACGAGTACAGCCTGCTGCACCGAGAGCCGGAAGATAATGTCATCCCCGAGTGTGTGCGTGTCGGCATTGCGTTCATTCCTTATTTCCCGCTGGCCAGCGGCCTCCTCACGGGAAAGTATCGGCGAGGTCGGCCTGCTCCTGAGGGAAGTCGACTTCAATCCCAGTTTGGGACGGAGCCGTTCACGGATGAGAACCTCGCTCTCGTCGAATCGCTCCTGCAATACGCCGGCTCGCGAGAGCGCACGCTGCTGGAACTTGCCGTCTCATGGTTGATCATGAGACCGGTCGTGGCATCGGTAATCATTGGGGCCACATCGCCGGAGCAGGTGAAGAGCAATGTCGCCGCAGGTGGGTGGCGGCTCACTGAGGGGGAGCTTGTCGATATTGATGCGATATTGTCGCCTTCAGCGCGCTCGGTTGGTAGGCGCGCTTCATAATGTGAAGGCTATGCCGATGCGCTCGAATCTGGGAAACAATGCATGAAGAGATCAAGGTGAACATGGTCAAGTCATGCGCAGATGGCGCCGGAATCGGCTGCGGCGCGCTCCATTAGGACGGCCATAACTGAAGATCGAAGACTCGTTCGGTGAACCAGACGAGCGCGATGGCGATCACCGCCAGTGATCCGCCGGTGAGGACCAATCTCGGGTACGACCAAGACTGGCGGATCAAATAAGCCAGCGGCAAGAATGCGGCGACGATGGCGAGTTGACCGATTTCTACTCCGACGTTGAAGCTGACCAGACTCAATAATAAAGAATCATGAGGAAGGCCGAGATCTGTGAGTACCGCAGCGAACCCGAATCCATGAATGAGACCGAACCCAAAGGCAATCATCCAACGGCGATTGGTCGTCAACGGATAGAGATTGCCAAGCCCCGCGAGCACTACCGAGGCAGCGATGGTTGATTCCACCAATCGAGATGGGAGCCGGATGACATCCAGGGCAGCCAGACTCAACGTCAGCGAGTGGGCTACGGTAAAGGCCGTGACGATGCTGAAGACGTTCAAGCAAACCGATGAAAACTCCCGCGCCGCTTGCCAGCGGCCTTCCGCCCGGACCAAGACAGCGGGAAGCAAGAGGGCGAGCAGGAAGAGGACATGGTCAAAGCCCAGCCAGATGTGCCAGATGCCCTCGTGAATGAATTGCACGCTCTCGGTCCAGAGCGACCGCTTGGCGATTGAGAATTCTTGAACCGGAGATTCTCGACTGAAAATGGCGGTGCTGGTCTGCCCGCCTTGGGTTAGACGCATGAGTCCCTTATGTTGTGCATCGATATCGAACAGGAGTCGGTAGTCCACCGCGAACCGTTCGATGGGTCTTCCGCAATCGGAACGGAAACGCAGAACCGAGTAGGCTCCGTCCGTGTGGTGATCGATGAGTTGCTCTAGAAGCTGAGTCGTACAGGCCTGCTGATCAATTGAGAGGGCAAGACGAGACAGTGCGTAGGCCCTGATCTCGTCATGCTTGTTCCGGACCTCCCCCCAGGTGAGTTGACCGTTTCCATCCCCATCTAATCCGATGGCATCGGCGAAGTCGCGTAAGGCGATATCCCATTGCCCCTCAACGCGATCGTTCTGAATCGATAGTGAGAGATAGCTGTCGCTGGGCTTATGAGCCCAGGCGGGAAGGCTTAGGAGAAGCCAGGCGATGACGAGCAGGATGCTGAAAAAGGCCGCCAGCGGTGTTCTCACATCGCTCAGTGGCTCAACGTACCGACTGGGGAAGAGCTGCTCTGGCAGCTCGGGGTGGGCCGGGTGAGAAAGGGATACGCCTTGTATCTTGGAATTGTGGTACATGAGGGTCTCGGAATGTGACAGATCGATACGCCTCCGGTCCGATGAGACCGTAGCCGAGCCAGGTCGTCGCATTCCCCAGTCTACAAGCCCGAACAGTTGCCTGGGCCAGCAAGCCCGCATGACGACAAGGAGGGGCTTCACGAAGGAGGAGGCGATGCAACCATCGGCGGTATGTGTGGGGATTGATATTTCGAAAGCGCAGCTGGACCTCGTTGTGGAGCCCGGGGGCGAATCGCTTACGGTATCCTATGATGGTCCGGGGCTCGCGACCCTGATCACGCGGCTCAGTCAGATTTCGCCGAGACGGATTGTTGTCGAAGCCACCGGTGGTCTGGAACGGGCGCTGTTGCGGGCCCTGGTGGATGTCGCGTTGCCTGTAGTGGCGGTGAATCCGCGCCAAGTGCGGGACTTTGCCAGGGCGACGGGCCAGTTGGCGAAGACCGACGCGCTGGATGCGGCCATCTTGGCGCGCTTTGCGGTCGTCATCCAACCGCCGGAGCGGGTGCTCCCTGATCCGCAGACGCAGGAGTTGGCCGCCTTGCTGGCGCGACGCCGGCAAGTGCTGGCGATGCGGCGGGCTGAGCAGAACCGCCTGGATCGTGCCTCGGCGCGCGTGCGGAAACGCATTGAGGCGCATCTGCGGTGGCTGCACGCGGAGCTGGCTCGGCTGGATGAGGACCTCGATGACATGATTGCCCAGAGTCCCGTGTGGCGCGAACGAGAAGATCTGTTGCAGAGCGTACCGGGCATCGGGCCCGTCATGAGTCGCACGGTGTTGGCTGAGTTGCCAGAGTTGGGGCTGTTGAATCGCAAGCAAGTGGCGGCCTTGGTGGGGGTGGCTCCTTTTAATCGTGATAGCGGCCGACTGCGGGGCCACCGGACCATTTGGGGCGGACGCGCACCGGTTCGCACGGTTCTCTACATGGCGACGTTGGTGGCGACGCGCTGGAATCCGGTTATCCGGCAGTTCTACCAGCGACTGCGGGCCGCCGGTAAAGCGCCCAAAGTCGCTCTGGTCGCCGCGATGCGCAAGCTGCTGACCATTCTCAATGCGATGGTGCATCATGGAACTCCGTGGCGATCCGCAGCGGTGGAAGGAGCGTAACATTCAAGACAGTTGCT
>CAWKJK010000017.1:0-39901 GCA_963849655.1 uncultured Nitrospiraceae bacterium
AGCAAGGCCGCAGCGAGTGAGGGGCCGAGCAACTGTCTTGAATGTTACGCTCCTTCCACCGCTGCGGATCGCCACGGAGTTCCATGATGCACCATCGCATTGAGAATGGTCAGCAGCTTGCGCATCGCGGCGACCAGAGCGACTTTGGGCGCTTTACCGGCGGCCCGCAGTCGCTGGTAGAACTGCCGGATAACCGGATTCCAGCGCGTCGCCACCAACGTCGCCATGTAGAGAACCGTGCGAACCGGTGCGCGTCCGCCCCAAATGGTCCGGTGGCCCCGCAGTCGGCCGCTATCACGATTAAAAGGAGCCACCCCCACCAAGGCCGCCACTTGCTTGCGATTCAACAGCCCCAACTCTGGCAACTCAGCCAACACCGTGCGACTCATGACGGGCCCGATGCCCGGTACGCTCTGCAACAGATCTTCTCGTTCGCGCCACACGGGACTCTGGGCAATCATGTCATCGCGGTCCTCATCCAGCCGAGCCAGCTCCGCGTGCAGCCACCGCAGATGCGCCTCAATGCGTTTCCGCACGCGCGCCGAGGCACGATCCAGGCGGTTCTGCTCAGCCCGCCGCATCGCCAGCACTTGCCGGCGTCGCGCCAGCAAGGCGGCCAACTCCTGCGTCTGCGGATCAGGGAGCACCCGCTCCGGCGGTTGGATGACGACCGCAAAGCGCGCCAAGATGGCCGCATCCAGCGCGTCGGTCTTCGCCAACTGGCCCGTCGCCCTGGCAAAGTCCCGCACTTGGCGCGGATTCACCGCCACTACAGGCAACGCGACATCCACCAGGGCCCGCAACAGCGCCCGTTCCAGACCGCCGGTGGCTTCGACAACAATCCGTCTCGGCGAAATCTGACTGAGCCGCGTGATCAGGGTCGCGAGCCCCGGACCATCATAGGATACCGTAAGCGATTCGCCCCCGGGCTCCACAACGAGGTCCAGCTGCGCTTTCGAAATATCAATCCCCACACATACCGCCGATGGTTGCATCGCCTCCTCCTTCGTGAAGCCCCTCCTTGTCGTCATGCGGGCTTGCTGGCCCAGGCAACTGTTCGGGCTTGTAGACTGGGGAATGCGACGACCTGGCTCGGCTACGGTCTCATCGGACCGGAGGCGTATCGATCTGTCACATTCCGAGAACCTCATGTACCACAATTCCAAGATACAAGGCGTACTCTCTGGAGTACGTTGAGGGTCCGAACGATGCGAGAACACAGCTGGCGGCCATTTTCACCATCCTGATATGCGCTACTGGCCCACACTCCTAATGTTGGTGACTCTCGCCGGCCTCGGCGGCTATCTCTACCTTGTGGAGTTTCCCGCCGAGCAGCGAGAGGAGAAACAGGAAAGCGCCCAGAAACAGATCCTTCCTTTTCCGGAAACCGCGATTACCGGCCTCTCAATTACCACTGCTCAGGGACCCATCGCATTTAAGCTGGCGGAACCGGGCAAATGGTCTATCGTGGCTCCGCTTCAAACCGACGCCGATAATCGAGAGGTGCAGGCGCTTATTCGAGCGCTCGTGACAGGAACCGTTACCAGGACAGTCGAGGAGCAGGCCACGCAGCTGGCGCCATTCGGTCTTGAACAGCCGGTGACCACCCTCACCATCACAGCCGGAACACAACAAGAGACCATTTCCATCGGCGACAGCGGTCCTCTTTCCAATACGCTCTATGTGCTCCGCGCATCGGACCGGCGCGTGTTGCTGACCAACCTGACGCCGAAAGACTTCATCAACAAGTCGTTGATGACATACCGCCGCAAAGAGCTCTTGCGGTTTGTGCAGAATGATGTCGAACGGGTCCGCCTGACTTATCCGACGACTGAAATCGTGATCTATAATATGGCGAAAGATAAGCCCAAGCCTTCATGGAAGATCCGCTATCCGATCGAAGCTGAAGGAGACCAGAACGAAATCCGCTCGTTGATGTTTCGGTTGGAAGATCTGAAGGCGCTCGGCATCATCGATCCCGGTCCTGAACGAGACACCGTAGGCAAGACCCTGACGATCCCAAAAGTGAAAGTCACGCTGCATACCGCAGCCGGTGACCAATCAGTCCGGCTCTATCAACCGGACCCTCAGAGTGGGGAAGCCATCGCGGAGACGACCGGGGATGGCCCGCTCTATCGCGTCAATCCGGCGCTGATCAAAGATCTCACGAAAGAACTCTTCACCCTCCAGGACAAGCGGCTGCTGGGCCTCGACTACACCGACATGGCCATGTTGTCGGTGAAGACGCGGGATCATCAGTATGTCCTGATCAATCAGACCGGCGAGTGGGTGCTCGAAGATCAGCCCACCGAGAAATTGAGCCAAGAAGCGGCAGATCTCTTTGTCAGTCGGGTCGCGAACCTTCCGGCCGAAGAGCGCGTCATGAAACAATCCGCACCACTGGCCCCCTATGGACTATTGGCCCCCGCTGCGGAATTTGTCGCGACCGGCAAAGACGGCAAGACTGCCGGGAAACTGACCCTCGGCAATCAGGCAGGCAATCTCCTCTATGCCACCGGCCAACGTCTGCAAGGTGTCTTTCAAGTGCGTCCCGATCTCCTCACGCAGATTCCGTCTAAGGCCGATCTCCTCGCCAGGTCGCAAGAAAAAGCCCCTGCAGGGCGATGATACCTACTCCAAGCCCTTCCAACGTCACGGTTGTAACACCCTCTGTTCAATTCTCGATCTGAGTCTGGCCCCACCCGGAAAGTGGGTTACACCTTCCCAGCATCTGCTCGCCCTTACGCAGGTAGGGATAGACCGATCGGGACCCCTCTCGTAGTATCGGCACCTACAGTTAGGGTTCATAAGAACACAAAATTCCCTCACTGCTAACACCAAGAGAAAGCGAGCGGCTTTACATGAGACGGAATTGTATCTGCCCAGTACAACGGTTTGTTGCCGTCCTTATCCTCGCAATCGGCTTGAGTTCCTACGGCTGCGGGGACACCGTATCGATTTCAGCGGACGTGCAAGTACCTCTCTCCAGCTTGACCGTCACTCCCGGCACCCTCCAACCGGCGTTTTTCAGCAATATCACGAACTATACGGTTGATGCGCCGACATCCGCTGATAAAGTGACCGTGACGGCTACCCCTAAGGACAACACGGCAATAGTAACGATCAATAACGCCGTAACCACTCAACTGCCGGTGCCCCTCGGCGCACCGGGATCGACCACGATCATCACCATAGTCCTGGAAGCACAAAATGGAGCGGAGAGCACCTACACCGTCAATGTGACCAGGCTCTTATCGAGCAACAATAATTTGTCCAACTTAGATGTGACGCCGGGGACCTTGGCCCCTGCTTTTGCTTCGGACACTGAGAACTACACAGTCAATGTCGGCGTTCTCGTCGAGAGTATCTCTGTGACCGCGACGCTCCAAGATACGAACGCGAGCATGACGATCAATGGACAGGGAACTAGCTCGGGTCAGGCTCGTGAGATTTTCCTGGGTCCACCCGGATCGAGCACTAGTGCTGAAATTATCGTGACGGCGCCGAATGGCAGCACAAAGACCTACCGTATCACCGTGAACCGAGCCGCGCCCTCCGGTGACAACAATCTGTTGGATTTGAAGGTGACACCTGGCACCTTGGTTCCTACCTTTGCCCCAAATACCACGTCCTACACTGTGGACGTCCCCAACAGCGTCATCAGCGTGACAGTAACCGCGACACTTTCGGATACAAATGCAAGCATGATGATTAACGGACAGGGAACCAGCTCGGGTCAGGCTCGTGACATTGGTCTTGGCGCTCCTGGACCAACCTCCATTGAGATTATTGTGACTGCTCCTAATGGAATCCCCAGGATCTACACCATGACGGTGAACCGCGCAGCACCGTCGAGTGACAACAATCTGTCGGCATTAACTGTAACACCTGGCACCTTAACTCCTGTATTTGCTTCAAGCACCACAACCTACACAGTGAACGTGGGCAGCAGTATCAGCAGCGTCACCGTGACCGCGACTCTTTCGGATATAAATGCTAGCATGACGATCAATGGACAGGGAAACAGCTCGGGCCAGGCACGTGAGATTATGCCGCTCGAGCCCCAAGGATCGAATACGACCATTACAATCATCGTAACCGCGCCAAATGGAGGCCAAAATACGTACACCATCACTGTAGTCCGACCGTTGCCCTCAAGCGACCTGAAAGCCCTGACTGTGACACCAGGTACTCTGGTTCCTGACTTTGCCTCCACGGAATTGAATTACTCGGTGAGTGTGGCGATCGATGTCAACGAAGTGACCATCTCTGCAACCAAGTCCGATCCGGATGCCGAGATGTCCGGGGATGTAATCGCAGGGGTGGGAATAGCAACAGGGCAAGCGACCATTTCGCTCGGCCTACCACTGATACCCACAACAATGACGGTGAGGATTACCGTCATGGCGCCGGGTGGAATGAGCCCAAAGACGTACACCATTACCATTACCCGGCCATAATTCTGAGAGATATAATTCGTCTTCTTATCCCCATACTATTGATTCAGATCAGTAGGATCGGTTACGCATTGAACTCCCTCCAGCCTGGGCGTCGTTTTTGAATCTGCCCAGCTCACCCATACCAGTCCGCTACGTCTCGACCTAGATGGCCTTGACCTCACCCAGGAAGATCGGCTATAAAATTTGCCCCTACTTTCCCTATACGTAAGTAGGGGTAGACCAATCTTAAGCTCTCTCGTAATATCCCCACCCTCGTTGAGGTTCACATTGATGAACCGCCACTAAGAGAAAGAGACTAATCTCCCATGATGATACGTACCGGGACCGTCATGAGACAGTATCTCGTTGCCGCCTTTCTCATCGTGATCGGTTTGGTAGCCGCAGGCTGCGGAGACACAGCATCCGTTAACCCAGCGGCGCAGCTTGCCAGCCTGGCGGTCGACCCCGGTAGTCTTGAACCGGCTTTCAGCGGTGGAACCACCCAGTACAACGTCAATCTTTCCAGCAGTATCACGAGTGTGACGATCACCGCTCAACCTGCCGAGGGGGGAGATACTGTCACCATCAATAACCAGCCTACGACAAGCAGCGTGATTACGCTGGGCGCGCCGGGAACGACCACGACCGCGAGCATCTCCGTATCAGGATCAGGCGCGGATCCGAGAACATACGTAGTTTCTCTGGTTCGAGCCGGCCTAACCGGAAACAACTCGTTACAGAACCTAGGCGTATCGCCCGGGACCCTCGCTCCTACATTCGAGGAGAACTTTCTATCCTATACAGTCGATGTTGCCAACAATGTCGGAAGTGTCACGGTCACTCCCACGCTTTCAGATCCAGCCGCGACGATGACGGTGAACGGGCAGCCCGCCACTTCTGGTCAGGCCAGCATCGTCCCCCTCAATGCCGCCGGCCAAGACACCGCCATCCCAATCGTCGTGACTGCCCAGAACAGCAGTACCAAACGCTACACTGTGACGGTGAGTCGCGGAGTATCCAGTAATAGCAACTTGCAAAGCTTGACCATCTCACCTGGAACCTTGACCCCAACCTTTAATGCGAACAGGGCGAGCACGAGCTATACGGTTAACGTGGCGAGCACCGTGACCAGCGTGACGGTCACGCCGAGGTTACAAGATGCCACAGCGAGCATGACCGTGAATGGCCAAGCCACCAACTCCGGACAGAGTCGAACCGTTACATTGAATGGAGCAGGATCGAACACCATTATCAATATCATTGCAACCGCACAAAACGGCACATCGAAGCCCTATTCAGTGAACGTCAATCGTGCCGCACTTGGCGGGAACAACGATCTTCGAGGCCTGACCGTGTCGCCAGGCCAGTTGGCGCCTGCGTTTAGCGCGAATACAACGAGGTATGCGGTGAGTGTCGACAGCGACGTCACCAGCATCACCGTGACTGCGACGCTTCAGGATACCAATGCGACCATGGCGATCGGAGGGCAGGGAACCCGGTCAGGCCAGGGTCGTAACGTCGGCCTTGGAGTTCCCGGATCGAGCACCGACATTACCATTGTCGTGACCGCGCCGAATAGCAGCCAAATGGTCTACACCATCACCGTGAACAAAGCATTACCTTCGAGCAACAACAATCTGAGGGCACTGAGTGTGAGAGCAGGCACAGCGGCTCAGACCTTGTCCCCAACCTTCGCTTCGAGCACCACGAACTACACGGTGAATGTCGGAAGCGCCGTCACCAACGCCACCATAACCGCAACGCTTCAGGATACCGATGGAAGCATGACGATCAATGGACAAGGCACCAGCTCAGGCGTAGCAAGCGCCCCCATCACTCTTGGAGCGCCAGGATCAAGCACAGACATTCCCATTGTCGTCACTGCCCCAAATGGAGACAGCAAGCCCTACACTATTACTGTGAAAAAGAGGCCGCCTGCGCCGGACCTGATACCAGCGGATGACTCCGGATTCCTTCCCGGCAATGATTCCGACAACGTCACCAATGTCACGACACCAAGATTTCAAATACCCCAGCCTGGACAAGGAGAGATTCCAAACCTCTATGTAGATGAGGGCAAGGTCGGTTCGACCTTCGATCAGGGAGCCAACACCCTCCAGCCAACGACGCCGTTGGGTGACGGCACCCATTCGATTACCTACACTGTAACCAATGCGGCAAGCCTTGAGTCTCCCCAAAGTGATTCCTTGGAGGTGACCATCAACACCGTAGCCCCGGCGCCGCCGTGATGGCCAACCGTCAGCGTGACTGTTTCGACAGCCAAGTCCGATCCGAATGCCTCTGGTGATGTGCCGACGACGGTAAGACATACTCCATCGCCATAAGCCAACCGCCGGCGGTGCCTCTATTTCTTCAGTTCATACCGATTGTCCACATCGCTCCACCGCGTCTCGATTCGAAGCCTTGACCTCACCGGCAGGATTGGCTATCCTTTTAATCCCTGCTTAGCCCATGTAGAGACCGGACCCTCTCGTCGTCTTCATGCCTCGCGTTTGGGTTCGCCGGAACAAACAGGCTCATCGCTTCCTGTATCGAACGACCATGACCGGTACCGCCATGACACGCATGCGAACTTTCACCGGAACCTGTTGGTCTGCCGTTCTTATCGTTGCGATCGGTGTGAGTTCCTACGGCTGCAAGGACAGCGCGTCGGTTTCGGATGCGCCTCAGGTACCGCTCGCCAGTTTAGCGGTTACCCCCGGCACCCTCCAACCTGCGTTTTCAAGCGCTACTGCGAACTATACAGTCGATGCCCCTACGGCCGCGACCAGCGTCACCGTGACGGCCGCGCCCCAAGACAGCACGACCACGATGACGATCGATGGAGTTTCAACCGCTGCAGGGCAGGGGCGGTCTGTGCCCCTAGGCCCGCCGGGGTCCACCACAACCATCAGCATCGTCTTGTCGTCACAAACGGGAGCCGAAAGCACCTATACAGTCACTGTCACAAGACTCTTATCGAGCGATAACAATCTGTCGGCCTTGAGCGTGACACCGGGTCCCCTGTCTCCAACCTTCGATTCAAACCAGCTGACCTACACAGTGGCCGTGGCAACCAACGTCGCCGGCGTAACCGTTTCCGCGACCAAGTCCGATCCGGCTGCCGCGATACTGATCGGTTCGGTACCGATCCCGGCTGGAACAGCGTCAGGTCAAGCGACCATTCCACTCAACGGGCCGGGGACAGCTACCCCGATACCGGTCGAAGTGACCGCGCCAAACGGCAGTAAAAAGACCTATGCCATCACCGTCAACCGAGCAGCCCCCTCCAGCAACAACAACCTGTCGGCCTTGAGCGTGACCCCGGGCACCCTGTCTCCAGCCTTCGATTCAAACCAGCTGACCTACACGGTGGATGTGGCTTTCGACGTCGCCAGCGTGCTCGTCGTCGCCACCAAGGCCGATGCGAATGCCGTTCTGTCTGGGTCGATCACCGATCCCGGAACCGGGCAAGCGACCGGTCAAGCAACCATTCCACTCGGTGGGCCTGGAACAACCACTCAGATAGCGATCACGGTGACTGCCCCGAACGGAAACTCGAAGACCTACATGATTACCGTGAACCGAGCGGCACCTTCGACCGACAACAATCTCTCTAACTTGACGGTGAGCGCGGGTTCATTAGTGCCGACTTTTGCTCCGGGAACGCCGGCCTATAGCGTGGACGTGTCTGCGGCCGACGAAACCATAACCGTTTCCGCGACCAAGTCCGATCCGAATGCCGTGATGTCCGCATCCGGTTCGGTAATCGCCGCTGCAGGAACCCCAACAGGTCAAGTGACCATCCCACTGGGGCTCGGAACAAGCACACCTGTGACGATCTCCATCACCGCGCAGGATGGAATCAACACAAAGGCCTACACCGTTACCGTGAACCGACCACCCCGTTAAAACTTCGGTCTTGTCCTCGGAATCCAACTCCACGGATGACTGAGTAGACCGTGCTGACATTCCAATCTTCCGGCTCGATGCCTTTGCATCGGGTTCTTCCATGCCAGCGTTCGAATAGAACCGGCGTGGTAACAGCTCATCATTCCTGACACCAATTTTCGGCGCGCCACTCGCAATGCTGACGGCCCCCCATCCAATCTGTTGACCCAACCGGTTAGATTCAACCAGACGTGCGCCCTGCTTTTATACGCAAGTAGGGATAGACCGATCAGAAAACCTTCTTGTAATATCCGCACCTACCCCTATGTTTCATATGGGTGGCTGGACCCAACAGGTTATCCAGCAAGAGAAATAGCTGGGTCCATCATGAGACGCTTCTTCACGATCCCTGCACGATATTTGGCCATCACTCTTCTCGTTGGAACCGCCGGCCTGGATATCAATGGCTGTCAGGACACAGGGTCGATTGATCCAGGGCCTCAACTCGTCGGCCTCTTGGTTTCCGGCGCATCGCTCCAACCGCCGTTCGCCGCCGAAACGACCGGATACAGCGTTGATCTTCCCAGTAACACTCCCGACGTAACCATCTCGGCAACGAAGTCTGATCCGAATGACGTGTTGTCCGGTGCGGTGACCGCCCCGGCAGGGCAGGCCACGGGTCAAACGACGATTCCGCCCCCCGGACCAGGATCAACCAAAGATGTCTCAGTAACCGTCACTTCCCCCGATGGAAGAGCGAAGATCTACACCATTACGCTACGGGCGATAACCCTTGGCGGGGACAACACCCTCAGGAGTTTGACCGTGTCTCCAGGTACCTTGTCTCCGTCCTTTACTGCAGGAACTCAGAACTACACTGTGGACGTGGCCACCGCCATCGCCGAAATGACTGTCTCGGCAACCAAGTCTGATGTAAATGCCGTGATATCGGGTGATGTGCCTAACGAAGGGCACGCGACTCTCACACTCGACGGGCCAGGTACAACCAAGCTTGTATCGATTATCGTCACTGCACCGAATGGAACCTCGAAGACATATACCATCACCGTCAAACGAGCGGCGCCCTCAAGCGACGATAATCTAGCTGGCTTGACTGTGAGTTCGGGCGCCTTGGATCCTGATTTTGCTTCGGGAATCTTGAGCTACACGGTTGATGTTGCCAATAACGTAGACAGCGTGATCATCTCCGCGACAAAGTCCGATCCGAATGCCGTAATGTCCGCGTTTGGTTCAGTGATCGCTGCGGCAGGGACGCCGACAGGACAAGTACCCGTCACATTGAGGGGAAGACGCGTCAAGGTGGACATCACCGTAACCGCACAGGACGGCCTGAGCACAAAGACTTACACCATCACCGTCATCCGATCTCGTCGGTAGACAGCAGCGCGAGCTTCTTCAAACCAAGGCGGATGCGAATTTTCTCCCGCTTTCCGATATCCAACGGTTCTTGCGCTTCACCATTGTGACCTTCTCACACAGTGAACTCGCACTCCGTATCAGCTTCTCCCTCAAGCACACATTGAGCCAACTTGTCGCTACAGTGAGTAGGTCGCTCACTGTCAATGACGGTTATTCCGTCTAGTCCCGTTTACGACCTTCATATTTCTCGATCCGGTCGGTTGACCCGACTGATTAGATCGGTTATAGAATGAATCACTGCTCGACCTTGCGAAAGTCCTGACAGCTCGATTTGAATCCTCTCGTAGCTTCGGCGTCTACCGTTTGGGTTAACCAGAACAAGAGACGTATTTTCATATGCCACCAAAGACAACGTGTATGAAGCGACTCCTTACCTTTGTCAGGCGATGTGTGCCTGTCGCGATTCTTGTCGCGATCTGTTGGAGTGCCTACGGTTGTGGGGATACAGCGTCAATCTCCAACGGACCAGCGGTGCGGCTCGCCAGTTTGGCGATCAGCCCTGGGGCGTTGTCGCCGGCTTTTTCACCTACTACTACCAACTATACGGTGAATGTGCCGGCAACGACCACGACCGTTACTGTGACAGCCACTCCTGAAGACAGCACCGCAACGGTAGTGATTACTGGAGGTGCGACCCAAAGCCTTCCAGGGCCGGGATCGAGTAAAGACATTACGATCGTCGTGACGGCACAGAGCGGAAGTCAGAGTACATATATCGTTACCGTCAACAAAGCGGCATTGGCCGCCGACAATAATTTGAGCGCATTGACTGTGGCGCCCGGCGCTTTATCTCCCGCTTTTGCTTCAGGGATTCAGAACTACACGGTGGACGTTGCGACCGATGTCACCAGCGTGAGCGTCTCCGCGACCAAGTCTGATCCGAATGCCGTCATATCCGGTGATGTGCCCAACGAAGGTCAAGCAATGATCTTGCTCGGGGGGCCGGGAACGACCACGAACGTATTGATTACCGTCACGGCTCAGGATGGAAGCGCCGAGACGTACCGCATCACTGTCAACCGAGCAGCCCCCGCGAACAATAATAATCTCTCCGCATTGAGCGTGGACGCAGGCAGTTTGTCCCCACCCTTTTCGCCGGAGACCGTGAATTATTCAGTGGAGGTTTCCGCCAGTGTCGGCCAAGTCACCATCTCCGCGACCAAGTCCGATCCGAATGCCGTGATGTCCGTGTCGGGGTCTGTGATCGCCGCATCGGGGATCGCGTCTGGTCAAACGACCGTCTCACCGGGGCTGGGAACAATCACACCTGTGGCAATTACCGTGATCGCGCCGGATGGAAGCCCAAAGACATACACGATAACCGTGTTCCGACTGCCCCGCTAGCAGACTGTTAAACAAGTGCGCCGACGGCGTTCTCGCGGCATGGCAAACGGTACATGCCCGATGTCGGGACGGCAGAGTTGTCGCCACAGCCTCTCCTACGGCTTTGGATCGAGCTCGATCAGTCCTTTGCGGATGGCGAGGATGGCGGCTTGCGTGCGATCGTAGACTTGTAATTTGTGGAAGATGTTCCGGACGTGATTCTTCACCGTCTTTTCGCTCAAATCCAGACTATTGGCGATCTCTTTGTTGGTTTTCCCGTCGGCAACCAGTCGCAAGACCGTAATCTCCCGATCGGTCAGATCATGCTCGGCCCAAGCCGACTTCTTGCCTTTCTTTTGGGCCATCAGTGAGAATTCCGCCAAGATTTTACTGGCGACGGACGGATGGATCAGCGATTCGCCCCGAGAGATGGCGCGAATGGCCGCGACGATCTGAGACGATTCAGAGTCTTTCAAGAGATACCCGGTCGCTCCCGCGCGGACAAGATCGAAGATGTACTGTTGTTCCTCGTACATGGTCAACGCGACGATGCCGATGTGTGGAAACTCGCGCTTGATCTGTCTCGTCGCCTCGACGCCGCCCATCCGCGGCATGCTGACATCCATGAGAATCACATCGGGGAGCAGCGCGTGCGCTTTCTCGACCGCTTCCATCCCGTCTTGCGCTTCGCCGACGACATGAATGTCTTCCTTGGTCTTGAGAATGGCGGCCAAGCCTTCCCGAACCACCCGATGGTCGTCGGCGATCAGAACCTTAATTTTCTCCATTCCCTCGCTCCTCCTTGTGACCCAACGGCACTTCGACGATGATCTTCGTGCCTTTCCCCGGTTTGGATTGGACGTGCCCTTCGCCGCCCACCAATCGAGCTCGTTCCAAGATACCCTTGATTCCGAAATGATCCCACTTTTCCGGATCACGCAGAACGGTTTCCAGATCGAAGCCGATTCCATTGTCGGAAATCGTCACGCGCAACAGATCCATCTCGATGTCCAGCTTGATGGAGACTCGGTCGGCTTTGGCATGCTTTTCAACGTTGCTCAAGGCTTCCTGAATGATTCGAAACAGAAAGATCTTCGTCCGTGGGAAGAGAATCTGTTCATCCCCCGTGACCGCAAACTTCGTGGCAATGTGAGTCTGGGTCTGGTACGACTTGAAATAATTCGTGAGGGCGGGGATCAATTCCATCTTGTCGTAGTGCAGGGGGCGCAGATTGAAGATGACTTGGCGGGCTTCCTGGATGGCCAGCTTCAGTTGGGCCTTGCTCTCCTTGAGGGTCGCTAAGCCGGCTCGCGGGTTCTTTCGAATAAGTTGCTGGCAGAGATCCAGCTTGAAATTCACGCCCGCCAAACTCTGCACGAATCCGTCGTGGATTTCGCACGCAATCCTGGTCCGCTCTTCCGTGACTGCCGCTCCGGTCTCCTTCACGTACAATCGATACAGGGATTGATACTTATTCAGCGTCTTCTCGATCTCCGCCGTCGCGCGAATGCGGGCTTCGATGAGCTCCCACATGAATTTCGCGCTGGCGCCGCCGATGATGGTGACGCCCATACGATGAAAATCTTGGAGAAATTGCCGGACTTCCCCATCGCCCGACACATCGATGATCAGATCGACATGTTCCATCGCCAGCAGCTGTCGATAGTCGCGCGTAATCGGGATGTTGAGTTGTTTGGCCAATCCTAATCCCGGCGCTTCCGGATCGCGTTCAGCCACACCGACGATTTGCACCAGCGGATCAGTCGCGAAAATCTCCATGAGCGCGGTGCCCCCGCGACCGGCCCCGATAATCGCGACGTTCGTCGCTCCGGAGGTCGGCTGGTTCCGCCGAGTACGCTGCTGGGGGAGCGGCTTATTCATCGGCTCTGCACCTCCTCCACACAATTCGTCGGAGTCGACGACGGACGAACGTCGAATCGGATGGGATGAACGAGGCCAGGAAGATGAAATGATGGGCCGGGAGTTGCGTCTTAACGTTCGCGGCGTTGCTGAGCGAGCGTCTTCAACTCGTCCATAAATTGGTCGATGTCCTTAAACTCCCGGTAGACGGATGCAAACCGGACATAGGCGACCTGGTCCAGCTGATGCAGCTCCTTCATGACTTCTTCACCAACGACCCGACTTTCAATCTCCGTCTCACCCATCTCCTGGATCCGCTTTTCTATCCGGTCGGTGACGGCTTCGATGGTGCCGATACTGATCGGCCGCTTTTCACAGGCTTTTTTGAGACCGGCGAGAATCTTTTTGCGGTCGAACGACTCGCGGCGACCGTCTTTCTTCACGACAACGGGAAGGATTTCTTCGACCCGCTCGTAGGTGGTATAGCGGCGTTTACAACCAAGGCATTCCCGGCGGCGGCGAATGACCTCGCCTTCCTTGGCCATACGAGAATCGACGACCTTGTCTTCGAGTTCATCGCAGAAGGGACATTTCACCGGCGGCGACCTGCTCTCTCGCTATCGACTGACTAGTAGGAATGAATGATGGGAAACTGGGCGCACAATGCTTTTGCTTGTCCTCGCACTTCTTCCAACACCGACGGGTCTTGTCGATGCTGGAGGACACGATCGACTAATTCGACGATCCGCTTCATCTCCGGTTCTTTCATCCCGCGCGTGGAAACGATGGGCGATCCCAGACGGATCCCGCTGGCCACCGCCGGCGGCTTTTCATCGTATGGCACGGCGTTCTTATTGACGATAATGCCGGCAGTGTCCAGCGCGGCATCGGCCTCTTTCCCGGTGATCCCCTTGTTCGTGAGGTTCAGGAGCATCAGATGCGTATCGGTTCCTCCAGAGACAATCTTATAGCCACGATCGACGAACCCGCTCGCCAAGGCCTTCGCGTTGGTCAGGACTTGCTGCTGATAGCGCTTAAATCCAGGCGACAAGGCCTCTTTGAAGGCGACCGCCTTGGCCGCGATCACATGCATCAACGGTCCTCCCTGTAGTCCCGGAAATACCAGTTTGTCGACTGCCTTCGCATATTCGGCTTTACACATCGTGACGCCCCCACGCGGACCGCGGAGCGTCTTATGAGTCGTCGTCGTGACGAAGTCGGCATAGGGAACGGGATTCGGATGAAGCCCCGCAGCGATGAGGCCTGCAATATGCGCGATATCGACTAAGAGATAGGCGCCGACCGATTTGGCGATCTGTTGAAAACGAGGGAAATCCAACACGCGGGCATAGGCACTGGCCCCGACCACGATCATCCGCGGACGGCATTCCTCCGCAACCTTCTGGACGGCATCGTAGTCGATAGTTTCGGTCCGACGATCGACCCCGTAGGAGAAGACGCGGAAGAGGATACCGGAGAAATTGACTTTGCTCCCATGCGTGAGGTGACCGCCTTGGGCAAGATCCATTCCGAGAATGGTGTCGCCTGCCTTCAGGACCGACAGGTACGCCGCCATGTTGGCTTGTGAACCAGAATGCGGCTGCACGTTCACGTGTTCGGCGCCGAAGATCTCTTTGCACCGCTGAATCGCCAAATCTTCGACGGCGTCGGCATGCTGACATCCGCCATAGTATCGTCTACCGGGATACCCTTCTGCATACTTATTGGTGAACAAGGAACCCTGCGCAGCCAATACCGCAGGGCTGGCAAAATTTTCCGACGCAATCAAGAGTAACTTCTCTCGCTGACGAACTTCTTCCGCCTCAATCGCGGCGTAGACTTCGGGATCTGTAGCCCTCAGGGCATCCCATGAACCGATGGTGTCGCCGACCATGTTCTCCATATTCACATTCCTACGCTGAAGGCTCTTCAGGCTCTTGCCGCTTCACCACACAGACGGTCACGGTCGCCACCACATCCCTCGGCATCTTGATGGGGACAGTCACTGTACCAAGTTCCTTGATCGGTTGCGCCAATTGGATCTTCCGCCGATCCACCGTGACACCTTGCGCGGCCAATCCTTCGGCGATGTCTTTGGCGGTGACGGAACCGAACATCTTATCGTCTTTCCCGACCTGCGCCTCGATCGTCAGGGCGATCGTCGACACCTTCTTGGCGTAGGATTCGATTTCAAGCTTTTCCCTTTTGGCCTTCTCGGCCGCTACTCGTTTGACATGTTCGAAGGCCTTGATGCTTCGGCCATCGGCTTCGACGGCCTTACGACGCGGTAACAGGTAGTTCCTCGCAAACCCATCGGCGACGTTGATGAGATCGCCGAGGTGCCCCACCCCTTCCAGAGTTTCTTGAAGAATGACTTTCATACCCCTACTCCTTCGCGTGATAAAGTGTCAGAGGATACTGAGCCGGCTGAGAAATGTCAATTCGAAGAGGTCTCTGAGACCACCTATTGGATGAGGCCGAGAGCCCGACCTACCTTTGCGAAAGCCGCCACAGCTTGTTGCAGCTGAGTCGTGGTATGGGCTGCCGACATTTGAGTGCGGATCCTTGCCTGCCCTTGCGACACCACCGGATAGCTGAATCCGACGGCGTAGACTCCTTCTTTCAGTAACGCCTCCGCCATAGAGGTCGCAAGGACAGCGTCCCCCAACATCACAGGAATGATGGGATGCTCGCCCGGGATAAGCCGGAAGCCGAGCCTGGTCAGCTCAGCCCGAAAGAAGACGGCATTGGCCCGAAGCTGCTCCCGGAGATGGTCACCCTGTTTCACTAAGTTGATGGCACGCAACGCTCCAGCCACGATGGGAGGAGGAAGCGAGTTCGAAAACAGATAGGGCCGTGATCGTTGGCGCAGCAGCTCGATCACCTCGGCCTTGCCGGATGTAAACCCACCGGTCGCACCACCAAACGTTTTCCCCAGCGTACTCGTTACCATCTCGATTCGGTCAGCCACCCCGAAATGAGCCGGCGTCCCCCTGCCCTGAGGACCCAGAACCCCTGTTGCGTGGCTGTCATCGACCACGACCGCCGCGTCGTAGCGTTCCGCCAACTCCACGATCCGATCCAGCTTGGCCGGATCGCCATCCATCGAGAACACCCCATCGGTTGCAATCAGACGCAGGCGGCACTCCCCGGCTGCCTGGAGCTGCACTTCGAGGTCTGCCATGTCGGAATGGACGTACCGGAATCGTTTGGCCTTGCAGAGTCTGATGCCGTCGATCAAGCTGGCATGGTTCAAGCTGTCGCTGATAACGGCATCCCCCTCATCCAACAGTACTTCGAAGAGGCCCCCGTTCGCATCGAAGCAGGAACTGTAGAGGATTGTGTCATCGGTGCCGAGAAACTCACTGACGGTCTGTTCCAACTGTTTATGCAGATCCTGCGTACCGCAAATAAACCGCACCGAGGCCATGCCATACCCATGCGTTTCCAACCCCTTTGTGGCGGCCTGCACGATAGCTGGGTGATTTGCCAGCCCTAGATAATTGTTTGCGCAGAGATTCAGAACCTGGCCTTGCGCGACTCGGATGTCGGAGCCCTGCGGGCTCAGCAACCGGCGTTCGGCCTTGTACAGACCTTGGGATTTGATATCGGCGAGCTGAGTTTCAAGGGCTTTCTTGAAGGACGAATAGGCCATTTTTTGAAGTCTGTTGATCTGTCGATCTGATGAATCTTTAGGAACTTTAACAGATCATCAGTCACACATCAACAGGTGTTTTACGGCAGTAGGACAACTTTTCCGCACTGACCAGACTGGATTAATCCAAATCCGGTGGCAAATTCGCCCAGCGGAAAGGAATGGGTCACGACCGGACGAATATCGAGACCTGCCTTGAAGAGACCGGCCAGCCGGTACCAGGTTCCAAACAAGCGTCGCCCGGTGATCCCATAAACACGGATGCCCTTAAAAATAACTTCGTTCGGCAGATCAAAGCAAACGGGACCGGTCGGAATACCGAACAGGGTCACTCGACCGCCGTTCTTCACCGCGCGAAAGGCTTGATGCATAGCCGTGGGATCACCCAACATCTCCAGTGCTGCATCGACCCCTTCACCAGCAGTCATCTCGAGGATGGCCGCCGCCACCTGCTCCGGTGACTCGGCTCTCACGTTGAGGACATGATCTGCGCCGACCTGCTTCGCCAAACCCAGCCGATAGTCACTGACATCGGACGCGATAATGGTCGCAGCGCCGGCGGTGCGTGCTACAGCCACGGCAAATAAACCGGTCGGGCCGCACCCCGTGATCAACACAGTATGGCCGGTGAGATCCTCAGCGAGCGCTGCATCGACGGCATTACCGAGCGGCTCCTGCACACAGGCTATCTCTGGGGGAATTTCCGGAGCCGTGTGCCACAAAACACCTTCAGGCAGTGCGACATACTGAGCGTACGATCCGTCTCGATCGATCCCGAGAATCTTGTAATTTTTGCACACATGCGCCTGTCCGGTGCGACATTGAAAGCAGGCTCCACAGGTCAGGTGCGATTCGGCGGCGACATAATCACCGACCTTGACCAGAGACACTTCACGACCCACCTCCACGACATGACCGCACAATTCATGGCCGATGATGCGTGGTGGATGAATCCGCCGTTGCGCCCATTCGTCCCAACGATAGATATGGACGTCGGTTCCACATAACGAGGTCGCGGCCACCTTCACCACAGCGTCGTGTGGCCCAGGGGTTGGGTCCGACCAATCAGTGAGAGTTAAACCCGGTCCAGCAGTGGTTTTAACGAGTGCTTGCATGAATCTATTCTATACCAACACAGTTATTTGACACCCATGTTTTAGTGAAAGAAACGGGTTGCATGGGATTCCCAGCGATGGGTAGGATGCCGTTCAAGTCGTGGCATCGCCCAAGAGATAGGTGCCCGTTCACACAAGCCGACAGGGGGAAGGTGATGATATGAAAACCCGGACAAACTGGATGCAGGCAATCGTCATAGCTAGTGTATTGGGATGCTTCCCGCTGGGCGCCGACGCGGAAACGGCTCGTTGGGACATCGATCCTGATCATTCGATCATCGAGTTTCGCGTGGCTCACATGGTGGTGTCAAAAACGTCGGGGCGGTTCCTGAACTATCGTGGATTTGTCGAGCTGGACACGGACGCGAAAACCTGGAAGGCGATTGAAGCCACGATCAATGCTGAATCGATCAACACGAACCACGAGAAACGCGATACGCATCTGCGCAGTGCCGATTTCTTGGATGTCAAACAGTTTCCGACGATCACCTACAAGATGAAAACTTATCAGAAAGAGGGAGATACGTATAAGGTTGTCGGCAACCTCACCCTGCGCGGCGTGACCAAAGAGGTCACGCTCATCGGCACGTTCAATGGTGTCGCCAAGGATCCCTGGGGCAATACCAGAGCCGGATTCACAGCTGATGGGACATTGAATCGCAAGGACTTCGGCATGATTTGGAACAAGGCGCTCGACACCGGCGGGTTAGTCGTCGGAGATGAAGTCCAGATCCATCTGGACATCGAGTGCATCAAAGCGAAAAATCCGTAGAGAGTCGGAGGTCAAACAGTCTGAACGTTTGAAGGTTGAAACGTGAAGACCTTGAACGTTCTGGCTGTTCAACTTTCAAACCCTCTCATCTTCATACTTTCCAACTTTCAGACAACAGACATCCGATGAAAGCCATGGTGCTCAATCACACAAGCGATGTCTCCAGGAATCCTTTGCAGCTCCAAGACCGGCCGGATCCTTTCCCAAAGGCGGATCAGGTTCCTCGTCAAGATTCATGTCTGCGGCGTCTGTCGCACGGATCTCCATGTGGTCGAAGGGGAACTTCCTGATATTCCATTCCCGTTGATCCCAGGCCATCAAGCAGTGGGTACGGTGATGCAAGTCGGCTCTAGGGCCTTAGAGATCAAGGAAGGGGACAGAGTTGGGATAGCTTGGCTTCAGGGAACATGTGGGCAATGCGAATTCTGCACAAGCGGGCGAGAAAACCTCTGTTTACAAGCGAAGTTTACCGGCTACCAGGTTGACGGCGGTTATGCGGAATACGCTGTCGTCCCTGCACGATTCGCCTATCTAATCCCACCGATCTTTTCTGATGAAGAAGCCGCTCCTCTGCTATGCGCCGGCATTATCGGGTACCGAGCCTTACGCCTCAGCGGCATCAAGCCGGGCCAGCGTCTTGGGTTGTATGGATTCGGCGCATCAGCACACATCGCCATCCAGATTGCGCGGCATTTGGGCTGTCAGGTCTATGTGAGTTCACTCAAACGAGAGCATCAGGAATTGGCAAGGCAACTGGGAGCAGTTTGGGTCGGCGGAGCAACGGAGATGCCACCGGAGAAGCTGCATGGGTCAATCATCTTTGCACCAGCCGGTGAACTCGTCCCTCCGGCACTGCGCGCACTTGAACGCGGAGGCACACTCGCACTAGCCGGCATCCACATGTCACCCATTCCCACGCTCGACTATGATCGCGACGTGTTCGGCGAGCGAGTCATCCGCAGCGTCACGGCTAATACCAGGCAGGACGGACTTGATTTGTTGCGCGAAGCAGCGGCTATTCCTATCAAACCGCATACAGTCCGTTTTTCTCTTGAACAAGCGAACCGTGCGCTGCAAGAATTGAAAGCCGGGACCTTTCAGGGAGCGGCACTGCTCACGATGTGAGCAGTGGGGTCATGAATTGGGTCAGATCTTGTAATGTGCATCTATCGAGTCTTGGATATTCACGATGCGGCTGATGGTCGAATAGTGCAAGCCCACGGCTTGTCCAATCTCGGACAAACTGTAGCCATGTTCCAGATGCGCACGGCGAATGGCCTCATTACGGCGCGCACGGTCCGCACGAGAACTGGCAGGGAATAGGCTGCGTAGCGGTGGTCGGGCCGCAAACCGTTGTTGCCGTGGAATTTCCTTGAAGGGACGCTTGTCTCGGAATTCACCCGTCAGGCGTTCGACAAAGCGCTTACTACCAAGCAGCACTTGTCCTTGGACATGTTCCCAGGGCGAACCATAGCCGATCCCTTCGGCGACGAAGGTCTGGTATTTGCGCTGGGCAGCCGCACGCTGTCGGCCGAATTGGGACAGCAACCAGTCCACAGTCAAACACGATAGCACAGGGGCGAGGCCTGCCGTGGCTTGGTAGCTCGACCAGGGATAGGTATCGGCTTTGCGGGTCGCTTTGGCACGCACCGGATTGAGCACGACGTATCGACAGACCTCGAGCAGATAGCTGTTCCGGTCAACTAAGATAGCCTTGAAGCGGCCTTGGAGCACGTGGCCGACCCGACCGTGACGACGATTGAAGGCTTGGGTATACACGCCGTTAAGCTGGCGCATGGCCTTCGACAGATTGGCCTCTGGCGTCTCCACCACCAGGTGAAAGTGATTGTCCATCAGACAATAGGCGTGCAGCCGAAGATGAAAGCGGGAGACAACTTTACCAAGCACTCCGAGAAAGCGCTGCCGATCCTCGTCATCTAAGAAGATGTCTTGCCGGGCGTTGCCCCCGGCCGTGACGTGGTAGAGGGCGCCAGAAAATTCGATGCGCAGGGGGCGGGCCATGGGGCGGAGTCTAGCTCATCGAGAGGCATAAAACAAGATCTGACCCCAGGTCTTGGCGCAGGCCAGACTATTGAGTGGCAGCGGCGTTTGGAACGCACTTCTCCACCACAATCCATAGGCGATCGCGCGTGTCGCTTTGATCAGCATCCGGTAGGTTCTTGAGCGACTCTACAATGACACACTGAGTCTCCCCTGCCTTGCCGAGTACGTGACCGTCATAATTGATGTCGGACAGAATTTCTTTTACCAGAATGTGCTGGGCACGAAGCGTGTGGCCATTGACTGTGATCGCATCGCCGATCTGAATCGATTCCGGTATCCCCACAGTTCCCACTGGACCTAACGAGGGTCGTATGACATCGGCGTTGTACTGATACAGCGTCGCGCTCTGGTCTTTCACGCGGATCGACTGCGCCTCGTATTCTCTGGCCTTGCGGGTCTGTCGAGCCTGTTCCGTTTCGTTCTTCGCGAGCCTAACGGGTAGTAGGGTGATCAGTGTCAGAGCGGTCACACTGACCAACAGGGCGACGGCTGAACCCAGTATCTTGCCTCGATGCTTCTCATGAATTCCTCTCGCTAACGTCGCGAGAAACAAGGCTGGAGCGAGTGTCAGACCTACGAGAACACCGTTTATAACAAGATGCGGGCTAACCAGTTCCCAAAAGGCAGCGAAGCCTCCTTGGTACCACGGGGACGCAGAAGCAACCAGGATCACAGCGCAGGCTGCAAAAAACCACACCCACGCGAGCACCCTTACAGCACGCACAAGCATCGGCATGTGTTCCGTCCGATTAGGAAAGGTCCGGTCCCCTTCGATCAGCTCTTATTACACCGAAGTATGGCCTGTCTGTCAAAGGCCGGAAGGGAGAAGAAAACCAGGTGGGAGCCTGCATGTGATGGATCGCTGACAGCCTCAGGTTGTACGATGGCTTGATCGTCGAAGAGTGTAAGGCTACGGGGTGGCCCGCTGGCACTTAAAAGGGTCGGGAGTTTTTAATTGGCTGCAAGCGCTCGCTCACGTTATAAGAGCCGAGGTCGGTCATGACTTGAGGTCCCCTATCGCTTTCGGTCAAGCAAGCTTGAAACCTGCTCTGATACTTCTTTGACCAGAATTCCCATCTTTGGATGCGACGGCTCGAAGTCAACCGGCCAGTCGTAGTGGCGCAGCCGTTCGCTGGCGGTTGGACCGATCGAAGCGACAACTATCTTCCTTAGTGCTTCACAAAATCGTTCCACCTTTCCGTCTTGCTCCAACACCCGCATGACATGATCCACTTGAGCAGCGTTGGTGATCAGGATTACATTGACTCGCCCGGCTATGATTTCATCAAGCGCATGGCGAATCGGCGCAAGATCCTCCGGTAGAGTCCACTTGTAGATCGGAACCGGGAAGACCTCCGCACCTCGCTGTTCCAACGCTTGCAACAGATCGGGATTTGAGACTCCATACTCCTGCACCGCGACCCGCAATCCTTTCACGGGACGATGTTCATCCAGGACGGAAATGAGATCAGCCCAGGTATTCGGTTCCGGCACAGTGAGCGTCGCCTGGAGGCCTAGGCTCTTGAGGGCTGCGACCGGCTTGGGGCCACGTGCAACGATGACACAATGTTGGAGCGCAGTCACAATCGTCGGCCAGGGATAGCGTGCCTTGAGCAGATCGAACAGCGCGGTTGTGCCGATACCAGTCAGAAGAATCAATTGATCGATTCGCCCAGCCATGAGCCGAGCCCCAAACTCCTGCACCACCGAATTGTCTTCCAGCAGGATTTCTCGTAGAACGGGAACAACCAGCGGCCTGCCGCCGTAACGCTCGATGAGCCGGATGATCTCTGTCGCCATCCGGCTCTCGAATGCAGCAACTGTCATCCCGTTCAATGTCATGGGCGTAAGGGAACAGAAACGATCCAGGTTCAATCATACTATAAAAGAGCCGCTTTTCCGTTGACGGCTGGTCATGGTCTCCCTACTATGCATAGTTCAGTCGGATCAACGAACGAGTTGCTTAGTATGATGGCTCCACTCCATAGAGGTCTTCGGCATTTGGCCCTGCGTGTCCTCGATCTTTCTCGATCACGAAGATTCTATGAACAGGTACTCGGCTTTCAGTCAGTGTGGGAGCCGGATCCCGAGAACGTATATTTCAGCTCCGGCATCGACAATCTGGCGCTCCACCAAATTCCAAAAGATGAACTGGCCTTGTACCAACCAACAAAGGCTCAATTGCTCGATCATATCGGGGTGATTCTCGACAGTCCACAAGCCGTTGACCGGATGTACAATGAGATCCTGCCGAAGATCGAAGCTCTGGGCGGACGAATCACCAAGGAACCCAAGCAGCACCGTGACGGCAGTTATTCCTTCTATTTTGCCGATCCCGACGGCAATCTGATCCAGGCTCTGTATGAACCGGCGATCAGCAAGCTGAAGATCATTGCTGACCCATGAGCCAGGTTTGGACCAGCCTTCCCAAGAATCATTACGTGAGCCTCGCTCCCTGGTGCTGGGTGCAACTGGAGAGCGCGGAGGCACCGGGACCCTTCCCTTTCATAGGCGGAGTGGCTCCTGAAGTGGTCGTCGGCCTCCACGAGGCTCATAGCCTCCTCTCCAGTGCGATCGATACCGCAATCAGCGATGTCTTTTCAAAACGGGCGCCGATCGACGATCCCGATCGACAGCGACGGTTGGAAGATGCCTATGCAGAGCTGGTCAGCGCACGACCCTATCTTCAACAACACATCCGCTGTGGGCGTCGATCAGACGGGACCTTTCAGTGGGAATTCTTGAGCGATCCAGCTAAATCCGCAACCGTGACCAACGGTGGCCTCCGCATCTTCCATGCGATCAATCACCAGGCGATCCCCATCGGATTCAACGGACGACCGCTGGGTCCCATCGTTGGGAAACTGCTCGGTCTGCTCGATGGAACCCATACCGCGGACGATCTTCGCTCTGCGGTGTCGGCCATGCCGCGTGATTCGCAGGCGATGCTGACCAAGGTGATGGAATCACTGCACCACTATGGATGTCTCGCCACTTCTGCGACGACTTCTATCCGGCGACATTGGTACGATGTCGTTCAGGATCAGGACATCGTACACCTCGGACATGCCGCCCTCCTCTACCGGCAACGGGACACCGCACTCCTCTTCGACCCGTGGCTTCTGCCTTGGTTTGCCGAATCGCCGTTGCCGTCGATCTGGAGCGGACTGTTCCCGAAACCTGCCGCCGTGTTTCTGACCCACGATCACGATGATCACGTCGATCCCCGCACCTTGCTTCATTTGCCGAAAGACACGCCGATCATCGTGCCCAGTCGGCGGAATCGAACAGGACTGTTCTTTGACTATCAGTCGCTTCTCACAGAACTGGGTTTTGACCGAGTCATCGAGCTGGCCCATGGAGAAACCTGGCCGTTTGAAGGTGGTACTGTCGTGTCCGTGCCCTTCTATGGAGAAGACCCTTGCGACTTGAACATGCCCAGGAACTGCTATTTAATTTCGGATCGAGGGCACAATGTGCTGATCCATGCGGACAGCGGCCCGACGAACGACGGACGGTCCGCCCTCAAGGACAATATCATCCGGCAATTGGTCGGACGATACGGAGCGATTCCGTTGGTGTTCGCGTCACAACAGCAGTTGCTTGAAATCCGGAGCCATGCCGCCCACGCCGCTCTCTCCCATCCCGGCAAGTGGCTGGATGTCGGCGAAAACGGCTATTTCACGAACGCCTATCTCGCCGAGGTCTGCGCGGCCGCCCAGGCACGGATGTTCGTTTCCTACGCCACCGGTGGAGCTGACTGGTACCCCGATCACCTGTCTTTCATGTTCAGCCGCCGCAATCCCTGCAGAACCGCACTCTTAACGGCTCATTGGGAACACCCTGAAAGATTGAAAGACCTTCTGGTTTCACAGGAATGTCGTTATCATCGTGCCCACGCCTTCGATGTCTATCGAGTCCTGAGTGGGGGGATGATCGAGGTCAGTTCGGCAGAGAAACCCTCACCCCGATGACGCTGTATCGGTTGGATCACGGCGATCCCCCCTTCATGAAAGCGGGCAAGGGACGATAGACCATTTTTCTTTGAGGAGCAGCCATGGCCGGGACGCAGTCGCCGATTCTTGTCACAGGAGCAGCGGGATTCATCGGATTTCATGTGGCCATGCGCCTGTTGGAGCGTGGCGACCAGGTGATCGGCCTGGACAATGTCAACGACTACTACGATGTGCGATTGAAACAGGCCCGGCTTGCCCAATTGACGCCGCACGAACGATTTCGTTTCGTCAAGCTCGATCTCTCCAATCGACAAGGCATGCGGGATCTCTTTGCCGACGAATCGATACGGCGCGTGGTTCATCTCGCCGCCCAGGCAGGCGTCCGCTACTCACTGGCCAATCCTCACGCCTACACCGAAAGCAACGTCGAGGGGTTCATCAACATTCTGGAAGGCTGCCGGCGGAGCACCATCGAGCATTTGGTCTATGCCTCGTCCAGTTCCGTCTATGGGGGGAACACCCATATGCCGTTCTCCACCCATGACAACGTGGACCATCCGGTTTCGCTATATGCCGCCACCAAAAAAGCGAATGAACTGATGGCGCACTGCTACGCGCATCTCTATCGACTACCCTGCACCGGTCTTCGCTTTTTTACCGTTTATGGGCCTTGGGGACGACCCGACATGGCCCTCTTCATCTTTACCAAGGCCATCTTGGAGGGCAAACCGATCGAAGTCTTTAACCAGGGTCGGATGAAACGCGATTTCACCTATGTGGACGATATCGTCGAAGGGGTCATCCGAACGCTTGATCACCCGGCGACGGCCGATCCAACATGGTCTGGGGATCGGCCGACACCAGGAACCAGCTCAGCTCCGGCACGAATCTACAATATCGGCAACCATCGGCCGGTTGAACTACAGCACTTCATCGAAGTCCTGGAGCGCGCATTAGGCAAGAAGGCGGAGAAAAAACTGATGCCGTTGCAACCGGGGGATGTCCCCGCGACTTACGCTGATATCGACGATCTCACACGCGATGTCGGATTCAAGCCGACCACATCGATCGAAGAGGGTATTCCTCGTTTCGTGAAGTGGTATCGGGAGTTTTATAAGGTCTGACAAGCCTGGACGAAAATCTAGAAACAACCAACGGGTACGAACCCCGTACCGAACATTCTCGACAGTGCGATATAGCGCGCATTATCGTAAAAAGAGTAACTTGGCATCCGTTGAGCACGCCCCGTGACATCTCCCCCATAGGAAGAGTCAGATCCGAAGAACATTCCTCCACGGGTCTTCTGCACCAGTTGCATCCATTCCAAGTATAACGAACACACTTCAGCCTGTGCTGAGCCGGGAGACGTGTTGCTCGCATGCCAGTCACGCGCCCAATCCGGCACCTGACGTCCTTCCGCTCCAGAAGCGCGTTCCTGGTAGGAAGGCACCTCATAATTGAGTTCACTGGTAGTCGTGGTTCGAGGAGCCGTCGGCATATGCTCCAAATCCGGCACGACAGAAAGCGGCTTGAGCGCCATGACTTGGCAGCCGGTCTTCTCCTTGTTGGTGTAGATGACACTGCCGTCTGCTTGAAGGCATTTCCAGGTCGTATCTGATCCGGTCAGGGCATCTGAGAATGCCGGAGCAGCGGAAAGGACTGCCAGCATTGCAACTAAGAAAGGAAACATCCGTGTCGGCCGCATGGGGCACCTCCACATCGTGTAGCGAGGGCACTCAGTGCCCAGACACTCATGGTCATTCCTATGAAACTGTGCCCACAGCCTACGCAATACTTTATTCTTTGGTCTATGCCTCTTTAGAGGGGAAACCAATGCCGGAGCCTGTTTAGACGCAATCGGCGATTGCTGATCCTCGCTCACCGCATCGTCCTCGATATCATCACACCGCTCCACCCCGGAACCGTCGCTATTACAAAGCGCTGAATTCAGTGCACAAAAGTGCCCAACCGACATCCTGCTTTACCTTGTCGCTGCCATAGACCTCAGGTATCCTGCGTATCTCTTTCTCGGTGACCGGCGATCCCGTGATGGCGATGGAAAAGACGCCGGCGGTTGCCAAGGGCGGTCATTGGCGGGATGAATTGCCCACAGCGAAGCGAGTTGAAGATTCGACATGACTGATTACAGCGTGCTCGGCAATATACTGCTTATTTATACCGTCTCCATCGCAGTGGTGTTTCTATTTCATCAATTCCGATTGCCGTCTATCGCCGGGTTTCTCGTCGCCGGGGCTTTGATCGGTCCTCATGGGCTCAATCTGATTTCCGATATCGCGACGGTGCACATGCTGGCGGAAATCGGGATTGCGCTGCTGCTGTTTACCATCGGTATCGAGTTCTCTCTGGTGCAACTGACCTCGCTTCGTCGGCTGCTCTTGATTGCTGCTCCGATTCAAGTCGGGGGGGTCGTCGCGATCGCATGGTTCGGCGGCACCGTGGCGGGATTACCGACACCGCAAGCGATCTTTTGGGGCTTTCTGCTCTCGCTCAGCAGCACCGCGATTGTGTTGAAAGCGTTGGCCGCCAGTGGAGATAGCGATTCACCCCACGGACGAGCCATCATCGGGATCTTGATCTTCCAGGACTTGGCCGTCGTCCCTATGATTTTGTTGACGCCCATTCTTGCCGGCCACGGGGAAGGGACGTTCACCCCAGCGCTGTTCTCGTTGGTTAAATCAATGGTGGTGGTCGCATGCATTGTCGCGGCCGCATGGTATGCGGTTCCGAAACTGCTCGACCACATCGTTCGTAGCCGAAGTCGAGAACTCTTTCTGTTGACCATCATCGTCATGTGCCTCGGCATCGCCTGGTTGATATCTCTGGGCGGACTGTCGCTCGCCTTGGGAGCCTTTATCGCCGGACTCGTGATGTCTGAATCGGAGTACAGTCATCAAGCGCTCGCGGAGGTTCTTCCGTTTCGCGACAGCTTCAACAGCCTGTTCTTCGTCTCCATCGGCATCCTGATGGATTGGCACGTCCTGTTGGAGTATCCGCTCGTCGTGACCGGTGTGTTACTCGTCGTACTACTCGTAAAATTCATCGCCGGAGCGGGAGCCGTTTTGACGATCTCCGTGCCTCCTCGCTCGGCCGTCATGACAGGAATTGCCCTTGCACAGGTAGGCGAGTTCAGTTTTATCCTGGCACAGGTCGGCCTGGAAAATAAGCTCTTGTCCGGACCGCCCTACCAAATATTTCTAGCGGTCTCGGTCTGCTCTATGATCATCACGCCGTTCTTGATGCAGTTATCTCCGCATCTCGCGCGACGCGTCGAGGCCGTGCAACGGCTGCACCATTGGTTTCCTGGGCAGACGACGGCCCATGTGCTGGAAACTGAGGGGCGGAATCTACGCATCAAGGACCATGTGATTATCGTGGGATATGGGCTCAACGGACGCAATCTGGCCCGTGTATTGGGTGAGACGGAAGTGCCCTACATCGCGTTGGATTTGGACGGAGACACCGTGCGCCGCGAAGCGCAGCACGGCTTACCGCTTTATTATGGAGATGCGACAAATCCCCACGTACTGAGGCACGTGAAGATCGAAGACGCACGGGTCTTGGTCGTCGCAATCTCCGATCCGTTCATGGCCCGCCGAACGGTGCAGGTGGCTCGAGGCTCGAGCCCAAACATTCACATCGTGGTTCGTACACGCTATCTGCGCGAATTGGAGGAATTGCACCAGCTGGGCGTGGACGACGTTGTGCCGGAAGAATTTGAAACGTCGATTGAAATCTTTGCGCTCGTCCTCCGCACCTACAACATGCCGCAAGATCTCATCGTGCGAAAGGCCGAACAGGTTCGCCGTGAAGGATACGCGCTCTTACGCCGCAGCGAGCTCCCCGAGCTGGCTCATCATCTTCGCGGCGGCACACTCGCCGATGTCGAAGTGGAGACCTGCCGGATCGAAGAGGATTCGCCGGCGGCCGGAAAGACCATCGCTCAACTGGCGTTGCGACCGCGAATCGGAACGTCCATCATCGCCTTGACCCGGAGCGGCATCACGGAATCCAATCCATCGGAGAAAACCAAACTCCTTGCCGGCGACATTGTGGTCCTGCTGGGAACACGCGATCAGATCAGGCGAGCCATGGGGTTTATTTTGGCGAATGAGCGTGAAGACGAGCAGGCATGACCGCCGGTATCAGCATGAGCACCACTCGAAAGGGCGCAGTCAACTTCGCCACCGGAGCGTCACTCGTCTTTGAGAGGATGATCAAGAGGTCGGCCCGTTTGGACTGATGCCTGATGGGCAGCCTTCAATTTGTAGTACCATTTCGCCGGCATGTCTGCATCACCGAGAAACATCGACGAGGGTTTGTGGCGAAGTCCCACCGCCAGGTGTTTCATCGCCCGCTCATCCTGGCCGAAAAACATTTTCGCCAGCGTACGAAAAATCAAATTGCCGAACGGGAGCCAGTGCAGCCCGACCCAATACGCAGAGAAATCGATGCGGCATTCCATATCGGACACGGGTGTGGCCATCAATCGATTAGCGACCCAGGCCCTTCCACATTGCATGAGTTCCACACGCTGATTCGGCAGCACGAAGTCGATCGTCGTCGACAACGGCCCTCCGTAGATTCGCTCGACCCAATGAAAGGGGCCACTGTTCTTCGCCGGTCGGTGTGGAATCATCCGAAAGCCGTTAGAGATCGGTTCAAAGATCTTCGTCTTCTCATGCATACGCGCATCACTACGCCACCAAGAATGAACATAGGGTCCATGAACCGGGTCAATGAGACCGATGATGCCATCGTCTGCGCTACAGGTGTAGGTCAACGAAATGTGGAACGATTGTCGAGGTTCCGACGGAAGCGGCATCCGAGGAACGGGCGGCAACGGATCGATGTTCCCTCGTTCATCGGCCAGATACAGCCAAATCATGCCGTCCGTTTCTTCAGCCGGATAGGTCATGACACCGATCTTGTCGGTTTGTAGATTCCTCTGTTCGGGCAGAGCAGGAATGCACCGACAGCGCCCCTTCAAGTCGAACTGCCACCCATGATACGAACATTCCACTCGTTCACCGTCGAACCGGCCGAACGACAGAGGCATACCACGGTGCGGACAGATATCGCGCATCGCCGCGAGGCCACCGGCGCTATCGCGACAGAGGACGATCGGCAAACCCAACATCTGCAGCCCTTTCATCGTGCCCGAGCGCAGGGTATGGCTGGGTATGGCTGGATACCAGAATCCAAAGAGTGGACTGCTCTTGGAAGATGCGATCTCGGGTAATGACTGTTCGATCATCCGGGCCATTCGATAGGAAGGAAACTCGCGAGACGGGTATCGTGCAACAAATTCCGACTATATCGAAAGGATGGCGATAGGTCAAGCTATGCGCACACAGTAGCACGGCTGCCGGTTCCTTGACACCCCGAAGGATCACATACTATTCTGTTCATGCGTAGAATTTGAAAGTCTCATGAGGTGAGATCATGATTGCCACACACATAGAGCCGACGACGACGTTGGCACAACTGCAAGAGTCCAAGCCCGAGAGAGTCACGATCGTGTTGTTGAGCGGTGATCTCGATAGGGCGATGGCGGCCTTTATTATCGCCACGGGCGCCGCTGCGATGGGTATGCATGTGACCATGTTTTTTACGTTTTGGGGATTGAATACTATTCGGAGACGGGGAGCAACAAGTTCGGCCAAAGATTGGCTTCGACGGATGTTTGGGCTACTCAACAAGGGGGGGGCAGACACGCTTCCATTGTCTCGATTCCACTTCGGTGGGTTGGGGACGAAGATGATGCAGACGGTGATGAAGCAAAACCGGATGCCGGGTGTGCCCGAATTGATGCAAACAGCCCTCGAGCTGGGCGTGCGGTTCATCGCCTGCACGACGACGATGGGCCTCATGGGTATTACCAAGGATACGTTGATCGACGGCATCGATCAGTTCGCCGGCGTGACCACGTATCTGGCGGAAGCCAAACAGGGCAGTGTCAATCTGTTCATTTGAACCGTCCTATTGAGCGAGGGTGTTTTCATGATGCAGGCCGATGTCAAACTCGACACCTTAGGGTACTTTTGTCCAATGCCGATTATTCTCACGTCCAAGAAAATCAAGGAATTGGCGTTGGGACAAGTGCTGGAAGTCGTCTCCGATGATGAGGGCATCAAAAAAGACATGCCGGCTTGGTGTGAAACCACCGGCCATCAAATGATGGGTTTGGAAGAGGAACAAGCAAAGTCGGGCCGCATCTATAAGGCGTTCGTGAAGAAGGCGAAATAGCCAGACTCTTGTAAGAGAGGCAGTTCAACAGAAGCCGGAGGAACGGTCATCGGTCCTCCGGCTTTTTCGTTAACACGTGCAGAAACTTATGGATCGACTCGTCGAGTGTGTCCCCAACTTCAGTGAAGGTCGGGATCAAGGAACACTTCACGCCTTGATCGATGCCGTGACTTCGACAGCCGGCGTGGCACTTCTCGATCACTCGATGGATGCGGACCACCACCGGTCGGTGCTGACGTTCTGTGGAGGCCCAGACGCGATTGTTGAAGCCGCTTTTCGTGCTGTTCGGATCGCAACTGAACTCATCGACCTGCGTACACATGTTGGAGTTCACCCTCGCATAGGAGCGACGGACGTGGTGCCGTTTGTCCCGATCAAGGGTACGGCAATGCAAAACTGCGTCCAGCTTGCCAAGCGGCTGGGAGAGCGCGTCGGGCGTGAACTGGGGATCCCCGTTTTTCTATACGAACGTGCCGCAGGTCGTGCCGACCACGTACCATTAGAGGCAGTCAGAAGAGGAGGGCTCGACGGCCTGGCTTTCCGAATAGAGTCAGACCCTGGTTGGATTCCTGACTTCGGTCCCCCTCGGCTGCATCAAAGCGCAGGAGCGATCGCGATCGGCGCCAGGCCTCCGCTGATCGCTTACAACGTGAACCTTCGCTCCACGGACGTTGACCAGGCCCGATCCATCGCCCGAGCAGTCCGCCACTCAAACGGCGGGTTGCCCTCTGTGAAAGCGATCGGGGTAGCGCTATCCAGTCGCGGTATGGTGCAGGTTGCAACAAATTTGACCGACTACCTTGCAACGCCCATTCCCACCGTCTTTCAGATGGTCAAGGCTGAAGCCGCGAAGCGAGGAATAGACGTGGCCGGAAGCGAACTGGTCGGATTGGTCCCGCAAGCGGCATTGAGCCAGGCTGCAGCTGCTTCGCTGCAACTCGAGCGATTCGATTCAAGCCAGGTCCTCGAAACAAAAATCGCCGAGGCGATGCTCAGCAAGAAGGAACCGGCCCCCACCCTATCAGATTTTCTTGCCGCGGTTGCGGACGCCAAACCGACACCGGCCGGCGGCAGCGTGGCGGCATTCGTAGGTGCCTTGGCAGCGTGCTTGGGGGTCATGGGGGCACGTCTCGGTGGACAATCGGACAGAGTGCAGCGTCTATTTGAGTTAAGCAAGCAGCTTTATCGGCTTGTCCAAGCAGATACGGAGGTCTATAGGGAGCTGATGGACGCTTACAAGATGCCCAAACAACATCCTGATCGCCTTCACGCAATTTCCATTGCACTCCAACGGGCTACGGAAGTGCCATTAGAAATTACGGAGCTGTCCTGCGAGGTTGCGCAGCTCCTCCATACGCTACGCAATGGAGCTAAGCCGACCATCCACTCAGATCTCACAGTGGGTCTGACCATAGCCATTGCAGCGGCTCGGGCAGGTCTTGTTACAGTCAAAACAAACACAAATGCACAACAAAATCAGCAGCTTGTAGAGGCTATACGGCTCAGGATTGCAAAGGCTACAGAAAGCCTTGAGGAACTCAAGATGTTGTGTTAGACTCCCCCGCCGAATCATTGAAAACTGTAAGCAGCAGGCTCACTTGGCCTGAGAAAGTCGAAAATCAACCGGATGGAAATCAAGGTCTTCAACAACAATGTCGAAAAAGCTCTGAAGGTTGCCAAGAAAAAGCTCGCGGGAGAAGGTCTGTTCCGTGAGTTGAAGCGCCGCCGTTTTTACGAGAAACCCAGTGTGAGAAAGAAGGCGAAACAACGCGAAGCTCAACGGCGCCGACAGAAGTGGTTGTCAAAACGGAGGCCTGACTAAGACACACCGTTGGCTCTCTTTCGCTCGTCTCACCAGCCTTCTCCCCGTTCGTGACCATATCCCATGCGTCAGGAGCAGATCCATGCAGCCATCCGCATCGTCAAGCGGGAGATTCGGCGTTGGCAAGAGCCGGTCGTTGGGGTCGTAGCCAAGGAGTCTGGCCGCGATCCCTTTCTCATCCTCATTTCCACCCTCCTCAGTTTACGAACCAAAGATAGGACAACAAGGGAAGCGGGCGACCGACTCTTCGCCATAGCTCGCACACCGGCAACCATGTTGAAGCTGCCGCTGAAGAAGCTCGAACAGGTGATTTATCCGGTCGGCTTTTACCGGACGAAGGCCAAAGCCATTCACCAAATCTGCCGCAAGCTGATCGACGAATATGGCGGGGTGGTACCGGACTCCATCGATGAACTAGTCACTTTACCTGGGGTCGGACGGAAAACCGCGAACCTGGTTGTAACTATCGGCTACGGCAAGCCTGGGATCTGCGTGGATATTCACGTCCACCGGATCAGCAATCGATGGGGGTATATCAAAACGAAGACACCGGAAGAATCTGAACAGGCCCTCAGGCGCACACTACCGAAGCAATACTGGATTATCTACAACGATCTCCTCGTCCCCTATGGGCAGAACCTGTGCCTTCCGGTCTCGCCGCTGTGCAGCACATGCAAGTTGACCGAATTGTGCGATCGAGTGGGGGTGACGAGAAGCCGTTAGGCGTGAACGGTGAGAAGGTATAGACGTTTTACGCTCCCTAGATAAACAGTTTCGTCTCGGCGTCGCCGGTGAGCGAAAGGATGGCCGGCAGGCCTAACACCTCATCGACGTTCTTTTCGACGGCAGCAGCGTCCACGCCCATATACTCTAGGCCGGCGCTGCAGGCGATCAGCCGCAGCTTTCCGACATGCTTGGCATCTTGGAACATCTCCGAGATCTTCGGCACCTTTTTCTCTTTCAGCAGCCGGGCGACTTCCTCAGCCGACTCGGCATATTCCGGCGGGAAATCGATCTGATCGATCTTCCCTTCAGCGAGTTTTTTGATCGTCCAGAACAACAAGACGATAATCACGTCTTTGCCCATCGCCGCAGCCGTCATGCCGAGCGTCGCGACCTGGTGCAGTTTATCGTACGTGGCGTTGTGGGCGAAGATGACGAACTTCGGATTAGTCGGCATACTCACTACTTCTGCGCGCGGGCTGTCACGTTGACGTAGTCTGTGATCGCGCTGCCTTGAACGGAAGCGAGAGATACCAAGCCACCGACATCGCGATGAAAAAGAGCCATATGACCTTCGGCTTGCACCGATTCATGCCGGGACTCCATGTCAGGTGATTATAACGATCAGGTTCGACCGCGTAAACATGAGACGAGGATCTGCTTTGCCTTGAGGGTCGTAGAAGCCCATGCTAGGATGCCGACCGATGGATTGGCTTCTTTCGGCGGTTCAGCAGTATGTCTCGACGGAAACCCTGGTCACTCTGACGGCTCTCTCGGTTGTTTTCTTCGTCGGATCATTGATCGCGATCCCGTTCATCCTCGTCCGGATTCCGACGGATTTCTTCGACACCCGAGTGCCTCGGCATTGGATGGAAGATCATCACCCCGTGCTTCGCTTGCTTGGCCATATCGGAAAGAACGTCGTCGGAGCCATCTTTTTATTCGCGGGTTTCTTAATGTTGTTCTTGCCGGGCCAGGGCATTCTCACGATGTTGATCGGGGTGACGATGCTGGACTTTCCCGGCAAGCGTAAGATTGGAAGCGAAAATGATCGGTCAACCGGCCGTCCTGAGCACCATCAACAACATGCGCCACAAATTTGGAAAACCGCCGCTTATAATTGCGCCGGATTCGTAAGGCTCAAATCTCTCAGCAAGCAGTGATCGAGCGCGAAACACACAGGCCCTCGACGGCAAATTGCTGATATGTCATAGCTATTGGCTGCACGCATGTCTGAGTCTAACCCCACCCAAAAAACACTATACCTGATCGACGGCAGCGCCTATATCTATCGCGCCTTCTTCGCCCTGCCCGCCCTCAATAATTCGAAAGGTTTCCAGACCAACGCGGTTTACGGATTTATGACCACGCTCCTGAAGATTATCCGCGAGCACAAACCGGATGGTCTCGCGGTAGCTTTCGACGAAAAGGGTCCGACGCTTCGGCACGAAGAATTCAAGGAATATAAAGCGCAGCGTCCACCGATGCCCGACGGGATGAAGGGCGCAGATTCCCTATATTCATCGGGTGGTGGAGGCGCTGAATATCCCTGCGGTCAAACAAACCGGGTACGAAGCGGACGACCTCATCGGCACGCTGGCTCGACAGGCGGAGCGAGCAGGCTACACCGTCGTTATCGTCACCGGCGATAAAGACATGCTCCAGCTTGTGACACCCCAGGTACGAATTTATGATCCGGTGAAAGAGAAGTGGTTGGGCGAGGCGGAATGTCGTCGCCAAGTTCGGCGTTGAGCCGTCACGGGCAATCGAAGTGATGGGTTTGATGGGAGACAGCAGCGACAACATACCCGGAGTGAAAGGGATCGGCGAGAAAACTGCAATGAGGCTGATCACACAGTTTGGAACGATCGATGAACTGCTCCGCCGTCTCGCCGAGGTCACGCCTACCCGCGTCAAGACGCTTCTCACCGAACAGGCGAACAACGCGCGACTCAGCCGGAAACTGGCGACCATCGAAACCGAGAGTCCGGTAGAGTTCCAACCCGAGTCCTACCGGATCAAGCCGCCCCACGATGAACAACTCGCCGATTTGCTGCGCGAGCTGGAATTCACCTCCCTTCTCAAAAGCCTTCAGCCATCGGCGAAGGAACCCGAGACGAAGATCCATGAGATCGTCGTCATCCAGAACGAGGCGGCCGCACAGGGTTTTGTCGGACGGCGTGCCGAAAGGTACGACCGCTCGGTGTGCACTGTTTGCTCACCGGCCAACCTGGCGTCCACGCCGACGTACTCGGCTTAGCGCTTTCCACCGGCGAACAAGACAGCTTTTATTCCGACTCGATGTCCATGCCTTTATGCGGCCCATCATGCAAGTCTTGCACGACACGCACAGGCCCAAAATCGTGCACGACCTGAAGGCCGACCCTGCTGGCCTTTCACCGCATCGGCGTCACCTTGGCCCCACCATACGTGGACACGATGATCGCGGACTATCTGCTCAATCCCAACCGCCGCGACCATCAGTCTTGAGACGATTGCTGTTGAAGCGGCTGGGCCATCGGCTGGGATCGAGACAGCAGAGAAGGCTCAGCCACAGTCGCTGTTCGAAGTCGACACCGGGTCGCGCGAGCAAGCGGCGGAAGCCGCGACGGCCTCGCCAAGCTCGAATCGACCCTCTGGGAACGACTGCGTGGAACAAGGAAGCGTGCAACTCTTCATCGACGTGGAAATGCCGCTCGTACCGGTCCTGGCAGACATCGAGCGGAACGGGTTCTTACTCGATGTCGAGGGTCTGCACGCACTGAGCAAGGAGCTCGAACGGGAGCTCGACCACATGATGGAGACCATCGCCCGGTTAGCCGGCGGCGAGTTCAACATCAATTCACCGAAACAGCTGGCGACGGTGCTCTTCGAGAAGCTCGGCTTGAAGCCGATCCGCAAAACCAAGACCGGTTACTCCACCGATGAAGATACGCTCACACAACTTGCGGCGCAACATGAATTGCCCGCACAGATCCTTAATTATCGGAGCCTCAGCAAACTCAAGTCGACCTACGTGGATGCGCTGCCGGAACTGGTGCATCCTGAGACCAAACGGTTACATACCTCGCTGAACCAGACCGTCGCCGCGACCGGACGGCTCTCGTCTACCGATCCCAATCTCCAAAACATTCCAGTAAAAGGCGATTATGGACTCCGCATCCGCGAAGCGTTTATCGTCCCCGAAGGCCACGAACTTGCTCTGCGCCGACTACAGTCAGATCGAACCACGTATCCTCGCCCATCTGTCCCAAGATCCGCGGTTGCTGTCCGTCTTTGCGAAGGGAGAGGACATCCACTTGGCGACGGCCATGGAAATTTTCAGCCTGCCCGTCCAGTCAGATCACGCGAGACATGCGCCGCGCGGCCAAGACCGTCGTCTTCGGCATCGTCTATGGGATCAGTCCGTTCGGCCTTTCGCAGAATCTCGGCGTACCCCAGGCTGAAGCCAAAACATACATCGAAACCTTCTTTGAACGATTCCCAGCCGTCCGTGCCCTGATGGATCGGAACATCGCCGAAGGACGGGAGAAAGGTTACACGACCACGATCCTCGGCCGCCGCCGTCCGATTCCTGAGCTCCAGAGCGGTGATCCGATACAACGTGGCTTCGGCGAACGCATGGCGGTGAACAGCCCCATCCAAGGCTCCGCTGCGGATTTGATCAAAGTGGCTATGATCAACGTCCACAAGAAACTGCATGACGAACTGCCGCACGTGAAAATGATCCTCCAAGTCCACGACGAATTGATCTTCGAAGTGCCGGACCATGATCTGGAGGAAGCCAAGCGGCTGGTGAGGCAGGAAATGGAAGACGTCGGCAAGCAGTTGGGCTTGTCGGTGCCTCTCAAAGTGGATCTCGGCGTCGGCAAAAACTGGCGCGTTGCACACCCCTAACTCATTACCAATGCGAGGTGATATATGCTGACCATACGCATTTCAGTCGCGTGGCTGATCGCAGTCATCTGCCTTGGAACTCTTGGACTTTTGCTGCTCCTTGTTCAGCCGTTTACGGTCAAGGCTCAGGAGCCGAAACGCTATCAGTACCAAATTATTGAGGTGGTTCCTGACACTGAAACGATGCAGACCAGACTGAATGAGTTCGGCTCCAATGGGTGGGAACTGGTGGGGTTCGCGATGGGAAACATGACGAACCCGAGGATGGTCTTTAAGAAGTGATGCTGTACGGCCGGTGAAGCGAGAAATGGAGAGCGTCAGCCGAAAACTGGCGCGTGACGTATCCGTGATCGAGATCACTCCACCCTCCTCCAGTGGCCTCGTACCGGCGTGCACCTAGGCTCCCCGGTTGCCACACAACCGGCAAATGATCGCCATAATCTGGTGACTTCCTGTAGTCATGTGTCGCCGCATTCACATGCTTCGCTGAACTCATGTTCAAACACACGGATTTTGACGTTCATAGCTTCGAGTCGGTCCCTACCAATCGAGATTGCTACCTGATGGATGAGTCTTACCTCGAAGAGTATGAAAAGTACATGCTACGGGTCATTGCTGGAAGCTCATATGAAGATCCCATTGGATACATCAGCTATGCGGCCGTTGGGCTCATAAGGACCCCGACATGGAGATCTCTTGGTACCCGAACATACATGACCGATTTCATGAGGTCACGGTTACTCTCAACAAAGCAGAATTTATCACTTGCGTCGCCTCAAGGAAGTGGGATGAGAAACCGCACATATTCGCGAAGCGCGGTTGGTTAGACACGTTGCATCTCAAGCGCTATTCGGTATTCGGGTTCATCGATGCGATTGGGGTAAAAGGCGCCTTGACACAAGGCACCATCACGCGTGACCGCCTCGTTGCCTTGCGAGATTCCATTGATGAGTTCGGAGGGTTCTATCCACAGGTTTCGTTCATTTCCTTTGCAGATAACGTTCTTGTCAAGAGCAACTGGTCTGTTGGTCATGTGGAGAGTACAGTGCAATATACCTATGAACCAGAAGTTTTCCTGCCTATCATCAAAGGCGTCCAAGACATCTTCAGAGATAAGCTTGGGTTGTCCGTCTATGCAGTCCTGACACAAGGGTATAATGAGTACTATGACGACGGCTTGCTTCATATTTCCGCTTCACAGAACCATGTATGTCTGAATAGCCTCGGTGTGCCCTTCACTCAACTCCTTGCTATAGATTCAGCAGCACGATCTAACATAAAGGAGAAGGTACACCCACCAGCGGAAATCTATATGGATGAGCTGTTCTTTCGTTCACTCCGGTGCAAGTTTCAATTTAATAGGGGAGGGACGCAGAAAATACCGCTACTTTCACAAGATGAGCAGCAATTCTGCTTTCTACTATGCCGTTCAACTTCATGAGATATTACGAAATCTCAATTCTAGAACCTATCTCAAAATTGATTTTCGAAGAAGCCAGTCTTTCAAAACGCAGCCATAAGCAACTTGGGAAATCCAATTTTTGCCAGAAATGCGCGTGTTAGCCGCTCAGTGTCATGTGCCCGCACTGTTTGGAACATCGATTTTTGATTTTAAGATGGGTGACTTTTCCTAGGGTGTGTCGTCAATTAAGCCAGATGACGGCGGTGGCGAGATACACAGCGCCAAGGAAGGTTTCGGCGCGTTTATCGTATCTGGTGGCGATGGCGCGGTATTGTTTGACCTGCCGCAGCTTAGGGTGGTTCGGCCGACGAACAGGTCGGACCGCGTGCGCAGGGTGGGTCGGCACTCGGCGTCCGGCCCCGGAGCCGGCCGCAACGCCGGCGCCGTCGCAGCACGTGGGCGTGCTTCTCGCGCAGCCCGGCTGGGGGTCTGCGCGAGCTCGTCGGCGAGCAGTCGGCGCGTCCGTTCAACAGCACCAGCGCCTCCGCCGGCCGGCCGAGGCGCAGAGGGCCCACATCGCCAGCGGCCAAGCGCTCCCGCAGCGGGTCGCGGCCAGCCGGGCGTGCTGGAGCGCCACTGCCACCGCGCCCGGTCGCCCACCCGGTGCTCCAGGCAGTGGTGGGCCCAGCAAGCTGAGCACCTGCGTCCGCCGAGCCACCAGGTTCTCGACGGCCCGGTCGACGAACGGCAGCCCGGTCAGGTCCGCCATCGGCCGACTCGGCCGATCCTGCGCGGCGCGCCCCAACAGCCCACGCCATCATCGTACGCCCCGACGCGAGCAGCCGCGCGCCGCGACGGCCAAGGCTTCGAAGCCGAGCAGGTCCGACTCCTCGACCTCCAGCCGAAGCCGGTAGCCGGCGCCCACCGTGACTGAGCCGGTCCGTCGCGGTGCGGGCGGGCCACTCGGGGTCGAGGGCGTGCCGCCAGGCCGAGACATAGGTCTGCACCAGATTGACTGCGACACCGGCGTCGGAGCCCCACAGGCCGTCGACAGCTCGTCGACTGGCACGACATGGTTGGCGTGCAGGGCCAACAAGGCCAGCAGCCCCCGGCGCAGGCGGCCCGCCGGCCCTACCAAGCCCACCGTCGCGCCACACCCGCACTGGGCCCAGTAGCTCAACCCTGATGTCGGGCCTACCGTCTGGGCTCATTGACGGCTCCCGCCACCCGCAGCGCCCGGGCTGCTGCGCTCAGCCTGGCAGCGACCCTGCACGC
>CAWKJK010000018.1:0-43165 GCA_963849655.1 uncultured Nitrospiraceae bacterium
CGGGCTTTCGCTCCACTGAGGCCTTGCTGGAAGACGTTTTTGACGATCCCGCAAGATAAGCTAAGGACTGGTACCTCGCCTGCCGTTCCGGTATAGTTCTTCGATTCCGTATCGATTATCTAATGAATTCTCGAGATTCCCATAAGAGTCTTATGGATTACAAGGCCACACTCAATCTTCCCAAAACCGATTTCCCGATGAAGGCCAATTTGCCGCAGCGGGAGCCGGAAATGCTGGCCTGGTGGGAGCAGCAGAAGCTCTACGAGCAGATTCAGGCGATGGGGCATGGGCGGCCTCGGTATGTGCTCCACGATGGCCCTCCGTATGCCAACGGCCGTATTCACATCGGTCATGGGTTGAACTACGTCCTAAAGGACATCATCGTCAAGTCGAAGACAATGTCAGGTTATCAAACGCCTTTTGTGCCGGGTTGGGATTGTCACGGCCTGCCGATCGAGCACCAAGTTATGAAGGACCTCGGGGAGAAGAAACGGGATCTGGATGCTCTTGCCATCCGCAAACTCTGCAAGGAATATGCGGAGAAACATGTCACTCTCCAGCGGAGAAGAGTTTCAGCGGCTGGGAGTGCTGGGTGACTGGCAGCATCCCTACTGACGATGACGCCGAGCTATGAAGCCACGATCATTCGTGAGTTTGGGAAAATTTGTCGAGCGTGGTGGAGTCTACAAGGGCCTCAAGCCGGTTCTCTGGTGCACGCAGGACCAGACGGCATTGGCGGAAGCAGAAGTGGAGTATGACGACCATATATCGCCGTCGATCTATGTGAAATTCCCGATCGTCACATCACCGTCCGTGCTGACAAATGTTTTTCCTGGTGTTTCATTTCCAGAAGGAACAAAGTTGGTCTCCGTCGTCATCTGGACGACGACACCCTGGACTCTTCCGGCGAATCAAGCTGTCTGCCTTCATCGCGACATCGATTATGCATTCGTACAGGTGGGTGATGAGCTTCTCGTTATGGCCGAGAAGCTGATCGAGAGCGTGGCCAAGGCCTGCAAGTTCGAAGACTATCGGGTGTTGGGGGTGAAGAAGGGCGGGGAGGGATTCGAGGGGTTCGAGACGCAACGTCCGTTGTCCACCGGGTTGTCGCCGATTCTGCTCGGTGATTTTGTGACTCTTGAGCAAGGGACCGGCTGTGTCCACATTGCGCCAGGACACGGCATGGAGGACTATCTCCTCGTGCTTGAGCACAATGCCAAGGCTTCGTCCGGTGAACGACTCGAAATCCTGGCTCCAGTCGACAACGCTGGACGGTTCACGCAGGTCGTGAAGGAATTCGCAGGCCAACATGTCTTGAAGGCCAATCCGAAAATCGTGGACTACCTGCAGGCGAATGGACGTTGCTCGGGCACGGATCGTTGAACCATTCATATCCCCACTGTTGGCGGTGCAAGAGCCCGGTGATCTTTCGTGCGACCGAGCAGTGGTTCGTGTCCATGGAGACGAACGATTTGCGGAGGGAAGCGTCTGGCCGAGATCGAACGGGTTGAATGGATTCCGAGTTACGGCCGTGATCGGATTTTCGGCATGATTGAAAACCGGCCAGATTGGTGTCTGTCACGTCAGCGTGTGTGGGGGGTGCCGATCCCGGGGTTCACCTGTAAGCCCTGTCGTCATGTGCTCGCAGACCCAGTCGTTATCGAACACATCGCGGTCTTAATGGAAGCTAAGGGGGCAGACCTCTGGTTTGAACGATCTGCCGGTGAGCTGTTGCCGGCCGGCACGAAGTGTCCGCAGTGTGACGGAGATCAATTCGAGAAAGAGCGGGATATTCTCGATGTCTGGTTCGAATCGGGCGTGAGCTATGCCGCTGTATTGAAGCCGACGGAAGTGGTGGCCGGCCGATCTGTATCTCGAAGGGTCCGATCAGCATCGCGGCTGGTTTCATAGTGCCTTGCTGGCAGGGGTCGTCACAGACCGACGGGCACCCTACAAGACAGTGGTCACGCATGGTTTCGTCGTTGACGATCATGGCAAGAAGATGTCGAAATCGGCTTGGAACGGCGTGGCACCCCATGAAATCATCAAGCAGCACGGGGCGGAAATCTTTCGGCTATGGGTCGCTGCCCAGAATTATCAAGACGATATACGCATCTCTCCACCATCATGGCGCAACTCATCGAAGCCTATCGGAAGATCCGTAACACCTGCCGGTTTCTCTTGAGTAATCTGTACGATTTCGATCCGGTGACGCATCGTGTTCCCTATGAAAAACTGCCGGAGCTGGACCGATGGGCCTTGTTGCGTGTCGCAGAGCTCATCACGAAAGTGCGCCGAGCCTACGAAGAGTTTGAGTTTCACACGATCTTTCACGCATTGAACAACTTCTGTTCCGTCGATTTGAGCGCCATCTATCTCGACATTCTGAAAGACCGGCTCTATACGTTCCGCAAGGAGGCACACGAGCGTCGCAGCTCCCAGACCGTCCTGTACGACATCGTTGTGGCGATGGCGAAACTCATGGCGCCGGTGTTGAGTTTCACGGCGGAGGAGATCTGGCGAACGCTGACTGTGCACGTACCGGGCGGTCTAGGAATGGCGAGTGTGCATCTCGCTTCGTTTCCCGAGCCCGATCCGGCTTGGGCCGATGCGAAGCTGACCGAGCGGTGGGAGCGGCTGCTGAAATATCGTACCCAGGTGCAGGGGGTGCTGGAAGAGAGCCGCCGGGGGAAGACGATCGGTTCTTCTTTGGAGGCTCATGTGCACATCGAAGCCAATGCCGACAATTTCCGATTTTTGAAGTCGTACGAACAAGACCTCAGCACCCTGGTCATCGTCTCGAAAGTGATGTTAACGCAAAGTCCGGAAGATGGAGAACTGCTTCGTGTGACGGTGTCGAAATCACAAGCGGGGAAGTGCGAACGTTGCTGGAACTATCGAGAAGCGGTCGGCAAGGACGCCGCCCATCCAACATTGTGCGATCGATGTGTGGAGGCGATCCGTTGAGTGTGTCAGGCCTTCGCAATTTGGCGCTCGCGTCGGTGACCGGCAGCATCATTTTTCTGGATCAGCTGACCAAACAGCAGATCATGCAAACCATGCGGCTGCATGAATCGATCTCCGTCATTCCCAATCTCCTCAGTTTGACCTATATCCGAAATCCCGGGGCCGCATTCGGTCTGCTGGCGGGAAGCAGTAACGCGTTCCGTATGGTCTTTTTCGGGTTGACGTCGCTGTTTGCCCTTGGGTTGCTTGGGACGATTCTGTTACGGATGCCGGAAGAAGATTGGATGGGTCGTGTTAGTGTGGCGGGAATTCTCGGTGGCGCAATCGGCAACCTCATCGATCGGCTACGTTTTGGAGAAGTGATCGACTTTTTAGATGTCTATGTCGAAAACTATCACTGGCCTGCGTTCAATGTTGCGGACTCTGCGATCACCGTCGGAGTGATCTTCTTGATCATTCACTTTGCCTTTGAGAAACGAACCGATCCTCCTCCTGCTTCGGAAACTTCTTCCGTCCCTCAAGACCGGTAGCCTGATCCCCGTGCGATGAGCCTGCATTCTTGAATGGTCCGTGTTGAACTTGCGGTCAACACGGACCATGTATCCCTCACGGTTAAGCCGGCATTGGGACGATAAATCCGCCTTTTTCTTTGGCTTGCTTCTGTTGCTCCGCCGAGAACATGAACAGCGGTTCGCTGTGGCAGAATTGGCATTCTTTCGTTGTCACCGGCGCATTCGGTTCCCCGATGCCGATGAGGTATTCCTTGGCGAGTTTGAGGGCGGTGGCTTCGTCCGTCGTCATCACATCGAAGTGAATGCGACCGCTCTTCCCGTTGACCCACGTATCGTAGACATGAATCGTATCCGAAGACATGACCGACTCCTTTCAGCGGATGATCAATATGACCAAAATTCCAAGAATAATACGATAGTACGCAAAGACGCGCAAGGTGTGCCGTTGGACATAGGTCAAAAAGGCGGCGATAACGGCCCAAGCCACCAGGAACGAGACGAACATGCCGAGGCCGAGCGCCAAAAAATCATGGTCGGTAAATGTCCCCTGCGCTTTCCATGTTTCGTAAATCGTTGCCGCGATGATGGTCGGAAGGGCGAGAAAAAAGGAATATTCCGTGGCCACTTTTCGATCCAGTCCGGCGAGCAGGCCTCCGATGATGGTTGAGCCGGATCGAGACATACCGGGAATCAGAGAGGCGCATTGTGCCAGCCCGATCCAGAAGGCATGAACCGTCGACACCTGATCCAGACTCATCGCATGGCTGGTTCGTTTCGTGGCTTCAACGATGAGGATGATGATACCTCCGAGGATCGATGTCGCCGCTACTGTTTGAGGAGTGAATAAATACGATTTGATCCACCCATGAGCCAACAGGCCGAGTATGGCCGCCGGCAGGAAGGCGATCCCGAGTCCCAGCAAGAACCATAAGTTGGGATGACTACGCATGGAGGCCTTGAGGCGATCGGTCCATGCAGCAGATGGCTCGTTTGCGGAGGTCGAGCGCAGGATTTTTTGTTCCCGCCAGGCGCCGGACAGCAGCCGCCCGATTTTCTCCCGTTCAAAAACGATGACGGCAAGTATCGCACCCAACTGAATGGAAATTTCCGCATTGGCTGCGACGTCCCCGGTGAAGCCGAGGGCATGGCCGACCAGAATAAGATGTCCCGTGGACGAGACAGGCAGAAACTCAGTGAGTCCTTCGACGATCCCAAGTATTATTGCGAGCGTTGGGCCCCATTCATTCATGCGTACACCATGTTAGGATTGAAGATCGTGAGGGAGAGGATTCAACCTTCACGGCCATTTCTGATAGAATGGGGCGATGATCACAGAGCGACGACGATTCGTCAAGCGCAGATGGCTTGTGAGGGGGTAGTCGCGTCAGAACGGAACCGATTCCCACAAAAGCAAATAAGTTGACAACATCCGGATGTTGGCTTACACACAAGGAACAGAATCGGAAGCACCACGGTTGCAGCCGAGTGGAAGTGATGGTCCACATGATACACAGGCAAACCGTGGGATTTGATGGAGGGAGGATTGCATGAGACGCGAGTGGACGGCGATAGTGTTGGTTGGGACGGTGTTGACCACGGGGTGCGTATCCAACAAGAAATACCAAGAGGCGTTAGCCGAGGCAGACAACGTCAAGATGGAACTGGATAAGACCCGCCAACAGAAGAGCGCCATGGAGCAACAGGTCCGAACCCTCAAAGAAGTGAACGCGAAGTTCGGTAATGAGACACAGGCGGCTCGTGATGAACTCCAACGCGTTGAGCACGGACGTGACGCCGAGCGAGGCGCGATCGAAGGACGAACCAAGGAACTCGAGGACAAAGTCAAGGCGTTATCGGCACAAAATAAGAATGTGCGGCAGGAATATCAAGACGTGAAACGCCATAACGACACGCTGAAATCGCTGGTCGCCCGCTACCAAAAGGAGCTCAAGGATCGCTCCAATACCGGGACGTTTCCTCAAAGCGCCACACTGACCCCAAGCCAGCTTCAGCCGGAACCGCGACGGCTCCTCCGGCAGCTGCTTCGGCGGCGATGAACATCAATAAGGTCTCAGCGAATCGACATGATTCTCTTCCTCGGGCTGAAGCAAGAGGAGGCGGATCGCATCGTGAGCAATCGCCCCTATCGTGTGAAGGGTGAATTAGTGGCGAAAAACGTGGTTCCAAAAGAAACCTTCGACCTGATCAAGGATCGGATCTCAGTCAGTCCATAGCTGAACGGACGTTCTTGCAATACCAAAGGGCCGTCCTTCCGAGAAGGACGGCCCTTTCTTTATATTAAGGACAAACCTCAACCATTGACATTCGACCGGCAGCCGCCAGATCTCAGCACCCAGCACTTAGGACTCAGCACTTCCCTTCAGTCGTTCCATCGCCAAGCGCTTCACGCCTCGTAAATCCAGCTTGCCGGTTCCGAGGACCGGTAACGCCTCGACCTTGACGAACTGGCTTCGAGTCGGAATGAAGAGATTCGCGAGGCCGGAGCCGGACAATTTTGCCAGGATGTCAGGAATAAGGCTCTCATCAAGGGTATGAATGACGGCCAGACGCTCTCCCTTTTTCTCGTCCGGAAGACCGGTCACGGCAAAGACCTGCAGTCTCGGAACCGGCCGCTTGTTGCAAGGCCTCTTCGACTTTCCCGTGCGGAACCATTTCGCCTCCGATCTTCGAGAATCGCGACAGCCGGTCCGTGATCGTGAGAAACCCATCATCATCTAACATGGCGATGTCGCCGGTGATATACCAGCCGTCTCGCACGACCTGAGCCGTAAGATCTTCGCGTCCAAGATAGCCTTTCATCACGTTTGGTCCCTTCACGAGCAACATTCCAGGTGTGCCGGCCGGCAATGCTGCATAATTATCAGGATCGACAATCTGGACCGACACCCCGGGAAGTGGCTGACCGACGGTGCCTCGGCGTGAGGCCGGTTGGTAGTAGCCGGCTGCGCGGAAGTCCGGACAGTTGACGGCAATGACCGGAGAACACTCCGTGACTCCATAGCCTTCGATCGGTCCGATCCCAAACTTGTCTTCGACAGCCTGGGCGAGCCGCGCCGGCAGTTTTTCCGCGCCGGTGAGGATCACCCGGACCGAACTGAATTGTTCCGGCGTACAGCGGCGGCAATAGAGTTGCAGAAAGGTCGGCGTGGTGACGAGAAAGGTGATCCGATGCCGTCGGATGAGTTCGCCGATCGCCGCCACGTCGAGCGGTGAAGGATGAAAGATCATCGCGGCATTGTTGGACATCACGAACCAGAACACCATATATCCGAACGAATGGAAGAACGGCAGAATGCCGAGGACACGTTCGTTCTGATAGAGATGGAGCACCTGCATGGCGCCCTGACTGTTGGCATCGATGTTGAAGTGCGAAAGCATGACGCCTTTAGGTTCTCCTGTGCTGCCGCTGCTGAAAATGATCGTGGCCATGCTGTTGGGAGTGAGCGGAGTCATTTGCCCGCAGGCGCGCTCGATGAAGCGGCAAGGAGCGAACAGAGCCAGCAGGGCAGCCAGCACTTTCTGGCCCTTGCTGATTGTCGCGGCCACGTCCTCCAGCCAAACTACCGACGGTCCATCCGGCAATTCGAGTTTGGCTTTTTCAATGAAGACATGGCTCGTCACGATTGTGCGCAGGCCTGCCTGTTCGACGGCGGCCTCTAGTCCGGATTTCCCGACCGTGTAGTTCAAGTTCACGATGGTCTTTCCGCAGAGGGGGACGGCGACATTCACCAGGGCTGTGGCGACTGTGGGTGGCAACAAGACGCCCACTCGTTGTTGGTCCTTCCAATACGGCCGAAGCGTTCTCGCGAGGACGATCGATCCGATGAGCGCTTGCAAGGATGAGACGCGGGGACGGTTCTGGTCGGCCATAGCCAGACGGAAAGGATAGCGACGCATGGACCGGATAAATTGGCGATGGAGTGGTTGGCGACTTGGCTTCCTGAACTGCCAGGCTGCTTCGCCGAGTTCTTGAATCTTCCGGCGTAGTTCGTGTGCCGGTGTACCCGGCGGCAGCGGTGGTCCGAACGAAACGGTGACGGGATAGGGAAGTTGTTCCGGAAATTTCCACAGAAAGCGGCCGTGATTGAAGCTGAAGATGCTGCCCCACACACGGTCTAGATGAACCGGGATGATAGGAGCTGTCCGTCCTTTCACGACTCGTTCGAACCCTCGCCGGAACGGCAACAACGTGCCGGTACGAGTAATCTGGCCTTCAGGGAAGATGCAGACCAGTTCTCCCTTGTCGACGGCCGCACCGGCTTCGCGGAGCGCTTTCAAAATGACCCGCAAGCCTCCATGAGAGGAAATGGGGATGACTCCGAGCGTCTTCATGAAAGGTTTAAAGATCGGCTGTTCAGCATATTGCGAATCAACGACAAAGCGCACGGGTCGATCCAAACTGGCGACCAGGAGAAAGCCGTCGATAAAGGAGACGTGATTGGGGACGAGGAGCGCTCCACCGGAGTGAGGAACATGAGACTGGTCGACGATGCGAAGCCGATAAAGGGTATTGGTGAGGACAACCAATACAAAGCGAAGAAACGTGTCAGGCAAAAACCAGAGCGCCCAGCCTATGCCGCCCAAGGTCATTGCGGCCGCGGCCACGAAAATGCCGGTTGTCGAGAGGCCGGCGTTGGCCAAGGAACCGCCCACCAGTGATCCCAACAAAATGCCGGTGAAGACGCACGTGTTGGAGAACGAAATGACGGCACCCCTCCGATCGGACGGGGATTTCCATTGAAGGATGGCGTTCAACGGAACAAAGATGAATGAACTGGCAATTCCCAGCACTCCCATCATGAGGAACGTTCCTGTCAACGGTGGGGCCAGGACGCCGAGCGACAGCAAGGTGAGAAACACGCCGATGGCGCCGACCGGAATCAGTCCGTACTCGACCCGGTTCCGGGAGATTCGTCCGACCAGCATGGCGCCGATTCCGATGCCCACCGACAGGATGGTGAGTGGAAGGCCCGACATGGCATCAGACAGATGCAGGACGGCTTTTGCATAGACGAGCACGTTCTGTCCGAACAGACTCGCAATCGTCCAGAACATGATGTCCATGGGAATGGCCATGCGCAACATGCGTTCGGATTGAATCGCCGCCCATGCGCCCCGGAGGGTGGCTCCCACCCCTCCGGCAGCACGGGCGGGCGACACCCGTGGAATCCTAAAGGCGGTTGTGAGACCGATGACCGACAGTCCGGTCAATACGAGCGGAGCCAGCCAGGTGTGGTCTCCGGCACATCTGTAATAGAAAACCTCCGGCAGCGGTGCCGGTTAGAATGGCCGCAAAAGTCCACATCTCCAAGAGGCCGTTGCCGACAGCAAGCCGCTCATGCGGGATCAATTCGGGGAGTATCCCGTACTTCGAAGGACTAAACAGGGCGCTATGCACACCCATGCCGCATAAAACGACCAAAGGCAGGACGCCTCCGGTTGGATTCAGCCAGAGCGCAACCGTGCCGGCGGCCATCAGGAAGACCTCGATGATTTTGATCGAGATGATGACCGTCCGCTTACTCACGCGGTCGGCCAATGTGCCTCCGACGAGAGAGAGGAACACCAACGGCAGCGTGAAAATGACAAATGCCATCGCGGTCTGCGTCTGGGCGACTGTCTCCAATGCGGGACCCGGTGCCATGCCTGTTGTGGCTTGCCGAATGGCGAGCCACGCGACCATCAGTTTCCACGCATTATCGTTGAAGGCGCCGCAGAATTGGGCGATCAAGAGACCCCGAAGGGGATGTGACAGAGGTTGAGTTTCAGAACCGGCCGAGGTGGTCATCCGTGCGGGTCATTCTGCCTGATATTCGGTACCGGGGAAATAGGCAGGCCTTCCAACTCCATAATTCTCAGCGCGTTCGTCGTGGGGCAAGGACCTGGTCGGAGCCGATAATCAAACTCGGAGTGCACCGGCTGACACGGTTTCCTGAAAGTGCGCATTGATGAGTCTCGGCACGACGGACTCCATATCCGCCAACTCCAGATCATGCGTGCTCACGAGACCGAAGCCGTTTCCTTGCGACAGTTCGGTGATGTAGGCCCGGCTGCCGATGAGCCGCTCCCGGTTATTGGTGCCTTTGAAGATCTCGTCGATCAGGAACAGCACGGGTGGTGCGGCTATGTCGTTGGTGGCATCGAGGATCGTCTTCAGCCGTTTGACCTCGGCATAGAAGAACGACAGACCGGCATCGAGCGAATCGTCGACGCGAATGCAGCAGGCCAGCCGGCTCCACGTCCATTCAAACGAGCGCGCACAAACAGGACCTCCGGCTTGCGCCAGACAGAGGTTGATACCGATCGTTCGGAGGAATGTGCTTTTGCCGGACATGTTGGAGCCGGTAATCAGGTGAATGGAGCCGAGTCCCTTCAGATGAACGTCGTTGGCAACACGGGTCTTCGCCGAGCAGAAGCGGATGGCCGAGTCGGTCGGCGTGGAAAGCAGGAGGTGTGCCGTTCCGTTCGCCGGCTGCGACGAGGGGAGTCGGCCATGCATAATTGGGGTGGAGATAGGCAAAGGTAGCCAGAGCCGATGCCGCTTCGACTTCTGCCAAGCAGTCCAACCACAGAGGGAGGGCATTTTTGATTTCGTGCTGGATGTGAATCAGTCGTTGAGTAAACCACAGATCCCATGGGCACAGCGCGTTGATCGCCAGATGGACGAGCGGGTGGGCTTTGATGCTGATCGCATGGAGCGCGCGCGCAGCACGGTTGAGGTGCAGCGTGGGACTGGCGGCACGAATAAGGTTCCCCCAGGCCGAAGCGAGTGCCGTGCTTCGTCGTCTTGCATGCCGCTCAATGTAACCGAGGACCGTGGCAAGCCGCTCAGTTTCATGATGAAGGCCGACGGCATGCTCCAGCAATTCTTCCCCTTGATCTGTCATGAAGTAGACCAGCACGTAGGCCGCGAACGAAAACATCCAATAACCGGGGAGCAGACCGAACATCGTGGCTAAGGCAAGACTTATCGTGGTAAGGGCGAGGAGACCTTGGACAATAAGGATAGTGTCTAAGTGGGGTAGGCCGATCGGATGTTCAAGGACAGCGCCCAACCGCTTGCCGTTGATTTCTTGGTCTCCCGTCAGTTTGGCTTCGAGCGCTAGACGGTCACGAAACAAGGAGCGAGATGCCAGTTCTTTCACCAAAGACTGGCGTGTGTGCCACCGTGAGGGGGAGGGGGTTGCTCCAGCAACCAGCTATGCAAACGCTCTCGGCCATGGTCCGACACGGTGGTGTCGAGGAGATGTGTTAGAGAGTGCGGGCCGAAGAGATCCAGGTCAGTAGCGTACGGATGAGACTTCGGAGCTTCACCGGATTTTGAAGGAATTGCGGTCCAATCCAGCGCCATCCGAGCCAGATGAGCCAGCTTGATCTGCTTCCATTGGCGAAGCCGGTGAATCCGGGTTTCTACCCTGTTATGATATGCGGCCACAGTGACGAAGATGGCGAGGAATACTCCGAGAGCCAGATTGCCGCTCTGATACCAATTCGAGCTTATAGAAGGTAATCGGTGCTGACAAGGCCGATGAGGAAAATAGCCAACCGCCATCGCGTGAACGTTGCGCTGGCCTTGGTTCCCCGGGCAATAAGACGGTCCGTCCGCCGGATCTATCGTCTCGAACAGATCGATACGCGAATGTGCCATGACTGGCGACCTTACTGGGAACGCACAGGAACGTCAAATGCCGAATCTGAGTTTCAGAGGCGAATCTCGTCGACTTACGTTGGAAAGAGGGTCTGTCGCGTTCCATCAATTTCGAAAGGGTAATGGCTAAGGACTGGATTGACGTCTGCATTCATGAACGCTTCGACGCAGGCGAATTGTTGAGTCGGCTTGATGATCCCGGCATCCAGGGCGCTTGGGAGGATGAGGGAGTCGTCCATCTCTATTGGCCGGAGGACCAATGGAACGAAGATACGGCTTGCTTCGGTTCGCCTGGTCCTTGCAGATCTCGCGCCATCGATCGAGGACATTCCGATCTCGGTACGACCGGTACCGGCTCAGGATTGGAACGAGGCATGGGCTCGCTCGGTGAAACCGCTTCGCATCGGTCAGCTGATCATTCGTCCGAGTTGGGAATCGGTCGCGCTCGAGCCCGAAGGATATCGAAATCGTGCTCGATCCCAAGCAGGCGTTCGGCACCGGCCACCATGCGACCACTCGCATGTTGCTGGAGTGGCTGCAAGCAGGAAATTCATGGTGGAGAAGCAGGTTTTGGATGTGGGCGCGGGCAGCGCGATCCTGGCCATGGCAGCGGTCAAGCTGGGCGCCGCGTCGGCCATCGGCGTTGAGATTGATTCTGTTGCGGCGGACTGCGCGAGGAGAATATATCGGTTGAATGGGTTGAAGGATCGGATCGACATCATGTGCGGGTACATTGGACGATCTGCCGGAGAGAGAGCGAAGACTGCTGATCTTGTGCTGGCCAATCTCGATCGGCAGACGATCTTGGACCTTGCCGGTGATTTGGTGAGTTCGGCGTCAGAAGGAGCGCAGCATCATGATCTCCGGCATTCTGGTCGAACAAGAAGCCAGAGATCGTCGAACGGTTTTCCAGTCTCGGCTTGTCGTGCTCCGAACGCTGTGAAGATGAAGGTTGGGTGGCGATGAAATTGCTCAGGCCGGAATCCTGCGACGGAGAGGAATGACGATGTCCACCAGGCCACCTTACCCTCATGTCCATCAGATCAACGTGTCTGACGGAGGTGTTCCGAAGCGGCCGGTTTGGGAAGCCAAGGTAAGTGAACAGGGGCTTGGATGGCGATCGTCAGCGCAATCTCAAGTTCCACGGTGGACCTGACCGCGCGGTCTGCTTGTATTCGCTCGAGCTTATCGAACGTTTGCAAGATGAAGGCCATTCGATCGATGCCGGATCCTCCGGTGAAAACCTGACCTTGTCCGGATTGGAATGGGATCTGGTAAGGCCTGGCGTTCGATTGACGATCGGCCCCGAGATCCAGCTCGAAGTCACGAGCTATACGACGCCTTGTATCCACAATAAGCGATGGTTTCGGGACGAGGACTTCTCGCGCATTTCGCAGAAGCTAAACCCGGGTTGGAGTCGCGTCTATGCGAAAGTGCTGCGTGGAGGTATCGTCCGTCCAGGAGACGCAGTCGCAGTAAGTGAAGGTGTAAGTTGAGGCTAAGGCCGAGGTAGGGACTTTCGCTCTCAATCACTTCAGCCTCAACCTTAACCGTAGCCTTTTGAGGTATGAACTATGGACCGAGTGCTTGAATCAGAACTGATGGACGATCCGAAGCAGGCGGAGGCCTACGCGCGTGCTGACTTCGCGAAAGAGAATCAGGGATTCGTCGATCGATTCAAGGAATATTTTCCGGATTTTTCGCAGGGGAAGGTATTGGATCTCGGCTGTGGCCCAGCTGATATTCTAATTCGATTCGCCAAACTCCATCCGACTTGCCAGGTCATCGGCATCGATGCTTCGGCTCCGATGATTCAGATAGGCGAACAAGCGGTGAAGGAGGCGGATTTGGCCAATCGTATCGCGTTGCGCTGCGAACGATATGAAGAGGTCGCGGGCGCAAGAATCGTTGACGCCGCGATTTCCAACAGCCTGCTCCATCATCTACCGAATCCGTTGCAGTTCTGGCAGAAGCTTCGCCAGTTGGTCAAACCTGGGGCGCCGGTACTGGTGATGGATCTGCTGCGTCCGGAATCGTCTGAAGCGGCACAAGCGATTGTCGACCAGTACGCCGCCGACGAGCCGGATATCTTGCGCCGTGACTTCTACAATTCCCTGCTTGCGGCCTTTACAGAGGATGAGATCGGCTCACAGCTGGTCCGCATGAATCTCACCAGGCTGTTGATCGACATCCCGGACGACCGGCATTGGGTAGTCGGCGGCATCATCTATTAAGGAGCCTGTGCGAGAAGGTATGAGGTTGAACACCATCGAAATACGGTTCCATGAGCGCCTCGCTGTAACTGTTCTCTTGATCCTGAGTGCTGCCATCCCCGTTGGATGCGACAATCGCGAGACGATTCTCGTGATTGAAAAGCCGACGGAAGTTCATAGCATAGCTCAGTCACCGTCCTCACCTGCATCTGCAAGTACCCGCCTAGAACCAGGCAAGGTCATCGCGACTCTGAAGGCCGGGGAGACGGCAAAAGCCACCGGTGTCTACCACGGTCAGGATTATGACGGTTTCAAGGTCAAGCTTGCCGACGGCATCGAGGGACTCATCATTGCCGGCGATACTTTCAAAGTCGTGTCACGGTGAGACATGCGATAGGGAAATGCTTTCATGGATATGATTCTTTCCAGAATGTTGGAGTTCGGTCGAGCTGGGGGTATGAACTATTCGGCAACTAGTCGCATCAGGAGATGCTACGAGGTGGAGGATGCACATAGCAAGATCTGACCGCAGATTCGTGACTCGATCGAGTGGAAGAAGAAATTGTGTACCGTCACCGCATCACAATCAGAGCCAAGAGGGGGCACCATGTCGTATCGGAGAGAGTCGATTGTCGCGCTTATGCTCACGGCATTTCTGTGGTCTGGGTGCGCGGAATTGCAGTCTGTGGGAGGCACGAACGCGCTTATGAGCCTGCTCAGCCAGCAACTGGGCTTGACCACAACCCAGACCACCGGCGGTACCGGCTCCGTGCTGTCGTTGGCCAAGGAGAAGTTCCCCAGTGGCGATTTCTCCTCACTGAGCACATTGATTCCCGGATCCGACTCCCTCATGCAAAGCGCGAAGGACCGTCGGGGCCGTGACCGGTCCGGTCAAAGACAAAGCGGGATTGGAAACGGTGTTTTCTCGCCTCGGAATGGGCAACGAGATGGTGCCGAAGTTCTTGCAGGTCATGAGTGACTTTGTCGGCAAGGCCGGCGGCGAGCCGGCAAGGAATCTCCTGGCGATGGTGATGAATAGGCGCATCGAATTCGGGGCGGGAATGCGGCGGCAACTCTTTCCACCGCCATCATCGAATGGGGTCGCATATGCAGGCTTGCCATACCGCAAGAAACCCGTCCGTGCGACGTGGGTGGTGCTTCTCACTCTCGCCGGTACGGCCTGCTCCACGATGCCGCGGGACTTCGAGACGCCGAAGTTCGGCATTGCCGACATTGCGCCAAAGGCCGTGGCCGTCTTCGAGCAGCGTTTCGATATCCAACTTCGCATCCAGAACCCGAATAACTTCGATCTCGGCATCAACGGCATACGTTTCGAGATCGACATCAATGAGAAAGCGTTCGGCAACGGAATGTCCGCTCAGGCCCTGACCGTTCCGCGATTCGGCTCCGAGGTCCTCACCAGCATCGGCAGTTTTCTACGCCAGATGCAAGGGGTCAGTTCCGGCATCACCAAAGTCCGCTATCGCCTCAAGGTCAAGGCCTTCGCCCAAGCACCCGGTAACTTCACCATTCCCTTCGATGAAAGCGGGGAGGTTGATCTCAATATCGAGGCGAACTAGGGTCACGTCTTGTTCTGTGCATACTAGTGAACAGCGCCTAAGGTAATGCGCCAGGAATGCTTTTTGTGATCGCCAGTGGTGGAGGATCAACGGTCCATGAATCATAAGGATCTAGGAACCCACAGATCAGTCTTCCTCTGGATTTCTGGTTGCCTATTCGCCTAAGGACATTGAGACATGCTACCCTAGATTGTGACGTATGAGTGGGACCCGAAGAAAGCTGAAGCAAACCGACGGAAGCACGGCGTGTCGTTTGAGGAGGCGGCTTCGGTATTCCAGGATACAGACGCACTGACCTTTGAGGATCCAGATCATTCAGATGAAGAGCCTCGGGAAATTACTATTGGTCTATCGGGATCTGGGTCGCGTGTTGTTCCTCGCTCATTGTGATCGCGGAGTGCGGATTCGAATCATAAGTGCGAGGAAGGCAACTCAAAAAGAAAGGAAACAGTATGCGGAAGGTCTTCTCTAAAGCGATGAAAGACGATCTTCGGCCTGAGTACGATTTGACAAAGCTGAAAAAAGGCGTGCGGGGAAAATATTATAAGCAAGCAATGGCGGGAACAAATCTTGTACTTGTCGATCCCGAGCTGTTAAAAATATTTCCAGATTCGGCCTCCGTCAATCGCGCCTTGCGGGTCCTGTGTGATGCAGCCGGCAAGTCAACTCAGCCATCTCGGCGCTCCATCAAAGGCTCAGCCAATCGGAAGCGATCGGCTGCATAGCTCGCACAGTCGCATCCCTTTCTTGAACTATTTTCGAGAAAAGCCAAAATCTTACTGTGAAAACGGGAAGATGTTTCACATTTTATTCTGAGGCATCAAGAGCAAAGATCAGTTTGAGCTGCCTCAGATTTGACAGACACGTTTTTATCCTCACCATACCTAGGCTCTTGTATCCGCTTATCGCCTTCAGTGTCACCATCATGGCGGCCAGTCGATTATGACTGAGCGGCTGAGAGATGCTGTGTCAGCCAATCGACGATGACTTGTGTCATCCGCGTGAAGTCTTCGCCTTTCGTAAACTGATGGTTCGCTCCTGGTAGCATCTCAAGGTGTTTTTTGACTCGGAGCGCCTCATAAAGCTGGCGACTCTGATGAAGCGGGACATGCTCGTCCTTGTCGCCCTGCACAATGACGGTCGGCGCCGTGATTGATCGTGCGGGGGCGTAGGCGATCTGCCGAAGAGCATCTTCATAAAAGGCGTAGTGAAGCGCGATTCGGTTGGGTCCGCCCATGATGTTCGGAATTGTGTCGGTGGCTTTCCAGTGAGCCATCCCATCATCACCAAATTCGAGCCGTAGCTCCTCGGCGAAGTCGACGACGGGGCATTTCAAAGCGAGGCAAGCCAAGTCTTTCCGCTGCGAAGCAGCCAAGATCGAGACCAGACCGCCGAAACTTGATCCCATCAGGCCGATGTACCGATACCCGCGATCTCTCATGAGATCGACCGCTCGATGTGCTTGTTCAACGGCCAAGCTGACGGTGATGTGATCGAACGGGCCCTCGCTTTCCCCTTGGCCGAAGAAGTCGAAGCGAAAAGTGGCGATGCCTCGGCCGACCAGCATGTGGGTCAGTGCATTGTTCGTCGAGCTGGTTTTCGATGAAAGAAACCCGTGACACAGGATGGAAATTTTGTCCGTCCCTCCGTTGGGGACGGTCAAGATGACGGCTACTCGATGGCCGTGAGGATCGAGAAATGAGAACCGTTCTTCCACGAAAGGATTGTATCAGAGTCGGTGTCTGAGGTCAGGATGAGAGTCGAACCAATCGGACGTTCAGGCCGTAAGCTTCAGTTCGTCGGTGGAGATCTGTCCTGTCTGAAGCTGGTCCGGTGTCTTGGCAATAATGGAGGTCAGCTTGACCGAAAAGAGGACCAAACCGGTCATGAGGAGGCTAAGGCTAATCCAGCTAGCATCCAGGATGTAGATTGAGGTCAGCGGCACATTCCAAGTCAGCGCCGCCAAGATACCGAGTCCCATGGTTCCTAGATTGAGGGTGGCGATTTGAAGGGTCCTCCATCGGTTCATTATGGTCGTGAGCTGGTCAAGATGGAGCCCCCGTTTCTTATGATTCGAAATACGACTGGTCGCGAGGACGATCGGAATCAGGTAAGAGAACGCGCCCATGATGGCATTCATGATGAAGCCGACGAATGCCATGTGCGTGTAGGCCACAAGGTGAAGTTTGCCAGAGGGTAACGCCTGTGGACTGGAAAGGTTATTTGCTCCGACAAGCAAACCTAGAATGATGGTAAAGATGAGAAAGAAAGCGCTGACGAAGAGATGGTCCGAGGCGGCGCTGTCGGTATGGGTTGAGAAGAACCACGTTCGAAACAGACTGCCGGTCCAGAGGATCCCGCCGATAAAAAGTATGGCGCCGCCAGCCAGTTCAATCGGGACCGATGAGTTCAAGAATTCCACCGATTAAGACGGCCATGCCTATCGGCATCACGATCGTTCCTATCCGGGCAAACGCGCCGCTCAAGAGCGGGACTATTCCAGACCGTCGGCAGGATATGGTGCACCATCCCGACGATGGCCAAGACCACAAAGCCGAACACCACCAGGTGAATGTGCGCAAGCCGCACGTAGCCATGGGATTCCGGAATGAGCCCGAATGCCATGATTTCTCCGCAGGCCGACCCGGCCACAAGGCAGAAGAGTGAGAGCGCGTAATACCAAGACTGTTTGATGGAGAACTTCCAAGTCCGGCTTGCACGGATCCAAACGGTGTAGATGACGGAAAGAAACGCGGCGATCACCACCAAGCCGGCCATACCCACGACCACGTCCCGATGCAGCGAGAACCCCACAAGCATTCCAATCAAGCCGCCGTTCATCGCCCAGAATGTGAAGGAATGGGAGTCCATTTCTTTTCGGTTTGCCGAGCTCGGCGGAGAGATGAACAGGAGAAATCCGCCGAGAATGATCTGGGCTACACCGCCGACCAGGACTGCATGGACATGGAGCGCCCGGACCCACGCCGGCAAGGGGGTACCGTGAACCAGCCCAACCAAAGCCGCCATCCCCAGAATCGACGCCAGCACCAGCCAGCTGAAACCTGTGACGCAAAATGTGAGCGGTGATGTGCTTCGCATGAACATCAGTGTATTACCGCTCCAAGAAATAGAAATGATCGGTTCGGGCCTTGCCCGTGGCCGATCGCTAAGCCATGTCGGATTGCTTCTGTGACATAGGACTTGGCGGCTTGCGCAGAATCCAAGACGGATCTCCCTCGCGCAAGATGAGCCGCCAATGCGGAGGCGAACGTACAGCCGGTGCCATGCGTATGGCGGGTCTCGATGAACTCTCCCTTCAACACGTTGAAAAAACGTCCGTCATAGAGCAAATCGGTCGCCCGTTCATTGATCAGGTGTCCGCCTTTGATCAGGACATGCTTGCATCCGAAGCCATGAATCACTTTGGCCGCTCGTCGGGCATCGGCCAACGAGGCGATTTCAATCCCCGACAGCTGCTGCGCCTCATGTACGTTCGGTGTTACGACCAAGGCGAGGGGGAGCAACTTCATCCTGACGGCCTCGATGGCGTCCGGCCGCAAGAGGGAATGACCGCTCTTGGAGATCATCACGGGGTCCACGACCAGATTGACGACGTTTTGAGGTTTCACCATCTTCACGACCACCTCAACGATGGCCGCCGAGGACAGCATGCCGGTCTTGACGGCGGCAACGTCGAAGTCGTCGAAGATTGCGTCGATCTGCGATGCAATGATGGCCGGCGGTAATTCAAGGACATCCGTCACTTCTTCGGTATTCTGAGCCGTGATGGCTGTGATGACGGACATGGCGAACACACCGTTGGCGGACATGGCTTTGATGTCCGCCTGGATACCTGCGCCTCCGCCGGAATCGGAGCCGGCGATCGTGAGCACCTGTTTCAACGTATTCGACATGAATGATCCTTTACGGTGTTGTATGCGCGGGCGAGCAGTCCCAGGAGTCCGATCATACGCATGAACTGATGTCATTATACTCAGGGAAGGTCTGCTGTCTAGCGGGCCACAAAAAAGTGCGACGAAGCAGGTGCTGAAGGTGGCATGGGATAGGGTGGTCGCCGTCTGCATGAGCGTTGACGTGGACTGCGTGGATGCGGCCTTAGATTTCAGTTGAGAAACCGTACTTTGTTTGGTTTATCGCTGACTTCGTTGCCGTTTCCTGTTCCCTGCTGACGGATTGAGACTGCTATCGGGATCATTGCCCCGTGTGAGTAAGCCTTAGGTGGGGTTTGACAAGGACGCTTGCTAGTGGGGTACACTGCCACCCCGTAGCCCCCCATTCACTCCTACTGTCCAAGGAGGACTCAATGCAGAACAGCTTCTGGTTGAAGATGCTCAGCGCAGCAAGTCTGTTTCTCTTGTGCGTCACGAGTTGGGTCGGTGCCGAAGAGCCGACGGGTGCCGTCAATGAGGCACGCTTGGTCGCACAATACAATTACTCGATTCACATCCTGGCCATGTTGCTGGTCGGCTTCGGATTTCTCATGGTGTTCGTCCGACGGTATGGCTTCGGGGCAACGACCGGTACCTATCTCGTCGTGGCAACCGGATTGCCCTTGTACATGTTGTTGCGTGCCAATGGGATGGTGGGGCATACGATACAGGCCCAGTCGGTCGAGACGCTGATGCTGGCTGAGTTTTCGGTGGCGACGGCGTTGATCGCAATGGGGGCGGTGCTCGGGCGATTACGCGTGTTTCAATACGCGGTACTCACGCTGTTGTTGGTGCCGCTCTATGCGCTGAACGAATATTTGGTGTTGGATAATGGCTCGGGGCTGACCAAAGGATTTCAGGATTCGGCGGGATCGATCATCATCCACGCATTCGGCGCCTACTTCGGATTGGCCGCGTCGCTGGTTCTGACGACCGCGCAGCAGCGTAGTCAACCGATCGAGTCCGATCCGCACGTCCGATCGGTTCGCGATGCTCGGTTCCATGGTTCTGTGGCTGTTTTGGCCGAGTTTTGCAACCGCGATCGTGCCGTTTGAGCAAATGCCTCAAACCATCGTGAATACGGTCCTGGCTCTAAGCGGAGCCACGCTTGCCACCTATTTCCTCAGCACACATTTTCATCATGGAAAAACCTCGATGGTGGATATGGCCAATGCCGCGCTGGCGGGTGGAGTCTCCATCGGCGCGACCTGTAACCTTGTGAGTCCCACCGGCGCGTTTGGTATCGGACTGCTTTCAGGTGTGCTCTCGGTGATAGGGTTCGTCTTTATTCAGCCCATGCTGGAATCGAAAATCAAATTGATCGATACCTGTGGCGTGCACAATCTGCACGGGATGCCCGGCCTTTTTGGCGGACTCTGCGCGATCGCCGTCGTTCCGAGTGTCGTCGGAGTCCAACTCGTCGGCATCGCGATGACGCTCGCCATCGCCATTGGCGGAGGAATCATTGCCGGCATGATCATCAAAGCCACAGGCACGACGGAACAGGCGTATGAAGACTGCCATGAATTTTCGCATGTGCCGGGGCCGGAGAGTGAGCGTAAGGTTGAGGAGCTTGCGTTAGGCGCAAAGGCCGATATCGAAGCCTTGCAAAAGGAACTGCTTGTCAGGACAGGGGCGCATATTCGTCCCGCGCGCGAGGAGCCGAGACCGATCGCGTAACCCGCTTGCCGGGCCGGTGCGCTTATGAATGATGGAGGCTAGGGATGTCCCTAGTCGAATGATCTTGTGGCAGCTGCCATGATAACGAGGAAGCTGTTTATCTGATCAATGCTCGAATGATCGCATGGGACGAGATGTCGAGGCGAAACGGATTGGTCGTATGACGCAGAGGATCTGTCATGTATAGGGCGAGAATTTTGCTCGCTGACGACCATCCGTTGGTTTTAGAGAGCGTCAAGCAATTGCTCGAACCGGACTTTTCAGTAGTTGGGACCGCACAGACGGGACAGCAAGTACTGGAAGAAGCCCAGAAGCTTCAGCCTGATATCGTACTACTTGACGCTAACATGCCGGGAATGAGCGGATTTGAAACGGCTCGAAGGCTGAAAGCCCTCTTGCCTACGACCAAAATTATCTTTGTCACGATGCTCACTGAAGCTATTGCAGTCAGCGAGGGATTCCGTGCGGGAGCGATGGGGTATGTCTTGAAGCAAGACGCTTCCGACGAACTCCATGCCGCTGTCAAGAGTGTCATGGCAAATCAAAGATTTGTGTCTTCCAAACTCGATATGGAAGTTCGCGAAGCCATGGAATGCCAATGGTCGCGACCAGAAGGCTATACGACCAACTTGACCGAACGACAGCGGCAAATCCTTGCGTTGCTTGCCAACGGATCTTCCACCAAGAATATCGCCAAGGAACTCAACATTTCGATGAAGACCGTGGAATTTCACAAAGCCAACATTACCCGCAAGCTCGGTGTCCGTACCACTTCCGATCTGATTCGTGTTGCCCTCGCATCAGGTATGACGGCTCTCTAACCGGACATCGACCGACCAGTTCAGTGTATCGGACTAGCCAGCAGGATGTTCAAAAAGGCCGCCGTTCTCACCCACCCGACCCTGGCGCGCCAAGACGCGCCTCTCCACAGGCAAGGCCGCAAACGAAACATACGCTATGTTGAGCCCCTGAGCGACGTGAGAACGAAGCTGGAGGACTTTTTCAACATCCTGTTAGTGAAGGGCGATGAGCCCATTGGCAATCGCATACTTCGTCAGCTGAGCCGCCGACCGCATGCCGAGCTGCCTCATAATCCTTGTCTTGTGAAACTCGACGGTTTTAATCGACACGTTCAAGACGGACGCCACTTCTTTAATGGATTTCCCTTCGGCCACGAGCTGCAGCACTTCCCGCTGTCGCAAGCTGAGTGTGTGAGCGAATCCTTCCGATGCTTCTTCAGTGTTCTCATCAGCGTGGGAACGTATTCCTTGATCGGCGACGGTAGGAGAAATGAACGTGCCGCCGTTCAAGACTTCTTTGAGGGCCTGCGCTAATTCTGATCCGACCGACTGCTTCAGCACATAGCCTGATACGCCTATGCGGAGTGCTTCGGCCACGAAACTCGCCTCCGAGTGCATCGTAAGGACGATGATTTTGATAGCCGCGTTATGCTTCAAAATGTGGCGAGAGGCATCCAACCCGTTGAGCAGCGGGAGAGAAATATCGACGATGGCCACGTCCGGCTGACATTCTTCGACGGCTGTGAGCAAGGCGCGACCGTCGGGAACAATCCTCAGCAGTTCGAATTCCGGTTCCAACAGTTTTTGAATGCCCTGAGCGACAAGGACATGATCATCCGCCAGCAAGATGGTAGGTCGAGTATTCATGACGAAACCTCCTCCTCTGCTTGTCACAAATCGAACGTACGCCCTTCTTAATAGACTATGTCTTGTTACGCGTGCGCATTCACTCCGGGCTACCTTCGGATGACAACAATCGAAAGCGGGGCGATTCTCAAGGGAGCCTACTAGTCCGCTCAGCAAGGAACCATTGCTATACTGCCATCATGATGATGGTTGATTGTCGGAGAATAAACAAGAGGCAATATTTTCATCAACCGGGTCCAGACCCTGATCCTGACCCCTTGCCTCCTGACCCCGACCCGTTTCCGCCTCCACAACCTCCATTACCTGACCCCCAACCTCCTTCACCTCCCATTCGTCCACCGATTCCACAAGTTTTGTCGCCGCGGGATATTCCTCCAACATGGATGGAAGCCGAAGCCGCCATTCATGTGGTCAGTCAAGTCAGAAGGCGAGAAGAGTATTCTTGTATCGTGAAGAACCGTCCTTACCTTACATAAAGGGGATACATTATGCGTTATTTCATCCTCTGGCTATTGGGCGTGCCGGTGAGCCTGCTTGTCCTGTTGTATTTTTTGGGGATCCTATAAAAACATCCTCGCGTCATAAGCTTCTGCACCGACAAAGATAGAGAAAAATATCGTCTCCCCTCTCTATCCAACTACTAGGTATGCCCCTAAGAGGATGTTGAAAAGTCTGCCAGCTTCTCGTCTGCATGTGCCCATAAATCACTTGCAAGCGAGTCACGATCTTGTCGCGATGGCGTTGTGAATCATTTCGTACAATTGATCGACTGCGGCTTCCTTCGGCAACAGGGCAGACGCCCCGGCTTGAATCATGGCCGCTTGATTATCATCACCGGCATTGACAGACAACCCCAGGACGATGATTTCGGGGTAGCGGGATTTGATGATTGCCGTGGCATCGATGCCGTTCATCCTCGGCATATTGAGATCCATGACGATGACTGAAGGCCGCAGGCGTTCGACAGAGGCGAGCGATTCTTTTCCATCGGCGACTTCACCTATGATGTCGATATCGGGATAGCTTTCCAGAATGCTACGCAATCCTTGTCGCACGATCGCGTGATCGTCCGCCAACAAGACTCGAATGCGCGGTTTCTCGTGGAGCTCGTTGGTCAGTGCCCGCAACTGTGCCTGAGATTGCACAAGGTCCATGGTCTTGAGGTTCATGGCCTATCCCTCTAACTCACATTTCTCGGCGGTCGGGCCGCACAATCCAGCATTCAGTGTCGTAGGAACCGTCTGCTTGAAGGGTCTGTCGAACGTTCGATGGCGACGATTAGCCACTTTTTCGATATCAGTACGGAATAGTTCAAACTCCCATTGAGAACTCCATCGCATCGAATTCATAGAGTTCGTAAGGGGAGATTGCTTTCGGTGGTCGAGCCATGTCTCGAAGCACTCTAAGGTATCCATGGCTGATTGGATCACCAAGTCCTGGAGGTCCGATCTTCCAGTCATAGCGATGAGGTCTTGCCACCAAGTATCGAGGAGAGGGTCATAGGATGCGCTTAAACTGGAGAAGAATGATCCACCTTGCGATGGACTGATCCCTAGTTTGTCTCCTCCTAAATGTGTGACCACGATTCGTTCACCCAAGGCAGCCCCGTCGATGACGTACAGTACGCCGAAAACCTGTGGAAGGGTTGGGGTCGCCGGCATACGTCCGCAAAGCGGCAGCGCTGCAATGTCAGTCTCGGTTACGCCCAGCGACAGCAGGTCTTGCTTCAACTGGGGGGCCTTGCGCCGTCGTTGGGAATACGATGAAGGAAGATGATGGTCCGCGAGGACGGCGAGCTTACGCTCCAGCGGTTGATAAAACCCCCAAAAGCCTTGGAGCAGCCGTCGATAATTGTGGACATCGAAGTTCGGACGATAGATATCCACTTGACGTTCAAGTCGCCGATGAGCCAAGCGGGTAGCCTGGTGCAATCTTTCAAACAGAACGCCGTCCAGCAGCATGGTGTCCTCCGCCACAAAATGAGGGCACTTTATAAAAGCAACTTACTCTATGGATTTTCACCTTCGAACAGACCTCGGCAGATCCCTAGATCTGAAGAGAAATATAATAATATGGCCGGATAGCCTGGTATGGGATGTGGCGCGATGAAAGCATGAGCAGCCTATGTCCTGGGACGAGAATAGAGGCTCTTCAGACATTCCAAAAACGACTAGGGGGCAGCCTAGTTCGATTCATCAGTGGAGACTTTCTAGGGTTAAAGAATTGGTTGAGGGATGCTTATGGTGATTGTGGTGTTTGGAGTGAGCGGCGCAGGAAAAACTCGGGTGGGGAGCGCTTTAGCCAAAACGCTGGGATGGCTATTCATAGACGCGGATGATTTTCATGAGGAGCCCAACCTCTCCAAATTGCGCCGGGGCATTCCCTTGAAGGATGAAGATCGCCGGCCATGGCTTACCCGCCTCCGAGGGCTTATTCAAGAGAGCCTGACGCAACGTCAGAACGTCGTGCTGGCCTGTTCAGCACTGAAACGTGCGTATCGTCGGTATTTGCGTGTCAATCCTGAAGTGGTGTTCGTGTATTTACGAACCGAACCTCGTATGCTCGAAGAGCGCCTCAAACGACGGCGAGGCCATTTCGCCGATCCGGTCTTGCTCCAAAGTCAATTAGATACGTTGGAAGAGCCTCTCGACGACACTCTGACCGTCGATACAACGGGCAGTCCGGTTAAGATTATCGGCTTGATCCGAGGTGCCCTCAAACTTTAGGCAAGAGTTGTCGCCTCGGGTTCTTACGAGTACCTGACATAATCCCGCGCCACTACCATGAGTTCGTCATGAGATCTGTACGAGTTCTAGGCATGATTATGGCGGGCGGCAAGGGCCAGCGCCTCATGCCGCTGACAGCGGTGCGCAGCAAGCCGGCCGTGCCGTTCGGCGGCAAGTATCGCATCGTCGATTTCGTTCTCAGCAACATGCTCAACTCCGGCATCACCGCCAACTATGTGCTGGTGCAATACCGATCGCAATCGTTGATCGAACATGTGCGGGAATCGTGGAGCATTGCAGGCCGGCTCAAAGATCAGTTCATTACGATCGTGCCTCCGCAGATGCGGGCGGGCGGGGGGTGGTACGAGGGGACCGCTGATGCAGTCTATCACAATCTCAATTTGATTGCGGACTTTCACCCCGATGTTGTGGCGGTCTTTGGAGCCGATCATATCTATCGAATGGATGTTTCGCAAATGATCCAATTTCATCAGGGCAGTGGAGCTGAAGTGACGGTGGCGGCATTGCCCGTGTCGAGCGAGCAATCGTCCCAGTTCGGCATTCTCGAAGTTGATGCCGATGATCGGCTGGTCGGATTCGAAGAAAAACCAGCCAGGGCTAGGGCAATGCCTGGGCGTCCCACGATGGCTCTGTCTTCTATGGGGAACTATATCTTCGATGCTTCCGTGTTGTTGCGCACATTAGAACGGGATGCCGCCCGTCCGGGGAGCCACGATTTCGGTCGCAATATCATTCCAGACCTCATCGGCGGGAGGAAGGTATTCGCGTATAATTTTCTGCGGAACGACGTGCCTGGCCTGCGTCCGTACGAAGAAAAGGGGTACTGGCGGGATGTCGGCACGCTGGACGCCTACTGGCAGGCGAATATGGATCTATTGGGCGAGACGCCGCTGTTCGACCTTCGGAACAATCAGTGGCCGATCGTCTCGGCCGGATACGAGAGCCCCATGGCGTCCATCGTGCGAACCTACACGGATCAATCCATGATCGGTCAAGGCAGTCATATCGTGGATGCAGAAATCCGACATTCCGTGATCGGGCGCAACGTCCACATCGAGTCCGGCGCGCACCTTGAAGAGTGCATCATCATGGACGGCGTGCGCATCGGGGCCCATGCGCGGCTGCATCGCGTGATCGCCGATCGCTTCAGCAGTATTCCCGCCGGGAGCGATATCGGTTTCCAGAAATCGCCGCAACTGCACGGATGCCATATCTCGTCGACAGGCATGGTCATCATTCCGCGCGACACCGAAGTGCCGATGACTCTGGTGCAATCCGTTTCCTGAGCAATGGAGTCGCGATGTCCGGCCGTCGTTTGCTCGCCACGTATCGGTTGCAACTCAATATCGATTTCGGATTCCGCCACGCGCGTGACGTGACCGCCTATCTGCACGACCTCGGCATCACGCATTGTTACAGTTCATCCATCCTAGCCGCGATGCCGGGCAGCATGCATGGCTACGATGTCATCGATCCCTCGCGTATAAACCCGGAACTCGGATCAGAGGAGGAATTCAAGGCGTGGTGCCTTCAGTTTGCATGACCGCGACATGGGGCTGATCCTGGATGTCGTTCCCAATCACATGGGGATTGCCAAAGCGCTGAATCGGTGGTGGTACGATGTGCTGGAAAACGGACCGTTATCCCGTTATGCAGGAGCATTCGATATCGACTGGCATCCTCTGAAACGGGAGTTGCACAATAAGGTCTTGCTCCCGATCCTATCGGATCACTATGGCGTCGTGCTGGAAAATCAGGAAATGAGCATCGCCTACGAAGACGACCGATTTGTGGTCCGCTGTGGAGACTGCCGGCTTCCGCTCGCTCCACAATCGTGGAGCACCGTCTTATCGTACCGACTCGATGCGTTGTTGTGTGACGACATGGCGCAGGCCGAAAGTGAAGGACTCACGGAACTGCAAAGCATTTTGACGGCCATACGTCATCTTCCCAACGGCGAGGAGAGCACTCCGGAGGGGCGAGAGGAACGCGAGAGGGAAAAAGAGGTTATCCGTAAACGTATCGCCGTGCTCATGGCGAACAATCAACGAATCACGACATTCGTTCAGGACAATATGCGTCTCTTTAACGGTACCGCCGGAGAGCCATGCAGTTTCGATCTGCTGGACGAGTTGCTCAATCAACAGGCCTACCGGTTGGCATCGTGGAAGGTTGCCTCGGAGGAGATCAACTACCGACGTTTTTTTGATATTAACGAACTTGCCGCGATTCGTGTGGAAGAGAGTTCGGTGTTCGAGGCGACCCATGAAGTGGTCTTTAAACTCCTTCGAGACGGTGTGGCGGCGGGAGTGAGAATCGACCATGTCGACGGGCTGTACGATCCCGAGGAGTATCTTCAGCGACTGCAGAGTTGGGCAAGGCGCGAGTTGAGCGGCGACTCGTCGGCAGAGCGGCCCCTGTTTGTCGTGGTGGAAAAAATCCTCGGACTCGATGAACCGCTGCCCGAGTCCTGGCCCATCGAGGGGACCACGGGATATGCGTTTCTCAATACGGTAAACGGATTATTCGTAGACCATACGCGGGAGCGAGCGTTCAGTGATCTCTATCGGCGCATCACCAAGCGTTCCCAGCCCTATGCCGATATGGTTTACGAGGCAAAACAGTTTATCATGCGGGCCTCCATGGCGAGCGAGATCAATGTGCTCGGCCATCAGCTCAATCTTTTGTCCGAGAGAGATCGACGATCGAGAGACTTTACGTTGAATAGTCTGACCAATGCCATTCGAGAAATCATCGCGTGTTTCCCTGTGTATCGGACGTACGTGACGGTGGGGGTGGAACCCGTCAGCGAGCGGGATAACGCGTTCATCCATCGGGCGGTGGCTCAAGCCAAGCGGAGAAATCCTACCATCGGCGGCGAGGTGTTCGATTTTATACGGGGTCTCCTTTTGAAAGAGCGTCGTCCTGAGGCGGATAACACCGACGAGTACGAACGCTTTGTCATGAAATTTCAGCAGACGACGAGTCCCGTGACGGCCAAAGGAATCGAAGACACCGTGTTTTACCGATATACCCGTCTCTTGTCCCTCAACGAAGTCGGAGGAGAGCCGCAACGATTCGGCATCGCCCCGGAGGTATTCCATCGCCGCATGGTCGGCCGACAAGGTCGGTGGTCAAAAGGGCTTTCGGCCACTGCGACCCACGATACCAAGCGGGGAGAAGATGCGCGTGCCAGATTGAATGTGCTGTCCGAGATACCCGATGAATGGAAAGCACGCGTGATCAGATGGGTGAAGCTGAATGCCAAATATCGTGTCAAACAGGAGAATGAGGACATTCCGGATGCCAACGATGAGTACCTACTCTATCAATCGCTCTTGGGCGCGTGGCCGTTAGGGGATCTGCGGCCTGATGAACGCGAGGACTTCTGCACCCGCATTCAGCAATATATGGAGAAGGCCATACACGAGGCCAAGGTCCATACAAGCTGGATCAATCCGAATCGTGAGTATGACGAGGGGGTGCGGCGATTCGTTCAGACCATCCTCGACAACAGTCGCACCAATAAATTTCTCGACGACTTCTTGCCGTTCAAGGAGCGGATCGCCGGCGCCGGGCTGTTCAACTCACTTGCGCAGACGCTCCTCAAGATGACGGCTCCAGGGACTCCTGATTTCTATCAAGGATCAGAACTGTGGGATTGGAATCTCGTGGATCCGGACAATCGGCGACCCGTCGACTATGCGCAACGATACACGCTCATCCGGGAACTCACCGAAGCCCTCTCGCATTCGGACCGGTTCGGCGCCGTTCAGGACCTCATGGGTCACTCCGCCGACGGCCGCATCAAACTGTACCTCATTCTGGCAGGCCTTCACTGTCGCCGCGCGCATGCGGATGTCTTTGAGCACGGCCGATACGTGCCGCTGGAGGCGGAGGGACCTGAGGCAAACCACCTTCTCGCATTCGCGCGTTTTCATGGTACGACCATGGTCATGGCGGCTGTGCCGCGGCTTATCACTATGCGCTTGGTGGAAGCGATGGGCTCGATATGGGATGAGACGTGGGTCATGATGCCGCCGGAATCGGGGACGCTGCAGCTTCAGGACGTTCTCACCGGGCGTTCGATCATTCCTGATCGCAAAGGAGAGCGTTATATGGTGCGGGCCTCGGAAGTCTTTGCCGCCTGCCCCGTGGGGTTTGTCATAGGCAACCGATAGCATCCGCGATGGCGGCAGTAGCGTCCATGATAATACGAGCTAGGGCGTTACCGAGTAGTCCGTTGGAGTCGGCATGATACGATCAAAACGGCTGAACGTAGTCGGAGGCTGCCGTGAGAACTGAAGAAGCAACGCACACGACGAGGAACGGAATCATCGGGCTTCTCGGTGGGTTGATCGGAGATGCCCGGACGTTGGTTCGCCAAGAGCTTCAACTGTTGCGGGATGAGTTTTTTTCGGAGATCGCCAAGTTCCGCCAAGGAGTCGTTGCGATCGGAGTGGGAATAGGCTTCCTGGCTATGGGAGGGTTGTTTGCGCTGATCATGCTGGTGCACGCGCTTCATGAGTTCGTGCATATTCCCTTGTGGGCATGTTATGGGCTGATCGGCGTCGTTCTTCTTCTCATCGGCGCCGCGCTGCTGATCAATGCCAAACATTCATTGCAAACTTTTAATTTGATGCCGCGCCGGACGTTGCGCTCAATGAAGGAAGACGCACAATGGATCAAAGAACAAGTAACGTTGAACAAGACATAAAAGATATCCTCGAAACCCGTCTGGAGATCGGCCGAAAAATAGAGTTGATCGACGAAAATGTACGCTACGAAATGGAGAATATGAAAGCGAAATTCTCGGATCTGGCCGGTGCCATGACGGAGACGGGAAAAGAACTGATCGGTCAATCCACTCGGATGCTGAATCCGGCTCAGCACATGAATGCATTGCCATGGGCGCCACTCGCTGGGGTGGTGCTCTTTGGTGTTGTGATCGGAACGTTGGCAAAGAGATTTCATCGCGCCAAAGTCTATCCGTATTATCCTCCTAAAGCACATGGAGTGCCGGTGATGCCTCCGGAGGGAGAAAGAAAAAGCAGAGAAACAGAGTCCGGAGTCTATCCGTATTTCCCGGAAGGGCATCAGAAGTCAAATAAAGGTCGCTCCTCTTTTTCGTCGAATCTGTGGAGCGATGTGAAAGGCGGTGTTCGCACTGAAATCGAGCGTTCAAAAGACGCTATCGGGTACGGCCTGCGAGAATTTGCGCGAGATATGACCAAAGAAATCGTTCCAATAATCCTGAGGTCGATGTTGCCTCAATCAGGCAGGTTCCGCCGATAAGATTCGCCTCGTCCCAGTTCGTGAATGACAAGGTGTTCACATGATCGCTCAGACGAGGATCCTTCAAGATATCGGTCAAGACGTGATGAGATGGAGGCTCCATCGTCTTATCACAGTCGTCAGACTGGCCGGTCAAATCAGCGCAGCCGGACGTTGGAACAAGAGGACACGACATGTCTGGTGTCGAATTCTCTATTGGTTGCCAATACGGCTACGTTGCTGAACCAGTGACCGCTTGAGTCCGGCCATTCCACATCAGCGATTTGATGTCACGCCGAACGTTTGTCATGGGAGGACGCCGATGCCTCGAGTTCTGTGGAAAGGAGCCATCAGTTTTGGACTCGTCCATATTCCTGTCGGACTTTACTCCGCTGAAAAGCGAAACAATTTCGACCTAACCATGTTGGATCGCCGTGATATGAAACCGGTCGGTTTCAAGCGATACAACAAGGAGACGGGAGAGGAAGTGCCCTGGGATCAGATCGTGAAGGGATACGAGTATGAAAAGGAACGCTATGTCGTTCTCACCGACGACGATTTCCGCCGCGCGAACGTCGAGGCGACTCAGACGATCGACATTTTACGCTTTGTAGAGGGCGGAGAGATTACTCCGGTGTATTTTGAGACACCTTATTATCTGGCTCCCAACCGGCGAGGAGAAAAAGGCTATGCACTGTTGCGGGAAACATTGAAACACACGCACAAAGTCGGCATCGCCAATGTCGTCATTCGCACCCGCCAGTACGTGGCGGTGCTGATCCCGATGGAGGATGTGATCGTCTTGAACACATTACGATATGCCGATGAAGTCAAGGCTGCAGATGAGTTGGACGTTCCGCCGAAAAGTGTAAAAGCCGCCGGAGTGACGCCTCGGGAGACCGATATGGCCGTGAAGCTCGTGGAAGAAATGACGGGTGACTGGAACCCCGAAGACTATCACGATACCTATCATGAGGATCTGCTCAAGCTGATCGACAAACGGATCAAGGCCGGAGAAACCGAGGTCATCAGCACCACGGAAGCTTCAGAAACAGATGAGGAGCCAAGCCGAGGGAAGGTGGTTGATCTGATGGCGTTGCTGAAGAGGAGCGTACGGGATAAGGCAAAGGGTCGATCTTTTTCGCATCATCGGCGGGAGAGACGCTCAGACGGCCTTCGGCGTAAAACGGCGTAAAACATTCAATGAAGCCGCTCCTGGATGTCCGTCCTCTCTATTTAGACTGCTCACAACCTCTTTTCTGACACGACAGGTGGTTCTGAAGTTAATCAATCGGATGCCCGGTGAGCGTTTGATAAGCCTGCTGCACGGAATCGACCGGACTCACGTGCATCAGAAACGGCGTCTGCCAATCCGGCTCAGCCGGATCGAATTCATCCGGCACGAGCACTCGACGGATGTGCGCCGTACTGGCGGCCGCAAGCTTTAAAGCGAGCCCGCCGGCTTTGCTGATATGGCCGTCCGGCGCAATGCCGCCGGTGATGACGCAATCCTCCGCGACGGTGTCGCGCTTGGCAAGGGCGATCACCGTGAGTCCCACCATGGCGGTTAAGCTGTCTCCATAGATAGTGATGGGATTCGGAACGGATATGGTCACAGTCCAAGAATCAGTGGAAAGCTTGGCCGTACGTGCGATTCGATAGATGGCTTGCTGAACGGAGGTCTGAGCCATCCGCGACAATCTTCCGGGTCCCCCCGTAAACCCGATCATTAAGCCGGTTCGATCGGTTCGTTCCTGAAACGTGATTACGATGCTGGTGACCGTTCCGATCGGTCCGTTGCTCGATACCGTCACTCCCAATATCGATATCGTCCGCTCATGCGGAGAGTTTTCGCGTTCTATACAGGCGAAAGTCTCTCCGGCGATTGGGGCCATCAGAAACGCCGCGATGAAACAAATACAGCGACGCAGGGTGACTGACACACAAGAGAACCTACGTTCATATCTCATGGTTCAAAGGACAAGTTATGTTTCGCTGACAACTGTTCCTTGCTCGTTCCAGTGAATAGCGCACCGCCTCTTTCAACATGGTCGATACCGATACTGTGTGCAACGGCTGTACCCCCTGCTTGTCCGGCTCAAAACTCTTGTCCATGTCATAAAAACACTCGGCCAAGAAAAGAAGTGGTTAGACAGATTGTCCCAGACGGACAACCTGTCTGAGGTGGACCTCGGAAGGGTGATCAGTGGAAACATGTGTAAGTAGAATGTTCTTAAAATAATCGATCATTTGCGCAAGGCAACTACGTAACAACGACTATGTGGATGGGGCGCATATTTTGCAATGTAACACTTCATTTTTAACCATTTTAATGGAGGTTGTTTTATGAGATATACAAGGGCCGCCATGTCCGGAGTCCTCGGTATCCTGGCTGGAGCCACGATGTCGTATGCGCAAACCACCGTCAACCCAGATGGAACTACAATGGGCCCAGATAGCGGACGCACGGTCCAGCGTGAACACGTTGTAGACGAGCGTGTGCCGAACGATCGAGTCGTGGTGGAGGAGCGTGTCGTGGAACGAAGACATGAGGGTGAGCTCTATGTGGCCGGCTTCGGCGGGTTTACGTTGGGGCAGGGTTTCTCGAACGTCAATGGAATAGGAACGCTGGCGACGCAAAATATAGGCAACTTCGATACGGCCAACTCAGTGATATACGGTATGAAAGTCGGCTACTTCCTCCCTGCGCGATTGAATTGGCTGGGTTTTGAAATGGAAGGGTTTAATACTACGCCGCATTTGAAGCAGCAAGACGGCTTGATTGGATCCAACCTTCGTGTGACCACATTGGCTTTCAATGTTATTGCGAGGAAAAGACTGGGCTGCCGGAATGACGATCGTGAGCACTACGATCGCACCCGCCACGCGACCTACGATAAGTATGGTCGGCATTATGAGAAGGGTGGTCATCATTATGATGGCTGGTCGCCGGAAGACGAGAACGAAAGGTGCCCGCTACAAGTATATGCCGGAGCCGGTCCGGCAATATTCTTTAGCCAGAACGTCCAACGTAAATGGGCAGAGCAGTGATCTGGGTGAAGTGGGAGTGAATTTTCTGACCGGTGCGAAATATTTCGTGCACCGGAACGTGGCGATCTTCGGCGAGTATAAGTTTAACCATGCCGGTTTCGACTTTGCACAGACCTATGGTCCCACGGCCGGCATCCAAGGCAACTACAGTGCGAGTCATTTTGTGGGAGGGCTGGCGGTGCACTTTTAAGATTTGACCGAGCAGGTCTCTTGCCAAGGCTACGCCTCATTCGAAAACCGGGACCGACAGTAAATCTGTCGGTCCCGGTTCCTCTCAGCAAAAATCCACTGTCACGTCATCATATGCCCGGCGCGTGTTGCCCACAAGTATTTGTGAGTGAGTTACTCAGTCCGGATGTTGCAGTTGAACACTGTTCCTCTCGTCATTCCCGCATGCTTCAAGCGGGAATCCAGGAAGTCCGGAACGCCTGGATGCCCGCCTTCGCGGGCATGACCCCTCTCTTCTATGAAGCCGCGTGTCATCTTTCCATAAAAAAAAGCTTCGCGTTCTTTCGAACGCGAAGCTTTCCAGAGGTTGCAATTTTTACATTGCGTCTCTCATAACGTGTCCGCTATGTGTTCACAACGTTTCCACTGCAAGCTCTTATCTTCACTCTGCTCGATGACCGATTCATACAGGTAAACTCCCTAGGAGTGGCCTCAACACGCCATGCCAATCGGACCTCCTGAATACATTGCGGTTCGATAGTTGAGGCGCTAGGGGTTAGTCTAGTATCATTCATCCCCCAAGCGCCTATAAGACCAGAGCTGCATTTGGACGGCAGAAGGATGCTCGGCTCAATATTGGTTGTCGTCCAAAGATGCGGCTGATGCCTGGAAATCGAAGTATTCAAAGGCTTATCGACGATCTTGTGCCTCCCATGAATGACATGGCTCGTGTGATTGAGGAACACAACAGGGCGAACGTAGGGCAAATGAATCCGTGAACAACACCTCAGAAGCTTCTCGTTCGGCATATAGACGTCTTACCTCGGCCATAGCGTCGCTCGCTGCGCCCAGCGGAGCCTCAAATCCAGCCCGGAATGATACATGGAACAGTGGTTCGACCGTAGAGCGGCTCCTCGTTAATGCGCTTATCGTCGGAGGCGTTGCCGGCATTTTTATGCTCGATGTCTTCACGCCGCTGGGATTCGTCGTCTGGATGCTCTATCTCCTGCCGCTGTGGCTCTCTGTCCGTCTTTCGCAGCTCCGACCATCTTCAGTGTGGTGGGTCGGTGCGGCGAGCGTGATATTGGTTGTGGCGGGCTTCTGGCTGGCGCCGTCGGGCATATTTCCCTGGATTTCCGTCGCGAATCGAGCGACTGGGATCATCGTGATCGGACTCAATACGGTACTGTTGCAGCGGCTGATCAGGCAGCGAGAAACAATCCTGCGAAACGAGGAAGAGCTGCGCGATTTCATCGAAGGGGCGTCGGTGGGACTCCATTGGGTGGGACCGGACGGCACCATCTTATGGGCCAATCAAGCCGATTTAGATCTACTGGGTTATTCTGCCGATGAATATATCGGTCATTCCATTCGTGAATTTCATGCCGATCTCAACGTTGCTGAAGATCTTGTACAGCGCCTCGTAAGGGGAGAAACGCTCAACAATTATGAAGCGCGCCTTCGGAGCAAGAGCGGGGCCATCCGGCACGTCTCGATTGCCTCCGATACATCGTGGCGAGACGGGCGGTTTTCCCATTCACGCTGTTTCATCCGTGATATATCTGCGCAGAAGAATGCCGTCGTGTTACAGGCACGACTGGCTGCCATTGTGACGCACTCGGAAAGCGCGATCGTCTCATTTGCGCCGGATGGTGTCATCGAGACCTGGAATAAAGCAGCGGAGCGGCTCTTAGGGTGGATGGAAATGGAATCCATTGGCCGACCCAAATGGATGTCCGTACCGGATGACCGGATCTCGGAGTCCAGGGAGTTGATCAGGACAGTGCTGCTGGGACAGCCAGTTCGGCAATTCGATACACAGCGCAAAAGAAGAAATGGGAGTCTGGTGGATGTTTCGATCACCATGTCTCCCGTCCTAGTGGACAATCGGTTGTTGTCCACTAGGACAGGGAGACATGGTGATCGAAACATCACCATTTCCCATTACTCTTTTGGTGTGTCCCCAAACTGGCTGTCCCGCGGCGCCTTGTCCTGATCCAACTCCCTGGACTCCGATGCCCATTGCAACAACGTCCGTTTTGGGTCCGCCAAATGGATTCAGTTTCCATCCACCCTTGAGCCGCTCCTGCTTTTATTCCAGGTCTCGATCCACGATCGCACTTTCCGAGTGCGTCACAATGGCCGCCGGTCGTGCCTGTAACACGACAGCATCTTCTGCGCAGATATATCACGGATGAAACAGCGTAAATGGGAAAACCACCCGTCTCGCCACGATGTATCGGAGGCAATCGAGACGTGCCGGATGGCCTGCTCCGAAGGCGCGCTTCATAATTGTTGAGCGTTTCTCCCCTTACGAGGCGCTGTACAACTTTCAGCAACGTCGAGATCGGCATGAAATTCACGAATGGAATGACCGATTGTGTGTTCATCGGCAGAATAACCCAGTAATTCTGATGGTTGGATTGCACCATCATAAGATGGTGCGTCGGTCCACCGAAATAGAGATCCCACCGACGCCCCTTCGATGAAATCGCGCAGCTCTTCCTCGTTTCGCGGTTGTCTCTCGCCTCCCTGATCAGCCGCTGCAACAGTACCGTCTGGGTCCGATCACGATGATCCCGTCGCTCAATTCGCGACGGAATGAGGAAAATGCCCCGACCGCGCCCCGCCCAGAAGCCCACAAGCCGTCTGGCTGCGCACGACCGCCACACTGAAGATGGTGCGAGCTGCGCAAGACGGACAAGAGCCGCACAGGGATGAGAGCGATTCAGACGACGAATTCCAGCGGCCTAAAAAGGTGGGTCGGACGTAGAAAAATGCCGGCAACGCCTCCGACGATAAGCGCATTAAGCAAAAGAGACACTCTCTACGTCCAACCACTGTTCCATGTATCATTCCGGGCTGGATTTGAGGCTCGCTGGGCGCAGCGAGCGACGCTATGGCCGAGGTAGAATCGTCTATATGCAACGAGAAGCTCTGGTGCTGTTCACGGATTCATTTGCCTACGTTCACCTGTTGTGTTCCTCAATCGCACGAGAGCCATGTCATTCATGGGAGGCACAAGATCGTCGATAAGCCTTTGAATGCTTCAATTTCCAGGCATCCACTGACAACAACCGATATTAACCAGAGCATCCTTCTGCCGTCCAAATGCAGCTCTGGTCTTATAGGCGCTTGGGGGATGATGATTATAAGACTAGCCCCTAGCGCCTCGACTATCGAACCGCGATGTCTGTTCAGAAGGATCCGGTTCGATGGCGTGTTGAGGCCACTCCTAGGAGGTCACCTACTATGAATCGGTCATCAGCAGAGTGAAGATGAGACTTGCAGTGGAAACGTTGTGGCACATAGCGGACACGTTATGAGAGACGCAATGCTGAGATTGCGACCTGTGGAAGACTTACGCGTTCGAAGGAACGCGAAGCTTTTTTATGGAAGATGACACCGGGCTTCGCTGAGGAGGGGTCATGCCCCAGCGAAGGCGGGCGTCCAGCGTTCCGGACTTCCTGGATTCCACGTTTGAACGTTGCGGGAGTGAGCGAGAGGACGTCTGGACTTGCGTCGTCCGGACTGAGTAACTCGCTCGCGAACTGACTTGTCGGGCGACACACGCACGGCCATGATAGCATGACCAGTGGATTTTTGCTGAGGAACCCGGGACCGACCGATTTTACTGTCGGTCTCCGGTTTCGATGAGGCGTAGCCTTGGCAAGAGACCTGCTCGGTCAGAATATTTTAAAAGTGCACGCCACCCTCCCACGGAATGACTTCGGCTTGTCAGTTGCCTTAAATACCGAGCCGTGAGGACCATCGGTCTGTGCAAGTCAAACCCGCATGTTTCTAAACTTTACTCACCGCCGAAGATCACCACGTTCCGGTGCCCACGAATGTCGCACCGTCCAAGATTCACTCCCACTTCACCCAGATCACTGCTCTACCATTTCACGTTGAAACACGTCTCACTGAGGATATTACCGGAACCGCCCACTCCGGCGTTATCTTGTAGCGGGCAGCTTACGTTCTCGTCTTCCAGCGACCTGCCGTGTGATGATCACCGCCTTCTCATCATGCCGACCATCTTATCGTGTCAGTAGGTCGCATCAGGCGGGTGCGATCGTATGCTCACGATCGTCGTTCGCGGCCGCCCAGTCTTTTCCTCGCGATGACGTTGAAGGCCATGTGGACGATGATCCGATCAGTAGCCGGTCTTGCTGCTTCAAATGCGGCGTAGTATGAACCCTCCATTTCGAAGCCCAGGCCCGATTCGATCGCGCAGGGAGGAGTCGCCGACTTCATGCCGTATATCACTGAGTTCGCCATGTCGGTTGCCTATGTTTTGCGTCGCAGCGTTCCTGCTCCATTGACGTTCGGGACCCTGCCCCGACGTACCCGGCCGAAGACCGGCCACATCGAGCTCACCCTCATGTCTTCGTTCCACGTTCACGCTCCTCCACCACGACTCGATCGTTCGCGGCAGCTCGCTACAACATGTTCACACTCGACCGTGCGTCCGCTATCTGGGCCATTTAGTTCCATCTGGGTTGACGGTGGACTGCGTGCGTGGTCGTCATGCCCCACCAGGATTACCGAGGACTCAGACATAGCAGCCCTATGTATATCTCATAGACAACCTCATTAAAATGGTTAAAATGAAGTGTTACATTGCGAAAATATGCGCCCCATTCCACATCAGTCGTTGTTACGTCAGTTGCCTTGCGCACAATGATCGATTCATTGAGTACTTCTTCTTCACATGTTTCCCACTCACCCCTGAGGTCCACCTCAGACAGGTTCTCCATCTTGGGACGATCTCTCCACCACTTCTTTTCTTGGCCAGTGTTTTTATGACATGGACAAGAGTTTTGAGCCGGACAAGCAGGGGTCACCGTTCCGCGCACGGTCTCGGTCTCGACCCATGTTGAAGAGGCACGTGCGTTCCCACTGAACGAGCAAGAACAGTATCAGCGGAACATCACTTGTCCCTTGAACCATGCAGATATTCGAACGTCAGGACCTCTTGTGTGCCTGCACCTTGCGTCACTGTATTTGTTTCATCGCGGCGTTTTCTGATGGCCGAATCTGCTGCACCACTTCCCCTGTATGAACGCGAACTCTCCGCATGAGCGGACGTTATCTGTCGATATTCGGGAGTGGACACATCGAGCAACGGACCGATGGACGGTCACCAGCGTCGTGATCACGTTTCGGAACGACCCGATCGAACCGGCTTCATCATCGGGTTCAGGGGACCCGGAGGGTTGTCGCGGATGGCTCGACCTCCGTTTTCTGCAGGCCCATCCTGCGAATCGGCGCCGTCTGGCCAGCTCCACTGATTCTTCGACTGTCTGACCATATCCGTTCCGGATCCCATCACTGTCTATGAGACAGCTTAACCACCATGGTGGGACTCCGGTGATCGCCCTTGCCAAGCACGACACCGTCGCGGAGGTTCGTCGTCACCGGCGGATTGCGCCGGACGGCCATATCGGCAAAGCCGGCGGGCTGCTTTAACTTCCGCGGCCGCCGGTCGCGGCCCCACGTCATTAGATGCTCCGTGCCGGAATAGATCAATGCAGCGCCGGATTGGCGGCGCGGTCCTCGCGTAGAGTCCGGTCGATTCGTGCGGGCGGTCAAACGCTCACCGGGCATCCGAATTAACTTCAGAACCGCCTGTCATGTCAGAAAAGAGGTTGTGAGCAGTCTAAATAGAGAGGACGGACATCCAGGAGCGGCTTCCCGTAAATGTTTTACGCCGTTTTACGCCGAAAGGCCGTCTCAGCGTCTCTCCGCCCGATGATGCGAAAAAGATCGACCTTTGTGCTCCGTACGCTGCTCTACGAGCAACGCCATCAGATCAACCACCTCCTGGGCTTGGCTCATCTGTTCTGAAACTTCCGTGGTGCTGATGACCTCGGTTTCTCCGGCCTTGATCCGTTTGTCAATCAGCTTGAGCAGATCCTCATGATAGGTATCGTGATAGTCTTCGGGGTTCCAGTCACCGTCATTTTCTTCCTGATTCTCCGAGGCGTCGCTCCGGCAGCTTGCACACTTTTCAGCAGAACGTGACTCATCTGCAGCCTTCACTGCGATTGGGTCAGGCATATGGTGATGTGTTCAAGCGGTCGTGTCTCATCGGGATCCGCACCGCCACGTACTGGCCGGTGCGAATGACAACATCGGCAATGCCGACTTTGTGCGTGTGTTTCAATGTTTCCCGCAACAGTGCATAGCCTTTTCTCCTCGCCGGTCGGAAGCCAGAGATAAATAAGGTGTCTCAAAATACACCGAGGATAATGTCTCCGCCCTCTACAAAGCGTAAAATGTCGATCGTCTGAGTCGCCTGGACGTTTCACGCGGCGGAAATCGTCGTCGGTAAACGAGCATGACGTTCCCTTTTCATACTCATATCCCTTGATCTAATGCCGGCACTTTCCTCTCCATCTCCTTGTTGTATCGCTTCCGAAACCGACCGGTTTCATATCACGGCGATCCGACATCGTTCATCGAAGTTGTTTGGCTTTTTCAGCGGGACGAAGTCCGAACAGGATATGGACGAGTCCAAAACTGGATGGCTCCTTTCACAGAACTCGAAGGCATCGGCGCTCCTCCATGACAAACGTTCGGCGTGACGTCAAATCGCTGATGTGGAATGGCCGGACTCAAGCGGTCACTGGTTCCAGCAACGTCCACGTATCCGCAACCCGATCGAGAATTCGACACCAGACATATCATGTTCTCTTGTTCCAACGTCCGGCTGCGCTGATTTGACCGGCCACCTGACGATTCTGATAAGACGATGGAGCCTCCGTCTCTCATCACGTCTTGACCGACTGTTTGAAGGATCCTCGTCTCAGAGCGATCATGTGAACACCTTGTCATTCGCGGACCTGGACGAGGCGAATCTTTGGCGGAACCTTCTGCTGATTGAGGCAACATCAACTAGGTTGTTGAACGAGTTTTCTTTTGGTCATATCTCGCGCAAATTCTGGCGGGCATGACGTTCTTTTGAACGCTCAATTTCAGTGCGAACACCACCTTCACATCGCTCCACAGATTCGAACGAAAAAGAGGAGCGACCTTTATTTGACTTCTGATGCCCTTCCAGAAATCTTTTCCGGACTCTGTTTCTGCTTTTTCTTTCTCCCTCCGGAGGCATCGCCCGCACTAGGTGTGCTTTAGGAGGATAATACGGATAGACTTTGGCGCGATGAAATCTCTTCCAACATTAGATCACAACACCAAAGAGCACCACCCAGCCGAGTGGCACCGTGGCAATGCATTCATGTGCTGAGCCGGATTCAGCATCCGAGTGGATTGACCATAGTCTTCTTCCGTCTCCGTCATGGCACCGGCCAGATCCCAAGAAGTTCCTTTCATATTCTCATTTTCGTAGCGTACATTTTCGTCGATCAACTCTATTTTTCGGCCGATCTTAGGGACCGAGGTTTTCCGAAGAGGATATCTTTTTATGTCTTGTCGAACGTTACTTGTTCTTTTATCTTCCTTCATTGAGCGTAACGTCACATCAATTAAAAGTTTGCAATGAATGTTTGCACATTGATCAGCAGCGCGGCGCCGATGAAGAACGACGCCGATCAGCCCATGACGTCCACAATGCACGAACTTCCCATAAAGCGCGTGCACAGTGATCAGCGCGAACAACCCTCCCATAGCCAGGAAGCCTATTCCCGCTCCATCCACAAGAAGTGGCTCCCCTTGGCGGAACTTGGGCGATCTCAAAAAAAACTCATCCGCAACAGTTGAAGCTCTTGGCGAACCAACGTCCAGGGCATCTCCGATCGACCCCGCCCGAGAAGCCCGGATCATTCCGTTCCTCGTCGTGTGCGTTGCTTCTTCAGTTCTCACGGCAGCCTCCGACTACCTTCAGCCGTTTTGATCGTGTCCATGCCGACTCCAACGGTGTACACTCGGTAACGCCCTAGCTCGTATTATCATGGACGGCTGCTCCGCCATCGCGGATGCTATCGGTTGCCTATGACAAAACTCCACGGGCAGGCGGCAAAGACTTCCGAGGCCCCACCATATAACACTTTCTGTTGCGATCGGACATGATCGAACGCCCGGTGAGATTCGTCCCCTGAACTGCACGTTCCCGATTCCCGGCACATCATGACCACGTCTCATCCCATATCGAGCCCATCGCTTCCACCAAGCGCATAGTGATAAGCCACCGCACACACCCACCATGACCATGGTCCTGCATGAAAACGCGCGAATGCGAGAAGTGCATTTGCCTCGGGTCCCTCCGCCTCCCCACTCGGCGCCGTCTCGCCATGCTCAAAGACGGTCCTGCGCACAGCGACATGAACGGCCAGAATGAGGTACAGTTTGATGCGGCCATCGGGTGAGACCCATGAGGTCCTAGAACGGCGCCGAACCAGTCCGAATCCGAGGGCTTCGAGTAAGTTCCGGATGAGCGTGTATCGTTGCGCATAGTGAACAGTAGCCAATTGTCCGGATCACGAGATTCCAATCCACAGTTCTGATCCCTTGGATCAATGAGGAGTCCCCGGAGCCGTCATCTTGAGGAGCGTCTCGCAAGTGAGTTGAACAGCCCAGCGCCAGGGCGATCCGCTCCTTTGAAGAACGGCAAGAAGTCGTCAAATTTATTGGTGCAACTGTTGTCGAGGATAGTCTGAACAATCGCCGCACCCCCTCGTCATACTCACATTAGATAATCCCACCTTGTATGGACCTTGGCCTCGTGTATGGCCTTCTCCGTGTATTTGCTGAATGCGGGTGCCAGAAGTCCTCGCGTTCATCAGGCCGCAGATCCCCTAACGGCCACGCGCCCAAGCAATTAGAATGAGTAGGGTCTCCATCGTTGGCATCCGGAATGTCCTCATTCTCCTGTTTGACACGATATTTGGATTCGAGCTTCACCCATCTGATCACGCGTGCTTTCCCATTCATCGGGTATCTCGGACAGCACATTCAATCTGGCACGCGCATCTTCTCCCGCTTGGTCGTCGTCGGTCGCAGTGGCCCAAAGCCCCTTTTTGACCACCGACCTTGTCGGCCGACCATGCGGCGATGGAATGTTCCGGAGCAATGCGACAATCGCTTCGGCTCTCCTCCGACTTCGTTGAGGACGAGACGGGTATATCGGTAAAACACGGTGTCTTCGATTCCTTTGGCCGTCGCGGAAACTGCGTCGGTGCTGAAATTTCATGACAAAGCATTCATCTCGTCGGTGTTATGCGCCTCGGACCAGACGCTTCTTTCAAAGAAGTTCCCGTAAAATCGACACCTCACCGCCCCGATGGGTGACTCTTCCGCTTGGCTTGAGGCCGCCGCCCGATGGATGAACGCGTTTTCGAGCCCCTGACAGTACCCACCACCGTCACGTACGTCCGATACACCGGGAAACACGCGATGATTTCTCAAATGGCATTGGTCAGACTATTCAATGTAAATTCTCTCGATCGTCGATCTCTCGGACAAAAAGCAGCTGATAGCCATTGATCTCGCTCGCCATGGACCCACATGATAAACTGCTTTCCTCGTAGACCATATCGGGGCAGCGGAACGCTCGGTGATGCGCGAATAGAGATCACTGAACGCTCGCTCCCGCATATGTATTACACGGAATAATCCATTTACCGTATTCAGAAACGCATATCCCGTGGTCCCTCGATGGGCCAACTGGGCAGCGGTTCGAGGATTTTTTCACCACGAACGAGCACTCTGCAACGAGGTATGCGT
>CAWKJK010000019.1:0-8963 GCA_963849655.1 uncultured Nitrospiraceae bacterium
TTAATAAAAGGTGACGGGATAAAAACCTCCGAGTACTCCTCGCTTCTTACTCACACCAAGCTTGCTCGTGCCCCAGCTCTTCATTGTTTTATCGCCATTGGCAGATTTTCTCGGGAAGGCAAGTACTACGAGGTGAAAAACAGCGCGTGGAAATTGTAAAACACGTGACGCATCGGAAGAGGTGTGAGAATATCCGCTGAACAGACGCGTAAGTGGTTGTTTACACGCAAAGATTTTGAAGGACCAGATGACTCAATCGGTTGATGAACCACCGGTGCGAGCGCGTATCCTCGTGGCTGGTCGTGTGCAAGGAGTAGGATTTCGAGCGTTTGCGGCACGAACCGCCACCCGCCTTGATTTAGTCGGTGGCGTCCGCAATCTCGACGATGGTCGGGTCGAGCTGGAAGTGGAGGGCAGAAGAGACGGTGATCGAAATACTTCTGCATGAATTGAAGACCGGTCCTCCTGCTGCTCGTGTCACAACGATTGCGACGAAGTGGAGTACCGCAACCGGCCGGTGTTCAAACTTCAGTATTTGGTATTAGAAGACGAGGAATCATGAGTCGACCACATGACGAGGAGTCCGAGTTGAGCGAAGCTCGAAGGCAAACCGTCGATGATGTGGACGCCTCAGAACCTACGAGCGCACCGGATCAAGGCGAACAGGAAAGGGGTCGATCGGAAGGTCTTGATACCCTGAAGAGCTACTTGCGGGAGGTCCGCCGATCGACCCTACTGACCTTCAAACAAGAACAGCAGCTCGGTAAACGAGTCATGGCCGGCGATGAGCACGCTCGACAACAGATGATCGAATCGAATCTGCGACTTGTCATCAGTATCGGGAAGCGTTACATGCACCGGGGGTTTCCGTTTTCCGATATCGTGGAAGAAGGCAATTTAGGCTTGATCAAAGCGGTCGAAAAATTCAATTACAAACGAGGGTTCCGGTTCAGCACCTATGCGTCTTGGTGGATCCGGCAGTACATCGAGCGGGCGATTATTAATCAAGGCAAGCTGGTGCGTTTGCCGGTGCACGTGGTAGAGCGCCTCAATCGTTATCTGAATCGTGTCGAGCAGCTGGGGCAGGAGCTTGGGCGGGAGCCGAGGGCGGCCGAAGTGGCCGCCAAGATGAAGACATCGGAGGAGGAAGTCTTAGACCTGAAGCAGTTGGTGCGCACGACCTGTTCGCTCGATAGCCCGCTCAACGACCGCACTGATACCTTTTTACGCGATGTGATCGAGGATCCGGTCGGGCTCTCACCCGATGAGACCGCCGACGGGGTTCGGCGGAGGACGGAACTGATGGCCTGGGTGAGGGAGTTGCCTGAGAAGGAGCAAACTGTTATTGTGTCACGGTTCGGGCTCGACGGAGACGAAGCCAAGACGCTCGAGGAAATCGGCCGCAGCATGGGGCTGACTCGTGAACGCGTCCGGCAGATCGAGATGGCCGCGTTGGTTCGGCTTCGCAACACCATTGAGCGAAAAACCATGACACAGGCAGACTTGCTCTAACTCCCATGACCGCCGTCAACTATCAAGCGCTCATTCGAGAAGTGCCGGACTTTCCGAAGCCCGGCATTCTCTTTTATGATATCACCACGCTTCTGAAGAATCCTGCCGCCGTTCGGAGTCTTGCGGACCAATTGACGACTCGGTATCAGGATAGAGGGATCACCAAGGTTGTAGGGATTGAGTCTCGGGGGTTTATTTTCGGTGGGATTCTCGCGTCGCATCTCGGGGCCGGGTTTGTCCCGGTTCGTAAGCCTGGAAAACTTCCGGCTGATTGTTATGAAGTGAAGTATAGCCTTGAGTACGGACATAACAGCCTTGCCGTGCACCGTGATGCGATCGAAATCGGAGAGCATGTGCTGATTATCGACGACCTGTTGGCGACCGGGGGAACGGCAGAAGCGACGGTCCATCTCGTTCGTCAGCTTGGAGGCACAATTGTCGGGCTCGATTTTCTGGTTGAGCTGAAGAGCTTGAAGGGACGCGACAAACTCACCGGCTACGATGTCCATTCGACCATCACCTATCCCTAGGGTTTGACGCATTTTCACCGCCTCTTGTTCAAGGGGCATAGGCCGTGATATAGAAGCCGGAATTTTGACCCTCCAACCACTTATTCTATTTTTGGAACGGACTCTCTATGACAATGAAAACACAGGCGAAGAAAAAGGGAGAGGCAAAGACGAAATCTTCGGCCACTGCGGTTAAGAAACCTCAGCCGGTGATTGCGGAGGCGGCGGCAGTGCTCAAAGCGACGCCCGAGGTCGAAATAGAGGTGGTGCCCATGCGGCCTAAGGAGACGGCAAAAGAGCGGGAAGCACGGGAACAGCGGCAAGAAGTGCTTCACAAAATGCTCATCGATAAACGCCAAGAGATTATTAAGGAGATCGAAGAGAGTCTGGGGCAGTCCTTGACCGAAGATCAGCAACGGCGTCTGGAGTCAGCGCGTGATGTCGGTGACCAAGCCTTGATGGATCTGGAACGCGAACTCGGTATTTCCTTGATGGAGATGCGTAATCGCCGACGGCAGTCGATCGACGAAGCCCTCACCCGGCTACACGATGGGACTTATGGGATTTGCGCCGAGTGTGGAGTTGAGATCAGCGAGAAGCGTCTTCAGGCGGTCCCCTTCGCCAAGCTATGTGTGGAGTGCCAATCGCGCGCGGAGTTGCTGGAGAAAATCGAACGCGAAGAAGACCGCGACTAAAACCAAAGAATTTCTCCCTCACGGCGCCTGCCTCATCCTTTTCCCATTATGAACGGGCAGATTTTAGAACGAGCGGTCGTTCTTGCCAGCGGCGGGTTGGACTCCACTGTTACGGCGGCCGTTGCGCGGCGTGACAGGTACGCGTTACATCTCCTCACCATTGCATACCGACAACGTCACGCTGTGGAGGTTGAGCAGTCGAGACAAGTGGCGACCGCTCTGAAAGCTGACCAGCATGTGGTGATAAACGTCGATTTGAGGGCGATCGGTGGATCGGCCTTGACCAGTGATATGTCGGTGCCGAAGCATCGGAGTGAATTTGAACGAAACCAGGATGTGCCCGTTACCTATGTGCCGGGCCGAAACCTGATTTTTCTGTCTTTGGCTGCGGCTCATGCGGAAGTGCTGGGGGCCTCGATCATCTATTTCGGCGCGAACGTGATCGACTACTCGGGCTATCCTGACTGCCGTCCGGAATTCATTAAAGCCGTGGAAGCCGCACTTCAAGCCGGAACAAAGGCAGGCATGCAGGGCAAAGGCATTGAGATTCGAGCGCCGCTGCTCCGGATGACGAAGGCAGAGATTATAAAGCTCGGGCTGACTCTGAATGTTCCCTTTCATCTCACGCATAGTTGTTATGACCCAATTGGGCCGATTGCCTGCGGGCAGTGCGACAGCTGCCTGATTCGAAAACGGGGATTTGCGGAGGCAGGAGTTGTAGATCCGATTCGGTATGCGGTATGTTGAGCCAACAGTTCAATTCGGATAACGATCACACTCTATGAAGACATCACGAATGCTGTGGGTGAGCCTCGTTATGCTGGTCCTTGGTACCGCACCAGCGTGCAGCCAAAATGGGGTGGAACCAAAAGGAACGGGAACCGTGGGCTCGGCGCCGGCGGAGTTACGGGATGGAGAGCAGAAATTCAACGCCAACTGTTCAACCTGTCACGGAATCGGCGGAGTCGGAACCACTCAAGGTCCACCGTTCCTTCACAAGGTCTATGAGCCGAATCATCACGGCGACGCGGCGTTTCAGCGAGCGGCGGCCAATGGAGTAAAGGCTCATCATTGGCAGTTTGGTGACATGCCAAAAATCGATGCGGTTAAACCGGAGGATGTGGATCAAATCGTAAAATACGTCCGTTGGCTCCAGAAACAAGCCGGCATTTTTTAAATCTTATACTTTGCCTATTCCCGCCCTGATTCTGATCATTCGCGATGAACACTGATCAGTTGTGCACACGCTCATCAGTCAAGAATGAGTACGCATGATTGTTCTGTTGATTATATTGTGCGATGACGTAGACTCCTAACTCAGGTTTGAGCATGATGTCTCTTCTCGTAGTACTCTTGTCGATGTGGAGAACCACTACCTCGCCTGTTTCCCGATCTTTTACCGACACATTCCAGGATTGTGCGGATTTTTCGTCGACATTCATTACCGCTCCTTTGATGATCTTACCTGACTGCAAAGTGGGTTTGTCATAGACCGTTCTGTCCACGGAAAGGGCGAGCGTAGGCAGACCCATACCGATCATACCTGTTAAAATAGTCACTCCGAGTACCTTTGACATGACACGCATGATCTTTCCTCCTTGTGTAGGTTTGTTATTATATTTACTTCATGTGAGTGATATCGGAAGCTGGAGGAATCACTAGTTTTTGATCCGGAACCTTGTGCGCGTCAGAGTTTGCCAGCAGGCTGTTGACAATGAATAAGTGACACCAAGGTTGTGTGCGCCGGCGAGATGGTAAGTTGGCCGTCTTGAGGCGAAACGCGACCTATTTTTCCCTGCCCCACCCATCACCTATCGGAACAGGTGTATATCCAGGCCGTATGTTGAGCCTTTCGAGTGTGGAGCAAGTTCATGTGCAGGAGTATGTTGTCATCATCGCGTGGGCGTCCATTTCTTCGCGCGGTTCTCCGCTTCGGCAATCTGTCCCGGCGTCATCTGTGTGGCAACCGCCTCGCGAGATTCTGCAGCACGTTTCTCACCGTAGGCAACAGAAAGGTTGTACCACATGTGGGCTTCAATAAGGCTCTGAGGCACGGCGCGCCCTCGCTCATACATCATTCCCAGCTTCGCGAAAGCCAACGCATTTCGTTGCTCCACGGCCTTTTGAAACCAGAATAATGCCATGTGGTCACTATACGGTGCGCCTCGTCCAAGAGAATAGAGAGTTCCAAGGTTGACCTGTGCCCCTGCGTGCCCTTGGTCAGCGGCTTTTTTAAACCAATCCTTTGCTTCACGATAGTTTTGTGGAAGACCTCGCCCTTCGCTATACAGTAAACCCAATTCATTTTGAGCATTGGGATCGCCGGCCTGAGCGCGTTTGAGGACTTTGTTCACGGCCGGTCCACCAATGAGCGGTTGTGGCGGACTAGGATTGGGAGCGGCGCAGCTTGGCGCGAAAAAAGACACTAAGAGGAATCCTACGAGAGTCACACAAAAGTAGGGTGGCAACCGGTGAACCATTCTGAACGATTGTGAACGTGACGAATATCTGCTGGCCGGTCAGCGAACCATAGGCGAATATCCTACGCAGCGAGCGGGCGCGACTTCAAGCACGAATTGCAAGAGCGGAGCGGATTGATGGAGCCATGGGATGTCACAGCCTCCCAGGACTTATTGTGCGCATGGCTTCGTTGGTGCCGACATGAATGAGAAGGCTTCAAGGAGTGAATCTCGGTTGGTGGTCTCTGATACAGAGAATACGCGGGAGAAGCCCAGAGGCTACTGTTCTTGAGCTGAATTTTGGGCCTTGGGTTTCCAGTTCCGTGCGAGAAATTGTGCCTGTGCGATTTGAGTCGGCGTCATGTTCGTTGTCAAACGATCTCGCCATTTCGCTCCCACTTCATGGCCGTTAGCCGCGGCCAAATTATACCACTGGTAGGCTTGGACGAGATCCTTGGGAACTCCCCGTGCCTTTGCATAATATGTGGCGATCACGAACATCGCCGGCCCATGCCCTTGGCTCGCGGCAAGGCGGCACCATCGCAGAGCTTCCTGATAATCCTGGGGCATCCCACGACCGATGTCCGATAGCACGCAGAGCCGATAGAAAGCACCGACATGCCGTTGGGTGGCCGCCATACGGTACCACCGAACGGCTTCCCTGTGGTCTTTCGGCAAGGCGTTTTCATATCGCATGCCAAGATTATACTGATCCTCGGCGCTTCCTTGTTCTGCGGCTGACTGCAACTCGTCAATCCGCGACACCGTGTCCCGCACGTCGACATAAGGGGATCTTGGTGGATCGATGCATGCCGGCAGGGTGCAGAGGACGGTCATCATGATGAAATTTCGCAAGCAGTCCCCCATAATCCCTTCCCTTTGCAATGATCCCACGTCAGCTGTGTTGGTGGTTCACATTCGACAAACAGTGGATACAAAGTCTACTCTAGCACATCTCGCTTTCCAGTAAGCTACCAAACGAAGCACGGTCACGATCTTGTTCATGCCCTGTTGCTTTCACTGAAGAGAAGAGATATCTGTTAGCTATGGCAGCAAGGTGAAATCTTGGCTCTTGTTACTGTGCGGAAGATCATGAGAAGCGTTCTCCTTGGGGGAATCTTACTCCTTCTGTCCGCATTATCGGCTCAGGCACAGCGAGAGTTCTCACCTACGTCGGTCGAGAAAGGAGTGCTCCTGGTAGCCAGTCCTTCGCTGAGTGATCCCAACTTCCAGCAAACCGTCCTGTTTATTATCGAACACGGACAAGACGGGACGGTAGGCCTCATTTTGAACCGACCCACAAACGTGCTCTTGTCCGAAGCGTTGCCGGATTTTACTGTTTTGAAGCGAACCAACCACCGATTGTTTGCCGGTGGGCCAGTCGAGCAAACGCAACTAGTCCTGTTGTTCCGGCTTATGCAGCTCTTGCCCGATACGCGCCAGATCGTGGCTGGAATCTATGTGGGCACACCTCGTGTCTTAGAACGCATCATGACTCAGCCGAAAACTACCGAGATGTTTCGAGCGTTTGCCGGATTTGCCGGATGGGCGCCTGGACAGCTTGAACATGAAATGCTCGAAGGAGCATGGGGCGTCTTGCCGTCAGATACGTTCAGTATCTTCGACAAAGACCCCGCCACACTGTGGCCGGACAGCATTACCCGTCTTCAGGCTCCCAAGACCATTTCCCATTTGAGTGATCGATAGAAACTTTCTTCGAGCTGTCTACTATGGTACTCATCAAGCGTTTTTTTATTGTACGAAACATCCTCGAACATGGAATCTGCACTACGCCTCTCTTCGCTATTTGAGATGAAGTCTGACTCTCGACCATACTCTAAACCGTACGTAGGCCTTCTCGGGATAGTCCTAGTTCACACAACGTTTCTTTTTATCATTATTCTTGCCAAGATGCTTGGAACTCATAGAAGAGTGAACTATTTGACATAAAGAAACGAAGAACTCGATGATGTGGCTTTCAATGGCATCTATTTTGCGTTCTTCATAAAATCCTTTCTCTACCAAAGAGAGACATGCAATCAACGAGGTACAGGTCACACAGGACTCTGACATTGCGAGGGACATAGAGATGGAACCAGCCGTTCATACATTGGGAACTGCAGCCCTTCGCGCTAAGTTACGAAATACGTGGCTGCGTGACCTCGTCGTACAATATCGGAACATCAAGCGTCGGGTTATGCGACGATCCGAGGGCGAGGCCTTCCTGTTGCATAGGTATGCTCGGATCCATGGCAAACCGCTCAATTTGACGAATCCCCAGACCTTTACGGAGAAGCTGTTCTGGCGCATGGTGACTTGGAATCGAGGAGACATGTCCCCGCGGTTTCGGCAGCTGGCCGATAAGTATGCCGTGCGCGCGCATATGGTGAGGATAGTGGGTGAGAAGTATTTGATCAAACTCTTATGGCAAGGAAATGACCCGCGCGCGATCCCCTTTGACCGGCTGCCGGCCGAGTACGTGATCAAGCCGAATCACTCCAGCGGGGAAGTAATCATTGTCCGAGGCGAGGTGGATCGCGAGGAACTTATCCGTCAGGTGTCGAGTTGGTTAGCCAAAGATTATTATTGGCAGGCCCGTGAATATCAATATTATGGCATGAAACCCAGAATTGTGATTGAGGAGTATTTGAAAAGCCAGGATGGCAGTGAGCCTCTCGACTACAGATTTTGGTGTTTTGGAGGAGTTCCAGCAGTCATCCAGGTGGACAATCATGCCCACGATATCAACCCGTTTTTTGACGTCCATTGGAACCAATTGGATCTCTACTAGAGAAAGAAAGCAACTCGACCTCCCATCGCAAAGCCAAGGTGCTTTGAGCAAATGTTTGAACTGGCAAGCCGGCTGTCGCAGGACATCGGTTTCGCCCGGGTCGATTTGTACAACATCAATGGGCGGGTATATTGTGGCGAATTAACTCTGACCCCTGTGGGTGGGATTTTTCAATTTACTCCGGACCATTGGGATCTAAAACTCGGAGAGAAGTGGGACCTGGCACTGGACCACTGAGACCCGCACGATCTCTGGTACCAACTACAGGATGCCTCTGCATATCAAGTCGTCAGTGAAAGCCGTTCTTCGAGCGTTTCATGACATAGGGTACACGGTGAGGTGGCTGGAGACCAGGATTCATCCAACGAGTCACATGGCGTTTGCCGGAAACGTGATTCCTGCTTTCACGACGTGTGTCCGTACCGTGACCGAACTGCATCAGAAAGCTCCATATGCCCGCTGTATAGGCTGGGATGTGACGGTCGATCGAGAGGAGAATGTTCGGCTGATGGAATGGAATGCCGGGCACAACGGCCATTCGTCCCCAGAAGCCACCCAAGGACCGTGCTTTGCCGATTTAGGCTCGGAGCGACTAAGGAAGTGAGCACGATAGATCGGCCAGGTAAAGTGCTGTGAGACTTATCGTATATATTGAGCGCAAGATGATGGCCGGACCTTGCGGTCGCAGGTTCCGCTTAACTGAACCCGCCAGCTGTTAGGATCATGCTTCTACCCTCGTACACAGTCTCTTGCTGAGACCGATTGCGCCACACTTGTTGATCAGGTGTTCTGCTTAATTAGACGCATACGGCCGATCAGTGTTTGGCATCTCTGTGTTAGGGGCACCCGTCTGGGGGAAGACGAGGCGAGGTTCTTCATGTTGCTCTATCCATAACATTCCAGCAGCTCTTGCAGATCAAAGTCTTCGTACGGTTAGCTTTGACATATCAGGGTTTGTAGGCCTGTTTTGATGTGCAGGTCGAACGTCCGTTGGAGG
>CAWKJK010000020.1:0-59766 GCA_963849655.1 uncultured Nitrospiraceae bacterium
TACCTCGACAAGAAGTTAGCCGGGGCCTCTCGGTTTACCGTCTTGAGTGATTTCGGCGGAGCAGCGGTGCGAGACAATGAGACAGGGCTGGTCTGGGAACAATCGCCGGAGACGAAAACAGTGAATTGGTTGGGTGCACGATTTCAGTGTACGAGTCGCAAAATCGGCGGACGCATGGGTTGGAGACTCCCATCGGTGCATGAACTGGCAAGCCTGGTGGATCCTTCCGTATCACCGGGCCCCACTCTGCCGGCAGGTCATCCTTTCGCTAACGTGCAGGCAGCCCACTATTGGTCAGCATCGTCCTTCGCTGGTAAACCGACACACGCATGGAACGTGGGCTTCGTCATGGGCATGGTGCACGACATCAAAGTAACGGAGAGTCATAATGTCTGGTGCGTGCGTGGCGAGAATACTGCGGATGCGTATTAACTCTAAGGATGACCTGGTGGAGCATTAGAGACCTGAGGGGGAATTGTAGGACTGCCGGGAAGTCTGATCGTGAGACGACTCACTCCTCGTGCGTATATTCGACCGATAACCCCGCATTCTCTGCGGACTCCAACCAGACGGAAGACCAATCAAGTTCCCCTCGCCCTTTTGCGACGGCGGCAAGGAATCGATCATGGAGCAAGCCGGCCAATGGAAGCGGGGTCGTGCTGTCGGCTGCAGTCTGGAGCACCAGATCGATATCCTTCAATCCCAACTCTACGGTGAAGCCTGCCGGTCGAAACCGCTGCTGCGCGATCGCGCGGCCGTAGATTTGGTAAGCAGGGCAGGCAAACAGAGTGCTGCCCAGCATATCCACCAAACTGTTTCGATCGATGCCGTTTTTTTCTCCGAGCACAAACGCTTCGGCAAGCGCCTCAATGGCTGAGGCCAGCAGAAAGTTCCCCGCCAGCTTGACGACATGCGCCGCAACCGGTTCCTCGCCAAAGTCAAAGATGCCTTGCCCGATGGAATCGAGGATAGGGCGTACCCGCTGCTTCGCCATTGCGGAGCCGGACAGGCAGATCCATAGCTTCCGTGCGGCCGCCGCCTCCGGGCGCCCGAACACCGGGGCAGCGACGTACTCGACCCCGTAACGTCGGTGCTGTTCGGCTAAGCGGCGTGCCAGACGCGGGGAGACCGTGCTCATTGAAAGATGGATGCCGCCGGGACCGAGACATTCTAGAAACCCTCGATCACCGCCGACGACGTCCTCCAGCGCTCGATCGTTCGCCAACATCGTGATCACGATGCCGCCGGATTTGGCCGTATCGACGGGTTGACGGAAAAGTCTTGCCCCTTGCGCCACCAAGCCCGCGGCTTTTTCAGCCGTACGATTGTAGACATGAAGCTGGAAACCGGCCTTGAGCAGGTTGCCGGCTATTGCGCTGCCCATCTTGCCAAGTCCGATGAATCCTATTGATTCCATAGCTTGAACTCCCTGTTATGAGCTTGATGCTTGGAACCCGGCGCCGGCATCTCTATGGGGTGGATTAAAATGCCGTCAAAATAAGCCTCACTGCGATCGCTTTTTATAATGTGAGTATCGCAGGAGTTTGAACACACTAATCGTGCTAATCACGGACGCATCCTCCGTTCGCCGATCCCCAGACGCAATGCTTCGACATCCACTTCTTGTTCCAGACGATGCAACACTTCATCGCCGATTGTGCCCTCATCCCGAAGGCGGATCAACGCCGAACGTTCGGCTGCTAAGGTCGCTTCTCTGAGTCGAAGGAAGGCGTCGCTCGTTTCTTTTTTGCAATCAGGATCGATCTCGGCATCCGACGAGAAGCGCTGCAAACGTCCACCGTAATGCAATTCCAATTGCTCGACATGGGCCGGTTTCGGCCAGTCTTCTTTAGTCAATTCGTTCAAGCGTACCAGTGCCGCGCCGGCCGCCTGCTCCCGTGCATGCATTTCTTCTTCCTCTCCCTCCGAACCGCCGCTCACTCCAAGTGTTCGTATCAACGGAGCCAACGTCAACCCCTGGGCGACCAATGTGGCAAGAATCACCATAAAGCTGAGGAGAATGATTTCCGATCGGAACGGGAAGGGTGCGCCGGTGCCGGTCGAGACGGGCAAGGCCATCGCGGCAGCCAAGGTCACAATGCCCCGCATGCCCGTCCAGGCCACCAAAAAAATATGCGGCCATGGCGGCAGAGGGTCCCTGGCACGAAGCGTTGAACTTAGGTATCGGGGAATTGTCGCGATCAAGGGAACCCATCCCAATCGAACGACAATGGCTGCCACACTAATGAGCGTCCCGCCGATCACGAGGGACCACAGTCGATCCGACGGAACGGCCTCCCGGAGCGTGCCGAGCTGCAAGCCGATCAGGATGAAAATCACACCGTTCAGCACGAAGACGACCAATTCCCACACGGCACGTCCCTGAAGTCTGGTCGTCGGCGCAACCACCTTGCTGAAGTGTTGCCGTAGATAGATGCCCCCCGCAACGCAGGACAGCACGGCGGAGGCATGAATCGATTCACCAATTACCCAAGCCACGTAGGGTGCCAATAACGTCGCTGCGATCTCGGTAAAGCTCTCCCCAATGACGTGGAGCGCCCATCGCGTCACCCATCCGACCAAAACTCCGACCGCGACGCCCGCAACCGCAGCATACACAAATTGGAACAGCGCCTCCCCCACCACGAAACCGCCGCTGACGACTGCCGCGACGGCGGCCCGATAGAGGACTAATGCCGTTGCGTCGTTGACAAGGCTTTCGCCTTCCAGGATCGTGACGATCCGGCGCGGCATGTTGAGTCGTTTGCCGATGGCCGTGGCCGATACGGCGTCGGGAGGAGACACGATGGCGCCGAGTGCGACGGCTTCAGCCCAACCGAACCCCAACACAGCATGGGCGACTCCCGCGACAACCGCCGTGGTCGCCAGTACAAGCCCCACCGCCAAGAGCGAGATCGGACGGATGTTCTGCCGAAAATCGCGCCACGAAGTGAAGTACGCGGCCGCCCATAGGATCGGCGGCAAGAAGACCAAAAAGACCAGATCGGGATTCAGAGCGACGGTCGGCAATCCCGGCACAATACCCAATACGAGTCCACCGACGACAAGTAGAATGGGATAGGGGATCAAAATCCTGCGCGCTACGGTCGTCAGGGCCAGGACGACGGCAAGCAGTAGAATAATGATCTCAAGCTGATGCAGATTATCCATTCACCTGACGCCGCCGAAGGCCATCAAGGCGCAAGACGCGCCCATCACTTTTCGATGTCAAAGTCATCGTCCTTCCACCACCGCCATCCACCGTCCAATTCCATGACGGGATAGCCTTTGCCCGCAAACTCGACAGCTGCCGTCGCAGCGAGGTGGCAGACTTGGGAATAGCAGTACAAGACATTCGTCTTGTCCTTGCGCAGGCCTTTCAAGGTCTGCCATTGGTCTTTCGGTAGATTGATCGCCCCCGGGATGTGCCCCTCGGCATAATCTTCGGCGGCACGGACGTCCACGACATTTACCTCATTGTTCTTCATCATGCGTTCGAGCTCCACAGGGCCGGTGGTGAACGCCATCTTTGCCTCGAAATAAGCCTTTGCCTTGGCCGGATCGTTAATTGTGACTTGTGTCGCCATGATCATCCCTCCATTGTTTGAACTGTGTCTGGTGGAGCATGCACGGTCACGAACCGTGTCGATGCCGGTTTTTCGCGTCCATGAGCAGCATGCGCCGATGCCCCAAATGGATGGTGCCCGCCCCTTGATCGCTTTTCAACAACTCGAATAGCTTAAGCCCGTGTTGGGAGTCATCTATGCGTAACCTCTCCGGAGATCAAGATGCCTTACGGATGCCGCTCAGAGCAAGTGTGCCGTCACACGGCTATTGCCGGTTTTCATAAACATGTTCTTTGTTGACTCGACCAGTTCATGAAAAACCGGATGAGAGATGAGAACGTCGCAAATCGCACCAAGGTCGACCTCATACACGGCTTCGTGGCAGCGCGGGTCAAGATACGCAACGTCAGACCCAAGACCTCGCTCGACCGTTCAGATTTTGATTCAGGGTTCCAATAAGGCGGTACATCGAGTGGGTGACACATGATTGACGTGATTGATTGCTCATAGGATTCCTTTAGTGTGCGGGATCCCCTGACTGCTGTGAAGACGGTACCAATGCATGAGATGCTTCTTCTTTTCCGATGACGTCATACCCGGCGCAGGCGTGACGATGCGCACCTTGTCGCCTTCGAGCAACGCGGCGCTGGGATTGTTCACGATGCGGTCGGTGGTGGCAATCCCCTCCGTCACCTCGACCGTGGCGGTCGAGGATTTTGCTCACGATGATCGATTTGAAGTGCACTCGGTCGTCCTCCGTCACCACGGCGACTTGCGTGCCGTGCTCCTGGAACACCAACGCGATGGACGGAATCGTGAATCCTTGCCTATTGACCGGCGCCGTGAGCTCGGACCTGTGGCGTAGGAGCCGGGCCAGAGCGCTCGGTCCTCGTTGTCGATCGTGAAGACGGTGACCGCGGTGCGCGTGCTCACATCGAATCCACGGGCGACGGTCAGGAATTCGGCGGTGAAATGACGATTGGGCAATTGCGGCACCGTCACGTCGGCCGTCAGGCCAGGCTGGAGGAAGGGTCCGAACGACTCCGGCACGCTGACAAAGAGGCGCAACCTATTGACGTCGGCCACCGTAAAGAGGTTGGTGATTGCGTTAGGGGTGCTCAGGTTGCCTTCCTTACTGACCTAGTCACCGACGTTGATGTTACGCTCGATCACGACGCCGTCAAAGGGCGCGACGATCGTTTTGAACCGAATCAACGCCTCGATGTTCCTGACCTTCTGCTCCGCTGCCTTGACGATCGCCGCTTGGGCTTTCGTCTCTTGCTACCTTCACCGTGATCGACTGCTCGGAGACCGCATGATTGGTGCGCAGCGCCACTCCAGCGCTTCGCGGTCACGTCGGCGAGTTCATACCTGGCGCGCTCCGTTTCCAGATCTGCCTTGGCCTGCGCATATTGCGCGTCGAGGGCCGGCGCGTTGATTTCGGCGAGGATGTCGCCTTTCTTGACCAGGGCTCCGTAGTCCTTGTACCACATCTTCACATAGCCCGAGACCTGCGCGTAGATCGGCGCCTCATACCAGCCCGCAATATTGCCGGGAAGCGTAATGGTCTCGGTCGGCGCCACCGGCTGTGGATTGGTCACGGCCACGGTGAGGACGGCGTCTTCGAGCGTCTTCTCGCGCAGACAGCGGCGTCGCTTTTGCTCTCATAAATCCGATAGCCGACGTAGAGCACGCACAGCAGGATCGCGGAGATGACGACGAGTCTTCCACGCAGGATCTTACCCATTTAGCATTCGTCCTTTTGGCGAGCCGTTCGCCTGCTTGTAGATCATCGCATACACGCAGGGCACGAAAAACAGGGTAAACAAGGTGGCGACGAGTAAGCCGCCCATGACGGCGCGACCCAGCGGCGCATTCTGGGAATTCCCCATCGACATCGGCACCATGCCGATGATCATGGCTGAGGCGGTCATGAGCACCGGACGGATGCGGGCCTTCCCGGCTTCGACCGCGGCCCGCAGCGCGTCGCCGTGCTCTTCGAGCCGTTCGCGGGCGTAGGACACGACGAGAATCGAATTGGCGGTCGCCGTGCCCATCGTCATGATGGCGCCCGTCAGCGCCGGCACGGAAATATTCGTATGGGTCACGAACAAGGACCACGCGATGCCCGCCAATGCGCCGGGCAAGGCCGTAATGATGATGAAGGGATCGAGCCAGGATTGGAAATTGACGACGATCAGGAGATAGACCAGTACGACTGCGGCAAGGAGACCGACGAGCATTTCGACATAGGCATCGTGCATCGTTTCGGCTTGGCCATGGATTTCAAGCGCTGCGCTCTGGGGCAATTCGTGCTCCATGCTCTTGGCGACCTGCTTCGACATCCGCCAGGACGCCGCCGAGGTCGCGTCCTTCGGCGGACACATAGATATCGAACAGCGGCATGATGTCCTGCGTGCGTGACCAGGCCCGGCGTCCCGACCGCTGAAATCGTGGCCACATTGCCGAGCAGCTGCGTTTCCGTGTTTTCCGACGAGTCGAGGCCGCTCCGACCGACTGGGACGGTCATCAGATCGTTGATGCTCGTGAGCTGCGTCTGCGGCGTATAGATATTGATCTGGTAGGAGATGCCGGTCTTGTCGATCGAGCCAATATTGCTGGTCGACCTGTTGGCTGCCGGACGTCGACACGAGCATATTGTTGGCGAATGTCCTGCTCGGTCCATGTTGATGCCGAGTCCGAACGTGCGGTTGGCCTTCGACGAGACAGGGTCGGCGTGCCCATCGTCTGCTGGATCGTCACGTCGCTGGCGCCGGGGATCTGCCGCAATTTGCCCGCCAATTTGCGCGCGAACTCGTGGTTGGCGTAGATATCCGTGCCGTTGATCTGCACGTCGATCGGCGAAGGCGAGCCGAAGTTGAGAATCTTCGCGGTCAGATCAGCCGGCTGGAACGTGAATTCGGTGCCCGGATAGCGCTCCGTCAAGCCCTTACGGAGAATGTCCCGATACTCCCACACCGGCGACTTTTCATTCTTCAAGGAGATCGTGAGATCGCAATCCTGCGTGCCGACCGTCGGCGTCGGAATGAAGGCCAGGTTATGCGGTCCGACCGGTAGGCCGCAATTGCTGACGATGTCTTCGACCTGGCCGGGCAGCATCTGCGCGATGTCGTTCGAGACGAGGGACGCGATGCGGCTTGAAGCTTCGATGCGCGTGCCGAGCGGCGCCCGCATGTGCATCTGCAAGGTCTTCGACTTGATCTCGGGAAAGAAGTCGCGTCCGTTGAAGTAAAAGAGGCCGAGGGAGCCAAGCGCGATCGCCAGACGAGATGACGACGAAAGTGGCCGCGATTGACGATGGCCTGTTCGAGCTGCATATTGTAGCGATCACGGAACCGCTCGAAGCCGCGCTCGAACCCCTGCTGGAAGCGGGCGAAGACGCCGCGCGGTTTCGCTTCGGCTGTCCGCCGGACTCATGCCCCTGCGACGCATGGTGTTCCTCCAGCATATATTTCGCCATGGTCGGCACCAGCGTGTACGACAAGATGAAGGAGGCGAGCATCGCGAAGATGACCGCCTCCGCCATCGGCGTGAACAGCCAGCCGGACATCCCGCTGAGATCGAAGAGCGGGAGCCAGACGATGGCGATGGCTAACGTGGCGACGAAGGTCGGGAGAACGATCTGATTGGCGGCGTCGATGATCGCCTTCTCCAGCGGCTTGCCCATGGCGAGGTGGGTGTCGATGTTTTCGATCATGACGGTCTGCGTTGTCGACGAGAATGCCGACGGCCAGCGCCAATCCGCCCAGGGTCATGAGATTGATCGACTGTCCGAGCCACGTGCAGGCCGATGAGCGAGGTCAGGATGGACAGCGGGATCGAGGTGAGCGACGATGACCGTCGGCCGCCAGGAGCCGAGCAGCAGCAGCACGATGAGGCCGACCAGCGCGGCGGCGATCACCATTTCGAACGCGACGTCCGCGATCGCGTGCTTCACGAAACCCGAAGCGTCGATGAGGAGCTTCACCTTCACACCCTCGGGCACGATCTCCTGAATGCGCGGGATCGATCTTCTTGATCCCATCGCACCACCTCCAGGGTCGATGCCTCGCTGCTCTTCATCACGACGAGGATGACGGCCTGCTGGCCGTCCACTATGACGGCGTTCGTTTGCAGCCGGCCGGCGAGACGCGTCACGCTGACGTCGCGCATATGGATCCAGGCATTACCCTCTTTCTTGATCGGGATGTCGTCGAAATCCTCGATCTTCAGCGGATCGCGTTCGTCAGGACGATCCAGTCGGTGACTTGATCTTCTGGTCGCCCGCGGGCAGCACGAGGTTTTGACGTCGAGGGCTTTGTGGATATCTGCCGGAGTGAGGTGACGGGCGAGCAATTTTTGCTGATCGAGTGACACCACAGCTGCATGTGCTGCCCGCCGTAGGGATGCGGCAGGATCGCGCCCGGTATCGTGACGAGGAGGGGCCGGATTTGCGCATAAGGCGAGATTGTAGAGCTCTGCCGGCGTCAGCGTGTCGGAGGTGATTTGCAGCATGGCCACCGGCACTGAGGACGCTTCGAGCCGCATGATCATGGGCGGTGAAATATCGGGCGGCAGCGCTTTGACGACCGTCTGCGAAATCGCCGCGACTTCGGCCTCGGCGCCGGCGAGGTTGGTTTCGGGCTGAAGAAAGATGTTGATGATGCTGATGCCGTAGTAGGATTGGCTGACGATACGCTGGATGCCTTCCACCGTCGAGGTCAAGGCGCGTTCGAAGTAAAACGTGATACGCCCGGACACTTCGATCGGCAGCAGACCGGTGTAGGACCAAACCACGGAAATGACGGGGATCTTGATGTTCGGAAACACGTCGGTCGGCGTGTTGAGCACCGACTTCGTCCCGAACAATACGATTAAGATCGCCAGAACGACGAAGGTGTACGGCCGGCGCAAGGCAATGAGGACAATCTGGTTCATGCCCGAAGTCTGCCCAAAGCGGTTTGCTGTTCTGTCATATGGGCACAGTTTTCATAAAGGATCGGTGTTGCTCGCCGAACAGGATGCCGACTCCTCGCTTCTGCCGGCCCTGAAGCCGTCGATGAGCTCGGACTTCGCTTCATAGTTAGTCGCCCGTGGAATTCATTAACGATCATCACTACACGCCTTGCATGGCACAAGAGTCAACGCGCAGATGAGAGCATACGTGTCCATGCCGAGAAAGAGCGGGCCGATGATTCTGCACCATAGTCGCGGAGCGCCCCCGCCTGGTCATAATAGCATAGCGACCATGTGCCCTATACCCACCGCTTCAGCCACGGTGATGGTCACATAGTCCACATACCGTCGGTTCCAAATCGGCTCAAAGAGCGGCCTCCTTCTTTCTTCAAGTGAACGTGCATAACAGCCTCACCCGCCGTCTTTGTCGGCGACGGTCGCCGGCACCGCCTGACCGAGATTTTCGGGCGACCAGCCGCCGCCTAAAGCCTTATAGAGCTGAACCACCGAGGCCAACTGAAGGCGGTGGGTTTCGGTGAGCGACAATTCCGCCACGTAGAGATTCCGCTGCGCAGTCAGTATATCAAGGTAGCTGGCTCTGCCCCCGTGGTAGCGCTGCGTGGCGAACCCCAAGGCCGACTGTAAGGCCGCCACTTGCCGTTCCTGTGCGGCCTGACGCTCCCGAGTTTTTTGGACGGCGATCAACGCATTCTCCACCTCTTGGAACGCCGTAATGATCATCCGTTGATACTGCGCCAAGGCTTGCGTGGTCCGTGCCTCATTGACTTTGACCTGATACCCCAACGCCGTCGCATTGAAAATGGGGCCGCTGATCGTGCCGAGGGCGCCGAGAGCGGCGAACGGACCTTGCGAGGCCAGCCCGGTCAACTGAAAGCTCGCCACACCGCCGGTACCCGTGAGCACCACCGCTGGAAAGCGTTGCGCTTGGGCCACGCCGATGTTGGCCGTGGCGGCCGCCAATTGCTGTTCGGCCTGGAGAATATCGGGCCTTCGCTGCAGGAGATCGGAAGGAAGACCGGGTGGAACCTCCGGCGGGATGATTTGGGCGGTCAACGTCAGACCACGAGCGATCGTCATCGGTCGGTGTCCGAGCAGCACACTGAGCTGGTTTTCTTTCTGCGCCACCTGCTGTTCGAGATCCGCCAATTGCGCCGTGGTACCGGCTTGTTCCGCTTCGAACTGATCGAGGTCGAGTTTCGAGATATCGCCATGCTCCAGTCGAATCCGTGAAATTCTGACACTCTCGTCCCAAGCCTTGATAGTCCGCTTAGCGATCTCGACTTGCAAATCCAGCGCGCGAAGGTCGAAATAGGTTTGCGCGATATTACTGACCAAGCCCAAGACAATGGCGCGTTGGTTCTCTATCTGGGCAAGGAATTGGGCATTCGCCGCTTCAATCGACCGCCGGATACGGCCCCAGAGATCCAGCTCCCACTTGACGCCGGCCGTCGCCGATTCGGTTGAGAAGTTGGTCCCCCCTGTGGATTCGGACGGCAGGGCGGCGGTGGTTCCGCCGACGGGCAATGCAATCGCGCTTTTCGTACTGTGAACGAGAAAGCCGAGGCCTGAGTACATCACAGAAGGAATGAGATCATAACGAGCAATGGTCAGCGATGCCTGGAATTCCTCGATGCTCGCCGTGGCCGTCCGCAGGTCCAAGTTCTCACCCAGCGCCGTCCGGATCAATTGTTGCAACGCGGGATCCTTCAACAACTCCCACCACGGTAGATTGGCGATAGATTCCGACGTTGCCGAAGAGAGTTTCCAGGACTCGCCGGTCGCGGTTTCCGGGCGGGCGTAATTCGGCCCCATTTTGCAACCGGCGAGCATCAGCACAGCCAGTGCGGCAATACATAGACGTTCGCATCAGTGACCTCCATTCCTCGGTTCTTTTCCTCGGTGTGCGAATTTCTCGACGACATAGAAGGTCACGGGGATGAGAAAGATCGCGATGACGGATGCCGCCAGCATCCCGCCGATCACCGTCGTCCCCAAGATGTGCCGGGACGCCGCCCCTGATCCGGATGAGACGACGAGCGGAGCGACGCCAGAGAATAAAAGCGAAGGCCGTCATGAGGATGGGGCGGAAACGGATCCGCGCGGCGGTGAGAGTCGCCTCGACGAGCGGCCGGCCCTTCTCAAACTCCACCTTGGCGAATTCGACGATCAAGAATCGCATTCTTGGCCGCCAGGCCGATCAGCATGATCAATCCGATTTGCGAGTAGACATCGCTTTCCATCCCGACGAGCCAGAGGGCAGCCGAAGGCGCCGAACACTGCAATCGGCGTCCCGAGCAATACGCTGAACGGCAGCGACCAGCTCTCATACTGGGCGGCTAGGATGAGGAAGACAAAGAGGAGCGAGAGCCCGAAGATCGCCGTCGCCGGCACGCCTTGCGCGGCGACCTTCTCCTGAAAGGACATCCCCATGTAATCGAAACCCATGTCGGGCGGCATCGTTTCAGCGAAGACGCTGCTCCAACGCCGCCATCGACCTGACCCGAGCTGTATCCCGGCTTCGGGGTGACGACGAGCTGCGCAGAACGGTATTCGTTGAACCGCATCGTAAACTCCGGACCGTACACCGGCTCCATCGTCGACCAACGCCGACAACGGGACCATGTCTCCGGCGGCATTACGCACGTAGAATTGCCCGACATTCTCCGCACGTGTGCGGAACTCGCCTTCCGCTTGCACATAGACCTGCCAGACTCGCCCGAATCGGTTGAAATAATTGACCATGACGCCGCCCATGAAGGTTTGCAGCGTCTGATACACGTCGCTCAGACTCACACCCTGCTTCAACACCTTGTCTCGATCCACTTTGGCGAACACTTGCGGCACACTTGGAATGAAGGTCGAGTTCACCAATGCGATTTCCGGCTGCTTGCGCACCGCCTCAATGAATCGCTGCTCGTGTTCGGCGAGAAACCCGATGTCCTTACCGGCGCGATCTTCGAGGAGAAACATCACCCCGCCTGCCGTGCCGACACCGGGAATCGCGGGTGGAGGGAACACAAAGGCTTGCGCCTCCGGCAACTTGCTCAGCTCGCCGTTGACGCGCGCGCTGATCGCCTGAATCTGCTCCTCGGGCGCCGTGCGTGTCTCCCACGGCGCGAGCGTGACAAAGAAGAACGCGTTATAGGTCGTGCTCACCGTGCTGAGTAAGCTGAACCCCACCACCGTCGTCATGTGCCGCACGCCGGGGGTGTCGCGAAGGATCGCTTCGATTTTCCCGGTCACCTCATCGGTCCGCTGAAGCGACGCCGCGGCCGGTAGCTGTACATTGATGAAGACATAGCCTTGATCCTCGAATGGAAGAAAGCCGGACGGAAGCCGCCAGCCGAACGCGCCGGCGGCGACAGCCATGATCGCGAGAACGCCATGGACCGCGACCGGCTTTTCGGATCAGCAGGCCGGAGACGTGTGACATAACCGTTCGTCGCCCGTTCAAATACGCGGTTGAACCAGTCGAAGAAGCGGCTCAACGGTCCCTCGTCCCGGCGTCTTCGGTCGAAGCAACAACGCCGACAGGGCGGGGCTCAAGGTCAGCGCGTTGAACGCCGAGATCACGACCGAGACGGCGATCGTGACGGCGAACTGTTGATACAGGCGGCCGGTAATCCCGGGGATGAATGCCGTCGGCACGAACACCGCCGCGAGAATCAGGGCGATCGCCACGACGGGACCGGAGACTTCTTCCATGGCCTTGAACGTCGCCTCGTTCGGCGCCAGCCCTTCTTCGATGTGGCGCTCGACCGCCTCGACGACCACGATGGCGTCGTCCACCACCAGGCCGATGGCGAGCACCAGCCCGAAGAGCGACAGCGTGTTGATGGAGAAGCCGAGCATCGGAAACACCATGAACGTGCCGACCAACGAGACCGGCACGGCCAGCAGCGGAATCAGCGTCGCGCGCCAGCCCTGGAGAAAGATGTACACGACGAGGATCACGAGCGCCAGCGCTTCCACCAGAGTGTTCACGATTTCCTTGATGCCCGCTCGGACGGCCTGCGGTCGTGTCGAGCGACACGACGTAGTCGAGATCGTCCGGGAACCGCGCTTTCATCTCCTTCATGCGTTGTTCGCCCGATCCATCGTCTCGATCGCATTGGAACCGGAGCTGATAGACGGCGATGATCGCCGGACGGCTTCCGTTCATCCGGCCGATCATGTTGTACGTCTGCGCGCCGAGTTCGATCCGCGCGACGTCCTTCAACCGGACGATGGACGCCATCCGGATTGGCCCGGACCACGATCTTCCCGAATTCTTCCTGCGTCGAGCCAGCCGGCCTTGCGCGCGAACCGTATACGTGAATTCCTGTCCGCGCGGGACCGGTTCGCGCGCCGACCTGCCCGGCCGGGTTCACGGTGTTCTGCGGCCTGGATGGCGTTGAGGATCTCCGGTCACGGTGATGCCGAGCTTGGCGAGCTGATCCGGCTTGACCCAGAACCGCATCGCATACTGCCCGGCGCCGAAGATCGTGACCTGGCCGACGCCCGGCACGCGCGTCATCGGATCATTGATGTTGACGTAGGCATAGTTGGCCAGAACAGATGCTGTCGTACGTGCCGTTGGGTGAATACAGAGCGAAGATCAGCACGAGCGGGGCTCGACATGGATTTCTGCGTCGTGACTCCGAAATTCCGCACATCCTGCGGGCAACTGCGATTCGGCCTGCGTGTACCGCATCTGCGTCAGGATCTGGTCGTCGTTCGGATCGGTCGCGACGTCGAAATTCACGCGCAGCGTCATGCTGCCGTTGCTGGCGTTGACGGAATACATGTAGATCATGTTGTCCACGCCGCTCATCTGCTGCTCGATCGGCGTGGCGACCGATTGCTCCAGGGTGACCGCATCGGCGCCGACATATGTCGCCTGCAGCATGATCTCCGGCGGCACGATGTTCGGGAACTGCGCGATCGGGCAGCTGGATCATGGCGATGATGCCGACGATCACCATGATGATCGAGATCACCATCGCGACGATCGGACGATTGATGAAGAAGCGCGCCATAGACTACGGATGATCGGGTCCTGGTTGCGACACGGCCGCTTCGAACGGTGTGGGAGTCACGGCCATGCCGGCCTTCACGTTTTGCAGTCCTTCGACGACGACTACGCTCGCCGGGCTTAATCCCCTGGTCGATCACCCACTGATTCCCGATCCGCTCGCCGACCTTGATCTGCCGGATCTCCACCTTGTTGTCCGGGTTCACGACGGCCGCCTGGTAGTTGCCCTGCAACTCCGTCACCGCGCGTTGAGGAATCAGCAGGGCTTCCTTCTCTGGTTTTCGTCACGGCGCGCACGCGCGCGAACAGTCCCGGGCGCAGCACGTTGCCGGGATTGGGAAACAAGGCGCCGATCGGATGCGTGCCGGTCTTCACGTCCACTTGCCGATCGGCGAGCAGAAAGACGCCCTTGTGCGGATAGACCGCAGCCGTCGCTCAAGATCAATTCGAGCGTGCTCTTCGCGCGGTTTGTCGGAATCCCGATAGGCTTCTTGCACTTTCTCCGCGGCCTTTAGGTATTCCTGTTCGCTGACCGGGAAATACACCCGAATCGGATCGACCGTGGAAATCGAAGCCAACTCTCCGGTGCCGGGGCCCACCAGAGTCGCCGACCTGGGCCTTCGCAATGCCCACGACGCCGTCGATCGGGGCTTCTATTTTGGTATAGCTGTGATTCAGTTCCGCCCGTTCAACGGCCGCCTTGGCGGACGCGACCGCCGCTTTCGCCCCCGCCAGCGCTTGAGTGGAGTCGTCCAGTTCTCTTTGGCTGATCGCCTTCGCTTTGGCAAGCGGGGTATCGCGCTTGACGTCCTGTTCGGCTTTGACGTACCGCGCCTGCGCTTGCCCTAATTGGCCTTTGGCTTCGGCGAGCGCGGCGCGAAACGGCCGCGGATCGATCTCAAAGAGAAGATCGCCCTTCTTGACGAAGGCGCCTTCCCGGAAGGCCCGCTTCATGAGATACCCGGTCACCTGCGCTTGAATGGTGGCATTCACCAGGCCGTCCGTCGTGCCGACCCATTCGGAGTAAATCGGCACATCTTTCTGGACCACTTCCACCACCTCAACCGCTCGCGCGGGAGCGGGAGGCGCCGACGCACTCTCTTGGCGACAACCGATGAAGGCCATGCAGAGAGCGGGCACCAGCAGGATGAACGCGGACGCCCTCCCGATTCGAACATCGCTCACCATACAGGGCTCCGACTTACAATCCGCCTGCCGACAGATGGTTAGCGTACTAACCGACCTGATCATACTAGGGGAAACCCTATGGTTAAGGAATTGCTACGTAAGTACTCAACCCGCGCAGTAGGCTCAATCAGCGGCAAACTTGAAGAAATCGTTGAGCGGTCGCTGTTCGCGCTGAAAAAAGGACGCAAGTTCCCGTCATTGTTTTGATGGCATGAGTTCCAATGCCTTCCGACTATCGTTGGCCGGAAAAGTCGGCGACATAGTGGTCAAGGTTGTGAGGAATCTGATGGAGTATCTGATCCGTGCGAGATCATGCAATGGAGCATCCGCTCGGATCGGATGACGCCAAGGAGATGGCGGGTTTCCTTGTCTTTTACCACCGGCAGCCAATCGAGATCGTGCTTGTTCATCACATCACCGACCATCAAACTTGTCTCATCCGGAGTGATGACGATGGGATCGACCCGCATGAAATCCCGGACGTTCGTGGCCGCGCTCTTTCCCTGCGCAAAGGCTTCGAACAACTCGTTTCTCGTGATCACCCCTTGCAGGTGTCCATCTCGATCAAGCACGCACAAGAACTCGACATGATGCTGCTCGAATAGGCGAACGGCATCCTCAAACGTGTCGTCGAGAGCAAGGCGATGTTCGGGAACCGCCTCCATGAATGTGGACAGGGGCCGACGTTCGAGCAGGGTCCAGGCTTGGGTCAATCGTGGATTCAACCGGGGTCGACGCCATCTCAGCGCCTGAGCGACGAGATTGCGGAAAGGAGTCAGCGCTCCGGAAATTTTCGAGAAGACCTCTTTGCCCATCACGAGCACTTCAACCGTGGTGCGGGCGCGGACGCTCCCGATGCGGACCGTACCGTCAAGAAGCGCAATTTCTCCAAAAAACTCTCCCGGCCCAAACCGCGCCACGAGGTGCTGTTGTCCTGTAGGGTCACGCCGCAGGACTTCGACCTCGCCCTGTTCGATCGCATAAAAACTCATCGCCGGCTCGCCTTCGACGAAGATAAAGTCGCCGGGCCGATAATGAGCCCGGGCGATTCGTTCCGTTTGGTTGACCCTCGGATGCGCCAGGTCGCGTGGAAAGAACAGTTCCCAGGTCCAGTCGAACGCAACTTTGACCCGGCGAGACCAGGAGGGTGATTTCAGCAGATACACGGTTCGCCACAGCCACCAAGCCGGAAATCCAGACAGACGCACACCCGCAATTTCAGCCACCGCGTTGCGCTCGCCGATGCCACAAAGCTGGCCCAGCGGTCTGTAAGAGAACGGTTCAGTGGATTGACCTCGCAGGACTCGAATGATGTTCTCCGCCGCTTGCCGCCCTTGCCGTTCGGCAAACTGGCCGGTCGTCGACGAGACCTGGCCGTCATAGGCATTGACGATGTGGGCGCAGTCCCCCACCGCCCACAGATTCGATACGCCGCGCACGCGCATATCCGGATCGGTCAGTAATCGACCGCGCTCCTTAGGCACATCGAGCCGGTGCACCAGAAGCGGCGCCGTGGTGCCGATCGTGCACACGACCGTGGCGCCGCGAAGCATTCGACCGTCGTGCAGTTCGACGCCCTCGGCAGTGGCCATCGTGGCGCGCGCGTTGAGTATCATCTTAATACCGGCCTGCTCCATCTTCGTTCGGGCAAACTCCCGCAGAGTCGGGTTCACTTCCGGCAGAATCTGATCGCGACTGTGTACCAGCGTCACAGTGACATCACGGCTGCTGAAGTTGCTGTAGAACCGTGTGCCGGCTTTGATCAAATCATTGATCTCGCCGGCCGCCTCCACACCGGTAAAGCCGCCGCCGACCACGACGAACGAGAGATACCACCTGCGCCGCTCCGGGTCGTCGCAAATCTCGGCTTTTTCAAGTTGTTCCATCACGTGAAATCGTATGGCCATCGCATCGCCCACGGATTTCAACGGGAACGCATGGTCGGCCATGCCGGGGACCAAACTCAGATTAACCGCAGTGCCGCAGGCCAGCACGGCATGGTCAAAGGTCACGCGACCCGGACGACCATCGTATCGTTCATATTCCACCTCGGACGTGGTCAGGTCGATGTGCCGAATCTCTTCGGTTCGACAGCGGACTCCGGGCAGCATCTGACGCAACGGCACCGTGACTGCACTAGGGTTGATCGCAGCACCGGCTACTTCGGCCAACAGAGGATAGAAGACCATGTTGTTTTCTTGGCTGAACAGTACGATCTCGCAGGACTGCGTCGGCAATCGCTTGCGCAGCGTCTTCGCGCATTTCACGCCGGCGAAGCCGCCGCCCACGATGATGATCCGTGTCATGCCCATGACTTTGATGGTTAGCCGCCGCTCAGGAATTGCATGATCGCGATTCTCTCCAAGTTTCTTTCACACCTCCATATCCTTGCGACCATCCAGGGCGCGAATGATGCGCGCTGGATTACCCGCAACGACCTTGGCTGCCGGGACGTTGCGCACCACAACGCTGCCTGCGCCGATGACGCTACCATCTCCGATCATCACTCCTGGAAGAATGATCGCGCCGCCTCCGATCCACACATCGTTTCCGATGCGGATCGGGCGAGCATATTCCAGGCCGGATCGCCGTACATCCGTCTCAAGCGGATGCGCCGCGGTGTATAACTGTACCGCCGGACCCATCTGCAGATTATCTCCGATGTCGATCGACGCGCAGTCAAGAAACACGCAGTTGAAGTTGATGAAGGCGTTCCGTCCGAGCCGGATGTTGTAGCCATAATCACAGAAGAAGATCGGCCTGATGACCGCGCCGTCCCCGACCGAACCACAGAGCCGGCGCAGCAGCGCCACGCGGGCTTCCGTCGCCTCGCCCGGAGTGGCATTGTACTGAGCCGTCAGGCGTTGTGCCCGTTCCGCGTCTGCGACGAGCTCTGGGTCGGTCGAACGATACAGCTCACCGGCCAGCATCTTCGCCTTTTCAGATTTTGTCTTCATAGAGACCCCGCTTATCGAATCGATCGTGCTCGACGCCGAAAAGACGCCTCACCTGTCGAGCACGGGGGCTCGGGTTGAGCACTATGAGGTGTTGGGTTGGGTCTCGGTATCACCGAACAAGCCGACCGACCGTTCGATCCGGCAATCGGCGTTGTCTGCCGGCCCCACTACATCGATTGCGCGGCCGGTCGTTACACTCCTTGTATATTGAGGAGCAACAGCTCGCCTTTCATGTTCGGATGAATCGTGCACTTGAATTCGTATCGACCCGGACGCTTCACCGTAAAGCGGATCACAGCGTTGGCGTTGGGACCCACAAACACGCCTCCCATTCCTCGTCCATACGCCGTCACTCCACCGGCCTCGACTTCCGTCAGAATGCCTTGAAAGAGCGGCGATTCAAAGTTATGCCGCTCGCTATCTTCATTGCGAATTGTGATGACGGCGGGGACATTCAACACCAGCGGAGCCTGAGTCGCAATGAAGGTGGAGTCGTGAATCCGCATGTCGATCCGTTGCTCGGTCTGAGCATCGGTCTGGGCCGCGAGGCCGATTGCCAGACAACCACCGAGCACGAGTCCTCGCATCCAACTCCGCATGTCGACTCTCTTTTGGCTGCTCATTCTTCCTCCTTCAGTGATGGACTGCGCAGGCGCGTCACCAACTGCCTGCACGAGATTGTTTGTTGACTAGGTCATTCTAATGTATGGTCTGCACTCTGTCGGGCCTGCTAGATGTGGAGCGCTCGACCCTGCAGCGCGAGCGCTGCTTCCCGAAACGCTTCGGCCAGGGTCGGATGCGCGTGGCAGGTCCTGGCGATATCCTCGCTGCTCGCGCCGAAGGCCATCGCGGTGGCCGCTTCGGCGATCAGATCACCGGCCCGAGGCCCGAGGATGTGGACGCCAATCAAGCGATCGGTCTTCTTGTCGGCGAGCACCTTGATGCGCCCCTCGGTCTGGCCCAAGGCTCGGGCGCGGCCGCTCGCGGAAAACGGAAAGACGCCCTTTTGGTAGTCGATCTCCGCCTCTCGGAGCTCTTCCTCCGTCCTTCCAACCGACGCGATCTCGGGGTGCGTGTAGACCACGCTGGGGATCGCCTCATACTGCACATGGCCATAGCCTCCTGCGAGTGTCTCCACACAGGCAATTCCCTCTTCCGACGCCTTGTGGGCGAGCATCGGACCCCGGATGACATCGCCGATGGCGTAGATACCGGTTGCGTTCGTGGCGAAGTGTTCGTCCACAGGGATGCGGCCATGCTCGTCCGGCGTGATGCCGACGGTCTCCAGTCCCAGGTTCGCCGTCATCGGGGTTCGCCCCACGGCCATCAACAGGCGATCACAGCGGATGGGTTCGGCCCCTTCGCATTCCACAATACAGTGATCACCCTCAACCCGCGCCCCCGTCACGCGTCTGCCGAGGTGAAAGTCGAGGCCCTGCCGCTCGAACATCCGTTTCGCCTCGGCGGCAATCTCTACGTCCATCCCCGAAAGAATGCGGTCCAGATACTCAACGACCGTGACCTTGGCACCGAGCCGGCGCCACACGGACCCGAGCTCGAGACCGATGTATCCCGCGCCAATGATCACGAGATGGTCCGGCACGTCGGGATAGCTGAGCGCCTCGGTGCTCGTGGCGATGCGGTCGCCATCGAGCCGGACTCCGGGCAGGTTTGCCGCGGTGCTGCCGGTCGCAATCAGAATCCAACGAGCCCTCAGAGCCACGGTTTCCTTGTCGATCTCGACGACGACCGCCCCGGGACCCGAGATGCGCCCGTGTCCCAGGTACCGAACGATCTTGTGCTTCCGGAAGAGGCCGTCAACGCCTTTCGTGAGACGCTCTACAATCTCGTTCTTCCGGCCCAGCATGGCCGCAAGATCGAGCGTCACGTCCACAAGTCGAATCCCGTGTGTTTCGAAGCTACTGGTCTCACCCGCCGAACCCCGGCTCGCCGGGACGCGCCCTCCCGCGAGCTTGGCAGCTGCGAAGAGCTCACTCGACTCAAGAAGCGCCTTACTCGGGATGCATCCCACACGGAGACAGGTCCCGCCGAGCGCCGGTTCTCGCTCCACGCGGGCCACGTTCATCCCAAGTTGCGCAGCCCGGATGGCGGCGATGTAGCCTCCGGGACCGGCGCCGATGATGATCAAATCATGCTCGCGCTCAGCAGCCATCTTTCAGCTTTCCTCTCACCAGGACTGCGCTCCCTTCACCTCAACCTTACCCTTCCTCTAAATCTCTAAGAGGATGCGGGCCGGCTCTTCGATACAGGCCTTGATGTGCTTGAGAAACGTCACCGCCTCGCGGCCGTCCACGATCCGATGATCATACGTGAGGGCGACGTACATCATGGGCCGGAGCACGACCTGCCCGTCCCGAGCCACGGGTCGATCCTGAATCACATGCAGCCCAAGGATGCCGCTCTGAGGTGGATTGACGATCGGGGTCGATAGCAGCGAGCCGTACACTCCGCCGTTCGAAATCGTGAAGGTGCCCCCCTGCAACTCCTCCAGCGTGAGCCGGTTGGCCTGCGCGCGTCGAGCGAAATCGGCGATAGCGATCTCGATTTCAGCAAAGCTCAGGCACTCGGCGTTCCGCAACACCGGCACAACCAGGCCGCGCCCGCTTCCAATCGCGATCGCGATATCGTAATAGTGACGATACAAGATCTCCGCGCCTCGGATCTCGGCGTTCAACTCCGGAATCAGCTTGAGCCCTTCGATCACGGCTTTCACGAAAAAGGACATGAGGCCAAGCTTCACCGTGTAACGATGCTGGAAGCTCTCTTGAAGGTCTTGTCTCAAGGCCGTCACTGCCGTCATGTCGATCTCGTTGAACGTCGTGAGCAGAGCGGCAGTCTGTTGGGCCTGCACAAGCCGCTCGGCGACGCGCCGCCGGAGCAGGCTCATGGGTATCGCTTCTTCGTCGCGGCTGCCCATCGGCTGGCGCGGCACGGACCTAGACGGCGCAGCCTCCTCTTCGGAAACCGTCTCGACCGCGGAGGCTGGTTCCGTTTGAGACGGACGCTCTTCCAGGCGGCGGAGGAACGTCTTCTTTGAGCATTCTGCCGCCGGGCCCGGTCGGCGTCGGCTCCTCGACGCCAAGCCGGTGCTCGTTCAAGAGCCGGCGCGCGGCTGGCATTACCCGCGTTGGGTCGGGCGTCGAGACCGGCAAGGGCTTGGGAGCCGCAGTGCGCTCAGTCGTCTTGCCGGAAACCGCCGGGGCTGCCGTATCTTTCGGAACCGCCGCCTCATCCAGATACGCGATCACTTCGCCGACATGGGCCATCTCGCCTTTCTTCTTGAGCACCTTGACAAGAACGCCCGATACGGGCGCGGGCAAGTCGAGTGAGGTCTTCTCCGTCTCGAGCGACACGATCGGCTCATCTTGGCGGACGGCCTCACCGGGCGATTTCAGCCACTCGTCGATCTGCACCTCCGTAATCGATTCCCCGATCGTCGGAATTTTCAGCTCAATGGACATCGAATGCCGCCTTGAGCAGCTTCTGCTGCTCGATCTTGTGGAGATCATACCATCCAGTTGCTGAACTGCCCGAGGTCGGCTGGCAGAGCATCTGGACCTTTATAATTGATTCCCCGATCGTCGGAATTTTCAGCTCAATGGACATCGAATGCCGCCTTGAGCAGCTTCTGCTGCTCGATCTTGTGGAGATCATGCCATCCGGTCGCGGGGCTGGCCGAGGTCGGCCGGCAGATCGCCGAGAAGGACCAGGTGTTCATCAGTCTATCGCCGAACCGTGCAAACAAATACCGCCAGGCCCCCATGTTCGCGGGCTCCTCCTGAACCCAGACCACCGGCGCCTTCGACGAATAGGACGCCAGGCTCTTATGCAATTCCGCATCTTGTAAGGGATAGAGCTGCTCCAATCTCAGGATCGCGACGTCGTCGCGCTTGAGCTCGTCCCGCAAGCCCACCAGATCATAATAGACCTTCCCGCTGCAGAGCAGGACACGCTCGACCCGCTCCGGCCTGACCGTCCTGTCGAAGAGGATTCGCCGGAACCGGCCTTGTTCGAGGTCCTCGAGCGTAGAGATGGCTTGCGGGTGGCGAAGCAGGCTCTTCGGCGTCATCACAATCAGCGGTTTTCGCCATCGGCGCAGCACCTGGCGTCTGAGCACATGGAAGTATTGGGCCGGTGTTGTCGGGTTTACAACTTGAATATTGTCGTTGACGGCAAGCTCCAGGAAACGCTCCAGGCGCGCGCTCGAATGTTCCGGTCCCTGCCCTTCGAACCCATGGGGAAGGAGAAGCACGAGCCCACTCAGCCGACGCCACTTCTCTTCGGCGCTGACAAGGAACTGGTCGATGATGACCTGGGCCGCATTGACGAAGTCTCCAAATTGGCCCTCCCAAAGGACAAGCCCGTCTGGACAGTCCAGACTGTACCCATACTCGAAACCCAGCACACCAGCCTCGGAGAGGGGACTGTTGTACATCTCCACCGGCGCCTGGTCCGGCGCGAGATGCTGAAGCGGCACATACATCCGCCCATCCCCGGTATCGTGCAGGATAGCGTGCCGCTGGCTGAAGGTTCCGCGAGGCGTGTCCTGACCCGATAAACGGACCCGGTGCCCTTCCACAGCCAGCGTGGCGAAGGCCAGCGCCTCGCCGGCAGACCAGTCAAGAGGACGCGCGCCGGCTGCCATTTCGCGTCGGCGCTGCAGCCACTGGGCGATCTTCGCATGTGGATGAAACCACTCAGGCAATCGAGTGAGCGTTTCCGTCAGCGTGACGAGCCGGCCTCGTTCAACCCCGGTGCCGACCTCTTCGGCATCTCCGTCGAGTCCTCCATGGTACCCCGCCCATATCCCGGTCGACTTCTCTCGCAGCGGAATGTAGGTATGACTCCGGGCCTCGGTGAGATCCCGCTCAAGCTCGCGCCGGCGCTCCACCGCAATCCGATCCGCCTCGTCGCGATCCACCTCGCCGAGGCGTAAGAGATGTCCAAGATAGTATTCGCGAAGGGGCCGGCGCTTGTCGATGACTCCATACATGAGCGGCTGTGTAAAGCTGGGCTCGTCTCCTTCGTTGTGGCCACGCCGTCGAAAACAGTACATGTCGATCACGACGTCACTGTGAAAGGTCCGCCGGAAATCCATCGCGAGCCGCACGACTCGGGCGACGGCTTCGGAATCTTCCCCATTGACGTGGAAAATCGGGATCTGAAGCATCTTAGCCACGTCCGTCGCGTAGTGCGATGACCGAGCCTCTTCCGGCAACGTCGTGAAGCCGATCTGGTTGTTGACCACGACATGCAACGACCCGCCCGTGCGGTACCCCTCAAGCCGACTCAAATTGAGCGACTCCTGCACGACACCCTCTCCGGCGAAGGACGCATCTCCATGGATGAGAAGCGCCGTGCGGCGCGCGCGAGTCGGATCGCCGGTCCGGTCTTGCTTCGCGCGCATGCGCCCAAGCGCGACCGGGTTGACGAATTCCAGGTGGCTTGGGTTGAAGCAGAGGGACAGGTGCACCGTTCGCCCTGATGCCGTGACCCAGTCCGTGCTGTGGCCTAGGTGGTACTTGACGTCGCCACGTCCTTCCCGAAGAGGGTCGATCACGTTCTCGAATTCATGGAAAATCTCACGCGGTCGCTTCCCGACAATATTCGCCAGGACGTTGAGTCTGCCTCGGTGGGCCATCCCCAACACGATCTCTTCCACGCCGTGCTCGCCGGCGGTTTCGATCGCCAGGTCGAGCAGCGGGATCAAGCTTTCCGCCCCCTCGAGGGAAAAGCTCTTGGCGCCGGGATACTTCTGCTGGATGAACTCTTCAAAAATGACTGCGTCGGTCAGCCTGGTGAGAATACGGATCTGCTCCTGTCGCTTGAGAGCGGCATGGCTCTCCGGACTCTCCATCCGCTCTCGAACCCACGCCCGTCTCTCCGGGTCGTCGATATGCATGAACTGCGAGCCGATCGATCCGCAATAGGCGGTCCGCAGACGGTCCAGAATCTCACGCAGGGTCAGGAAATCCGCTCCTGCGATTCCATGCGTGGAGAATCGCCCGTCCAAATCATTCTCTGTGAACCTATGGAACGCAGGATCCAGCTCGGGATGAACCGGACGCGGCATCTCCAGCGGATCGATGGCGGCGGCCATGTGCCCCCGGATTAGGTATGCCTGCACGAGCTGTGAGACACGATCTTGCTGCTCGATGATAGTGTCTCGCGCGAGCCGACTGGTACTTGTTTCGGCAGCCTGACCGCGTTCGGGGTCGAAGAGGGATTTCGGCGGACGCGAGGGGCCGCGCCGCCGAGCCATCAGGTGGTCGCCGTCGTTCTCTATATCCTTAAAATAGTCCCGCCATGCCGGCGAGACCGAAGCGGGGTCCCGCAGGAACTCCACATATAGATCCTCCACGAACGGGAGGTTGGCGAGAAGAGGTAGTGGAATTCGCTGGTTCATGGGCACGTGAAATTCGTACAGCTCGGCCGTACTTCTTCACCATTATACTTGCATCAGTCCACCAAGAAAGCCCCCGGACACGAGTGTCAGTCAATCCCTTCAGATCATTGTTTCCTCCCCATCGGAAGCGGAGATGGTGTTCAGCGATTGTCCTTCCGCTGCTGAGAGAGATACCGGTACATCCCCTCCACATTTTCCGGGAACCAGTCCGCGTACCGTTGCCACTGCTCATACTTGGGAAGCTGAACGGTCTTTTTCGTCTCTTCCATACTCGCGCCCTTCCGGACTTGCGCCTCCACGGCCGCCCTGAGGTCTTCGAGATAGCCGCGAAATTGTCGCACATGCTCTTTCTTGCCGACCTTGCCATGGCCGGGTACCAAGGTCTCGAAGTCTAATTGCTCGACTTGTTTGAGTGATTCGATCCAGTCGTCCGGATAATCGCTCGACATCGTTCGGTAGGCCACCGTCTCGACCGGAATGAAATCGACGGCAAAGAGGAGTTTGTTCTGCGGGAGCAGGACGACGAGACTGTTATCCGAGTGGTTCTTGCCGGTATAGATCAGTTCGACATGTTTCCCACCGAGGTCGATCGACATCCGGTCGGTGAACGTGAGATCCGGGATGGGGGTTTTCGGATCCTTCGCTTGGAGAATTTTTTCCCGCGCCGCCGCATGGCTGACGAAGCTCGCCTGATCGGCGAAGACGCTGCCGCCGGTGATATGGTCGTCGTGGTGGTGGCTGTAGATCACATAACGAACCGGTTGATCGGTCAGAGTCTTGATCTTGGCCTTGAGCCAGGTCGCCGCATCGGAACTGATCGGATCGGTCACGATCACACCCTTCGGCGTCGTGATGAAAATGGCCTGGTGGAATTGGTGCCGGTACAGATAGACATCATCGGCCAGCTTGGTGATTTCATCGTCCGGCCGAGGCTGTTGGGCGGACAATCCAGGTCCTTGAAGCAGCAGGCTTCCGACCGCGAGCACCGACAGAACCCACCGATATCCACTCATGGTTACCTCCCTGGGCTGTATCGTTCGTTCGTAACGGTCTTCGTCTCGTGCTCATCCGAAGTCATCTACCAAGTCCGCCCTTTCTCCCGACCAGGATGAGTGTGGAAGCGAAATGGATTTCAGTGCCGACCCAATGGGCACCCATCCCGAGACGATCTTGCCCAATATCGTCGCGCAAGAATGCGCGGATCGTCTCGTCGTCGCCGAGACGAGGAAACGACGCAGCCAATTGCCGTTCGAGTTCCATCGCGAGCCTGTACCAGTGGGTTGTGACTCGAGCGAGCTTCAACCGTTCAGCCATGCCGAGCAGTTCTTCCGGCGTGCAGGCGCTGGTATGGGACGGATCCCGCAGTTTCTCAAGGTGATCGTAAGCCGCTCTTTTTTCCGACGGAATCGCGACATCGACGACCATCAACACCCCGCCCCTTTTGCACACCCGGTGCATTTCCGCGAATACCCGGAAGGGGTCGAGGAAATGATGAAAGGAGTACCGCGTGATCACCGTGGAAAAGGATTCGTCGGCATAGGGCAGCGGCAAGACATCGGCGTTGTTCCATTCCACATTTGTGAGTCCTTTTTCCTTTTGGACCTGTCTCGCCTTGTCGATCATGGCAGGCGTGATGTCGATTCCCGTAACCCGTGCGGCTCGCACGGCGAAGGCACAGGCCACCAGGCCCGGACCGCAGGCGACGTCGAGTACGGTATCGCTCGACGTGACGCCGGTTGATTCAAGCATGAGCCGGAAGGCCGACTCCTGCGAATGTTCGGGCATGTCCGCGAAGGGACCGGCTTGCCTGGTGAATTGCTGGATGATGGCTGCCTGGTGTTGTGCCTCTGTCATCGGTCGCCGAACTCAAAGATGTCGTGCGAGAACGCGCAAAAACGTCGCCATCAGATGCCTCTCCTGGTGTTCCTCACCGGCCATATAAATCCGTCCTTTATGGAGCCCTACGGTTTGACCCATCCTCCGTAGCAGACCACTGCTGAGGATCGGCAACCGTGGCTTCCTGTCTAGGCGGGTAAACTCGGCTGCCGTGCTCGGCGCCGATTGAAGTCACCGTTTTGCGCCCGTATCGTAGTAGTACCGCTCGTGGACGATCTTGCCGTTTCTCCACTTCGCAACAGACACCTGCTCCATATGAACCGGTTGTCCGCTCGTCGCGATGAAATCCATCGTACATTCATAAAACGTGACGTTGTCACCCACAGCCGAGGCGGTTACGTTGAACCCCTTCCACTCTTTCACGCCGTTTAAGAACTGCTTTTCCCGCTCGATGTTGGCGGCTAACCCCTTCGTCTGTGGATTCGCGTTGTCTTGCATGACCGTATCCTTGTCGTAAAACTCGTTCATCGCCTCGATGATCTTGCCTTGGCGAATATAGCCGAACAGGTCGTTCTGTCGTTGTTGCAGGTTGTGATCGCTCATCGTCGAACTCCTTTCATGTGTTTTTGGATGCGAACATAATTCCTGCTTTCTGCACTTCTTGGTACGGCAGCAGCCACACCAATGATTCATCGCTGAGGTCGCCGACTTGAATCCGATTGCCCCACGGATCGCGAAAATCGCAGCGAAAATCAGGATGGAGCTTCAACTTATACTTCTTCGTCAATTTCTTGCGGACTTCTTGGATTTGCTTGGCGTCGCGAACCATAAGCCCAAAATGCTTCGTGCGATCCGGCTGCAATTCTTCCACTTCAAAAATCGCCATGAACTGATGCTCGCCGAGCTTGCACCAGGCCGCTCCTTCTCCACCGCGCAACATTTTCAATCCGAATACGTCCTGATAAAACTTCACTGCTTTCTTGGCGTCCGTGACTTCAATCACGACGTGATTGCAGCCATAGACTTGAACAGCCATGAGTCGCCTCCCTTCTTCTCTTCAAGAGCTACCAGCAGTAATCGGTTTGGTTCGAGCCTTGTCTATGGCAGAAACAAACACGGCAACCGGTTGCGCACCGGAGATTCCATAGGTTTTATCGAAAACGAAATAAGGCACTCCTCGAATGCCCAGCTTGTGACCGACCGATTCTTCGGCCTTGACCTCTATGGTTCCCTCGTCGCCCGCAAGAAATTGATCCGCTTTGAGGCCTACGCGATAGGCCAACTCGACAAGTGCCGATAAAGAACCGATATCGAAGCCTTCTTCAAAATAGCCTTTGAACAATGATTCCACCAGCGCATCCTGGCGGCCTTGTTGTCCGGCATACCAAATCAATCGATGGGCGAGGAATGTATTCGGCGTTCCTCGAAATTTCCTGAAAGGCAAACGGAATCTGCTCGGCGCTTCCAACCTCCAACAAGCGTTGCTCCATTTCCTTGAAGGCGTCCAGGCTGCCGAATTTGGCGGCGAGATAGGCGGTTCGATCCATCCCTTCCTTCGGCATCGTCGGATTCAGTTGAAACGGCCGCCATACAACACAAGGTCCCACCGTATCACTCATCTGATGCAACGCCCGGTCAAGCCGCCGCTTGCCCACATAGCACCAGGGACAGATGACGTCGGAATAGATCTCGATATCGATCCTTGTGCTTCCCATACAGGACGTTTGTGGTGAGGATGTCCTTCCTTATACCATTGCTCGTAACGCGTCCGACAGGGTGACTGTTCCGCGCACGAGCTTGTCGGGCTTCTCATATCCGATCGCGCGTCTGGAGAACGCGCTGTACATTTCTTCGAATAACTTTGCCGCTTCGTCTGAAAACCCAAACGATTTGAACGTGGGGACAACGGCGCTCAGGGGTGCAGGCTGAGCTGTGACCGTCTTCCCCAAGATCTGACCGAGCGCTGAAGCGACCTCATCCGGACCGTATTCTGCCGGGCCTGCCATTTCCACGATCTGCTTCCCTCGTCCACCGGCGATCAATTGCTCCGCACCGATCCTGCCGATATCCTTGGTTGAGATCATGGGAACTTTCGCCTGAGGCGCGATGAACGTGGGTACCACACCCTGCGCCTTCGCCGCTCCGATGACAGCCGCCCAATTTTCCATAAAATAACTGGGGCGAAGAATTGTGATATTCTTGGCCACGGTGCCAAGGACCTGCTCTCCATAGTGGAGCGCTTGAATCGGGCCGGTCCCGCCAGACAGATGTCCGCCGACAGACGACAGAAACACAACATGTTGAGCGCTGCTCTCTTTCACGGCTTCTGCGGCACGATCCATCCGCGCTCGTTGATCCGCCAACCATGCCTCGGCGCCATAATTCGGCGGCGCCAACAAATAGACCCCTTGCGCCCCTTCGAAGGCCTTGGTTAAGGCCGATACATCGTCAAGCGCTGCGACGACGACCTCAGCCCCTTTGGCTTTCCAACCGGCACCCTTTTCAGCCGAACGAACAACCACCCTGACGGGCTGTTTTCTGCTAAGCAAGTGCTCTACAACTGCTGATCCCGTATTGCCTGTAGCCCCCACGACGACAAACATATTGGTTCCTCCTCTCCAATCAGTCGAACATTCACTTTATTCTGCATGATGACGCTATAGCCTCTCGCTGTAGAGCGCGTCAAAACCCTTGTTTAGTTGGAAGCGGTAATCATGAATCTTACGCCTGGCAACTTACGTTCCAGCAGGAACTATGAGCTTATATTTTCGGATCGTACCGTAAAGCGAGGACTTGTCAGACAAGAGAACTTAATGGACTCGGATATCGTGCCAAACTGACGGCACAGTGCCGAATGATCGGCTCTTGCGGCTTGCCTTGTAGTAGCCTTGGCAAGTAGTGCCCTTGGATACGTGGTGTCCCAGGTTCGGTTCAATCTTCTATAAGCATGAAACACTCTTCATTATTTCTTCATGATTTCTTCATGATCTCTTGGTTATGATCTCTTCATTACGATCTCTTCATGATGATCTCTTCATACTTTAAGGGTATCGATTCTTTCGCATGCTCAATCGGGAAATGACAATGAAAGGTGATCACAACATGCCGCTACGTAAGATCTACGGTATACGCTTGTGCTGTTTGATCATGTTGAGCGGGCTCACACTGACTCTTGATGCCTGTGGATTGCACCAGACGGTCCTGCTTGAGCTGGCGAAGCAAGAACGTCTAGCGCCACAGCAAGAACGCGAGAAGACTTTAGCTGAGATCACGCAGAAGGAGCAAGCAGCGCTTGCGGCTCAGAAACCTATTAAGGCAGGCGATACAATTCCGCAAATGTACGCGCAGGCGCTCCTCCAAGGCACATGGATAGGCGGCGCCTGTGATGAACGAACCGTCATTGAAATCGAACTTGCCACGGCCAATCACGAAGCTCCTTTCAGTATGTATGTTGAGCCTGCCGATGTCGTCGGAACGTTCAGAGCGTTGGACCACTCAGCACAATCACAACCGCGAATAATCGAAACGGGACTCAAGGGAATCTTCGATTATCAAAAGGGAGTTCTTCATATGGAGGCAACCCCAAGGCCCGTTATTCCGACGAAAGCAGAGATGGAAGAAGAACACCGCCTACGTGACAATGTCGCAGTGGAGATAGAACTTGCTTTGCATGAGCTGACATACGGCTCACGTGGACCTTGGGGCGTAGAGAATGTAGAGCTGGCGAAAAAGAACAGGCAGGTGCTGGAGGAACTTGAGACGCAGGAGACTCTCCGGCGAAAAGCAAAGGCGGAGGAACATGCAGCAAAGGTCGCGGCCGCCAAAGCTGCGCTTGTCCCGTTCCAATTCTCCGTTGCGCGAGATTGGGAAGGAAAGGGTTGGGCAGGCACCATTGATGGCCCACACTTCAAAGGGTGCGAAATTCGTATCGCGAATAAACAAGGAATTACAACGGACAAATTACCACCCGTACAGTTCGCACTGCACGGAGCCAAGAATCAGAACAAGACTCAGAATTAGGTTGAAATCGCCGCGTCGTAAGGATATCGGTTCACTATTGCTGCAGAGGTTATCAAGAAGAAGATTACCTTCACCCCGCCGGTCAGCCATACCAAAGACAAGCGGCCAGGTCAGATGCGAAAATGTGATTGTCCGGCTCATCTTTTACGATATGCAGTGTAGGGGGACGGAGCATCTGGGTTGCCTGACTGATCTGCCGTACGGTTGGCTGAACTCTCTTCTTTCCACTCGAACTTGGTTTGAAACACTCTGGAGGTTCTGTCAAGATGGCTACCGATGTAAGGAGTGCGAACTCCATGCGAATTGCTTTGAGGCGAGCTTCTTTTTCGCGGCTTCCGTGGTAAGGAGTAGAAGGGGATTGTGCTGCATGGATCCAGGAACTACCGCGTGCTCCGTCACTCAGGCCTAGCCTTCGTTGCTTTGATTCTCGCCTTTGGATGCGTTCTCCTGACAGACGCATGGGCCGAAGACAAAAAACCAAGTCTTTTCCCTTATCAATTCGAGCCTATTCCCAGAGTAGCGGAGAAGATGACCGTGCGGCGGCTGCTGTCGGACGTTCTGAGGCTGCGGGTCAATGGCTACACCCAAGTCTCCTATACGCAGAACTTCAACCGCCCCTCCAACGATATCAATGAACTCCGCATTTTCGACGTCAACTCTAATCAGTTTCGGGCAAACGTGATCCAGGCTGCGGTAGAGCGACAAGCGAAAACCGACGGTTCCGCTCTCGATCGACTCGGCTTTCGCGTGAAATTCAACGCGGGACAAGATGCAGACTTCATCGGCGGGCTGAATCTGAATCCATTCGCGGCCTTCCAAGAATTCTATGTCCAATATCTCGCTCCGATCGGTCGTGGGCTTGACCTGCAAGTCGGGCAGTTTAATGCCCTGGTCGGCTATGAACAGGTGGGGAATCCGTACAGCCCGAATTACTCACGGTCCTATCTGTATTTTGGGCAGCCCTTCACGACGGGCGGCATCTCCGCGACCTACGAGTTCACTAAACAGGTCTCGCTGGCGATCAGGGCGATCACGTTTGTCAACGCGGCTCAAGCGAATACACAGCACGAGCCATTGGTGGAGACGCTGCTGATGCTCTTTCCATCTGAAACGGTGAGAGTCATGCTCTATGGGTTGGCCGGGCCGAGAGCTATTGCGCCCGGTACGCCTGGAGGAACGCTCCTGCTGGGCGGCGGATACGCGAGTTGGCAGTTCGGCGCGCAGACATGGGTGGTCGTTGAGGCGTACTACGCGAATCAGGCCAACAGCAGCCTGGTCAACCCTGGGGAAAATGCGCGCTGGGGCGGAGTGGCAGGCTATCTGTTTCATGACTTCACGAAAGAATGGGGCGTCCGTTTACGAGGAGAGATTTTCGAAGACAGGGGAGGCTTGATCACCTGTCAGGGAACGACGGCCTTTCAGCCAAAAGCCAACGTGTGCTTCGGCGCCACATCAACAGAAGCTGCGCCGGCCGTCGCGCAGACCCTGTGGGAAGGGACCGCCACGCTTGAGTACAGGCCATTTCCGTCGGTAAAGACAAGACTCGAATATCGCTATGACAAGTCCGACCATAATGTCTTCCAGGTCGGAGGACGAGCGACAAGCTACCAGCCGACCCTCTCGCTCGATGTTGTGTATATCTTCTGATCGACGGTAATGTTCATACCGGCCGGCTTCCCATACTGAACACATCAAAACCGCACGGTAAACCCACCGCCATTCAACACCGGCTAAGCACGACTGTGTCGGCCTGAGTGACAACACTACAGAGCGAACATGCGCGCCACCTGAGCGAGGGCGACTGAAAAAGATCCCTCGTTGTCACCTCCCAGACAGAATGTTTCTTCTTCCTGAGGGTGATGTCCCATGGCACCTCCATAATAAGAAAAGTCCGCCATTTCAGATTCTCGAGTATTCCAAATGTGAAGACACTGCGCCATGAGGTGCGGCAGCACTCTCGGAGCTCCACCGATCATTTCTGTGCCTGGTCTGGCGGTCATTCCGACCACGACGAGTTTGTTGCCTCTCCGCAACATGCTGGGCTCTGGAGCGCCGTTGAAGGTAATGGCGTACCAGAACGAGTCTCCTCGCTTGGCACTCTTCGAACCATCTGCCGTATAGTTCTTGATGGGCTGCTTCTCGACAAGAAGGATGATGCCTTCCGGTTTTCGAATAACCTCTACGATTTCTCCTCCCAATTCCACTTTGTGTGGGACAAAATCGCCGCTCGACGGCTGATAGGACTGCTTTCGCCAGGCCTCGACATCAAAGGTTTTCGTTTCGACGTTTTTCATGACCTCGGGAGAAAATATCGGTGCGGTTGCGCAGGCTTCCAACAAGACACACATCGCAAACAGTCCGATCATACGCATGGCAAATCTCCTCTTTCTATCCAACACTCCGAAAACAACGATCAGTGAGAGCGCTAAGAACATCATCGTCATTGACCTTCATCTTCATTGATCTGTACGGAGTATATCGTTCGAATATGAATGGTCCATGATGAGATCGTGAAGAAATCTTCACCATAAATCCTGCAAAAAATCAGCTCGGTGACCGAGCGATGAGACCATCTGCCTGGACGCGATCCAGGAACGTCCAGGCTTGTCGTAGCGGCGAATCCGCGATTACTGCAGAAGCGTTCGTGAATAATGCGCTAGAGTTTCAGAATTGGCTCTCTGACGGATGTTCACTCCGGTTGACTTGCATCGAGCCGCTATCTAGACTCTCGCCGGTCCAGAAAGCACATATGAGAGTTTGACATGCCGGTGACTCGAAATACCGTCAGACAAGATTGTTTCAACGCCGATGCAACCCTGCCATATGCCTTGCGATTAAAGGATTTTGAGATGGCAATGCAGGATATTTACGATTTCTTTTACGATATCAACAAGGGATCATCCGGCGTGGACTCCTCCGGCTGGATGACATATTGCGCCCCGCCATCATGTCTGGCCTTCTCTCAGACATGCTGACTGCGAGCTTATCAAAACACTCGCGGAGCCTCTCGGTAAATTGCTATCACAATGGCCATCCTGATTTAATTGTCAACGGAGTCTATCCGGGCAATAGAGTCAAAGCCGGAGAACAAGGAGTGGAAATAAAAACCACAAGGAAGTCAGGCGGCGCGGTAGATACCCATGGAGCTCGCAACCAATGGATGTGCGTCTTTGTGTACGAAGTTGACTGCTTGACTGAACCGGCAAAGGACCGCGCACCAATGACTTTCAGCGAGGTTTATCTCGGGAAGGTGACACTGGATGATTTTCGCAAGAACGCGAGGGGTGAATTAGGAACCCGCACTGCGACACTTCATAAATCCGGCATCGAAAAACTCCGAAAGAACTGGATCTATGTGGTCACTGAATAAAGGTTGCCGTTTTTATGTTGCACCAGTCTCGGTAAAGCCTTTTTTGCAATCTCAAAATAGTGAGGATCTTTTTCGATTCCCATACTTGAATATCCAACGGCCTCAGCAGCAGCAAGAGTTGAGCCGGTTCCACAGAATGGATCGAGCACGATCCCGCATCCAAGCGGAAGAACGCCTCTTACCAGCGTCCGTAAGAATTGCTGAGGTTTTAGGCTTGGATGAGGTGCGAGTTGCCTTTCTGATTTGTGCGTCGGCGAAGATGCAATCACGTCGCCGAAGGGTTTATCTGGAGATGGTCTTCTAAATCCCCCGGTTCCCCACTTTCTCAGATTATCCTGAACTCTTCCTTCTAGTGACTTACGGAATATCAGCCACGGTTCCCACATGGAACGTGGCATGACGCTGACATCCGGAAATTCCTCATGTGCCGATTTGGGCCTATCCCCTCCTCTCATCGTCATGACTAGACGTACGATTTCTCCGCGTCTTTCAAGACCGGCCCTCGCCAAAGCACCCGAAACCAAATACGAGAGCAAGGGATTCGTGGCAACCACGACATTAGCACCGGGAACTAAGACTGGGATGAGTGTCCGCGCCCACTCAAAGAAGAACAACTCTAGAGCATGCAGATCCTGTGGCGAAAGCACTGTGAATCTTGGAAGCGGCGCCCGCTGTACTCCATCGAAAGAGGGTGGTATACGCCAGACACCACCCTTGCCCTTTCTTAACTTTTTCTGCTGTTCCTCGGTGTATTCGAACAATCCGTACGGGGGATCAGTGACCACGCCATGGATAGTGTTAGGCTGCTGCTGACGCAACCAACTTAGGCAGTCAGCCTCGAGAATCTCGGCGTTTCCAAAGGAAAATCTCCGATGGTACTCAGGACAACTCTCAGCAATCCTAACTGTCCGCGATTGTGAGGCAATCTTCAATCCATACTGACCCCGCGCAGTTCGCACAAAGATCGATGGCGTATTTAACCTTAGATAAGAGCGGACGCTTGATCGCGCTCCATCTCCAATGAGATCCACAACATACTGTTCAATTACTTGAAGGGAAGCGCCGCCTGGTCTAGCAGTGAGAGCCGAAAAAATGGCGTCCCGAACCTCTCCAGGACGCCGCTTTTGTTGTGTGATTGCTTTGTACACGCAGCGGAGAATAGACGTTTGATGTCTTTTGTCAACGGCGGCGTCACAGCCTTAGAAGCAAACTACTGTTTCTAAACTGTTCAAGTGATCGGAGGTCGCTACTACTCCCACCCGTTGACTTCATAGCCCTTTTCCTTCAGACAGCTCGTGACCGCATCGGCATATGGCGGTTCCGGTTCCAGCGGCTTGAACGTTCCTCCGAGTAAGCCGACGACCAATCCAAGCCCGCTACCGGCGGCGGCCCCAATCGCCACGCCGGGTAATCCCCCGACCACTCCCGCCGACGCGCCGACCGCGCCGCCAAGCGTCAGACCGAGCATGGCGCCGGTCACGGCATTCGCGCTCTGGTGCACACCAGGTTGCAATCCAGTCTCTTCAACCTTCTTCCGGCAGGATTGAACCTCCTGTTGAGCCATCTGCTTACCATACAAGTGGAGTTGCTTATTGGATCGTAAGATCGGCTGCGGACCGGCGCAGGCAGTAAGACTGATAAGCAGTACGTACACAACACACCAATGCCATAATCGATTGGCCACAAACGTCTCTTAGCGAGTTTTCTTTCCCGTTCTTCACTTCTCACCCTTTGGGGAAAATGTCGAGGCTTTTTCAATTGCGCACAGCCTCCTGTCGCTGCTCCCTCTCTTTCACAGAGCGGAAGGGTGGGTGCTCAACTACGCGCATTGACCGACCACATTCCTCCATCCCAACTCAGATTGGGCACCGAGGTCGTTTCCATTGCGCGCATCCAACGAGGGCCTATTCCCATTCTCACCCGCCCGCCCTTGCGGCGCCGAGACGCCGCACGTTCCCCTGGCCGCGCGAGCACTGGGCTTATCGCTTCTTCAGATCTCCCCCTCCCCCCCTCACTGCCATCCTGTCACTTCATAGCCCTTCTCTTGCAAACACCGGTTGACGAAATTCGTGTACGCTTGACTCGGCGGAGACGGCATAGCAGCGTAGAATAAGCTGGTCAAGAGTCCCCAGACCGCTCCACTCGCGGCACCGATCATCGATCCTCGTCCCACTCCCCCGAAAATCGCTCCTCCTACTGCTCCACTTGCGGCACCGACACCGGCGCCGCCGGCGGTGTTCGTCGCGACACGTCCCCCCTTGCCCCCACCACCTTCCGCCGCGCCTGCCGATTCTGCCAACTGCCGACAGGCTTCGATATCACGCTCTGCCCCGTCTTTTCCAACCGACTCCAGCTGAGCATTGGGATAGAGCACCGGACGTGCGCTGGAACAAGCTGAGAGCATCAACAGTGCCAAGACGGCGCTGCTGAGTCGTAATCCCTTCATATCCGCTCCGTTTCTTGCTCGTTTCGCGGCAGCAATCGCGCCAAGAGCACCTGAGCCGAGACCTCCTTCACACACAGCCGCTTGCGCCGAGCTTCGGCTCCTGCCCGAATTTGTACATTTGCGCGCGGCACAGTGCACCGATCAGCAATGAAGCGAATCAGTTCGTCGTTGGCCGCACCGTCGATCGGACGAGCTACCAGGCGGATCTTTATCGCATCGCCATGAATTCCGACGCACTCGGTGCGTGACGACCCCGGCTGGACATGGACGGTCAAGAGCGCTCCGCGCTCACTGTCCCGTGCGATGGCAGGAAGGGAATCCACTAGCCCACATTATTCATGACAGTTCGTCGCGAAATTGCGGAGTCGCCAAGCGAGACGGGCGCGCGGAGACGCGAGGAAGGGAAGCAGACTTGAAACAGTCTGTTGACCGACCGAGCGACGAGTCCGCCCGCCTGGCCACGAGAAGCTCCTGGCAAGGCTTGTCGCAGCGGCGAATCCACAATTGCAGCAGAAATGCTCATGAATGATGTGGGCTAGAATTGATGGGTTCAAAAGATCGCTTTGACGAATTCGAGTATCGCGCGTTGCATGTCCGAATCATCCGTGATCGGGCGGGCGACGGCCACATCACAGGCCCGCTCGGGCGGCACGCCTTGCTTCATCAAGGTACCGGCGTAGATCAGGAGTCTGGTGCTGACTCCTTCCTCCAATCCGTGGTTTCTCAAGTTGCGGACCTTTTGCCCGAGCTTGACGAGACATCCGGCGATCGCAGGATCCACCCCCGCCTCACGTTGAACCACCATCGTTTCGATGTCCGCCGCGGGATAGTCGAATTCAATCGCTATGAATCGCTGTTTCGTACTTTGCTTCAGATCTTTGAGGACGCTCTGATAGCCGGGGTTGTAGGAGATCACCAGCATGAACTCGTCGGCGGCCTCCACAATCTGGCCCTTTTTCTCGATGGGGAGCACTCGCCGGTCATCGCTGAGAGGATGGATGATGACGGTCGTGTCCTTTCTGGCTTCCACCACCTCGTCGAGATAGACAATGGCCCCATGCTTCACTCCCGCAGTCAACGGCCCATCCATCCAGACGGTATCCTGCCCCTTCAGGAGATAACGGCCCACCAAATCGGATGCCGTGAGATCTTCGTGACAAGCCACCGTGATCAACGGTCGGCCGAGCTTGTACGCCATGTATTGAACAAAACGGGTTTTCCCGCAGCCGGTCGGCCCTTTCAACATAACCGGCAGTTTCCTCTCGGCGGCAATGGTGAATAGGCCGATCTCCCCACCGACCTCCGCGTAAAACGGCTCTTGTCGGATGCGATACTGGGCTACATCGACTTCCCGCGCTTGCTGTGTCACTGCATCACTCCCGGTCCATAGAACTGCTTCGGCCTGACGAAACAACCAGCTCCGCAGCCGTCACAATAAACGGAACAAAGACTGAAGATCAAGCAAAGGGGAAGATATCGTCTTTACGTGTGTCCCGCTGTGGGTTGAGCTCTATGCACAGGAGACCTTGTGCGTGGTAGCATGCTGATTGTGTGCGCTTCCATGTGACATTGCGATGTTCAGACCCATCCCAGAAACGACGCTCTTCAGAAAGGTTCCCTATCGGTTGGTCGCTTCCGTGCTCCTGGTCTTCGCTTTGGTCGTCTCCGTCATTTTGCTTTTCAGCCTGGAACGAAAAACGCTCCTCCTTCGTGGTTTCATCGAAGGCGAGAATATCCCCACGGAATTGGTCCATGCCCTCTGGCAGTCGCGCAGTGATCTGATCGTCGAGACACTTCTTATCTTCTTCGTAAGTTCGATCGGTATTGCCGCAGTCATCACGTTTCTTCACTACGACGCTGCCCGAAAAACCCTAGAAGAAGTGAAGGGGCTGGCGCGGAATATTCTACACAGTATTCCAATGGGGGTGCTTACGATCAACCAGGGAGGCAGCATCAGCGCGATGAACCCCATAGCTGAAGCGGTGTTGAATCGCGCCTCATCGGAGCTATTGGGGATAAGCTATGACGTTGTGTTCCCCAAAGAAGACCCGATCCGCCGGATACTCGACGAGGCGTTGAAAGAGCACCGCCATGTGAATCAGAAGGACTTCCTCTACGAATGCGGAGACCTAAGCCCGAGGACAATTCGCGTGAGTACAGCAGATCTCACAGGGGATGATAAGAAACCAACGGGGGTGATCCTGCAGGCGCAGGACGTTCTCAGAATGGTTAGAACTCGAACGACGAGTCCGTATCGCAGAAAAGTTAGCGGCGTTGCACACCCTATCTGCGGGGGTAGCGCACGAGCTGCGAAACCCCTTGAGCGCCATGGATCTGAACCTCCATCTTCTGGAAGAAGAACTTAAGGAAAGTGGGACATTAGCAGAAACAGGGGCACGATACTTGGGTGTCGTGAACGCCGAATGCCGAAGGCTTTCGGGGATTCTCGATAATTTCATGAAATTTGCCCGCCCGGGATCTGTTGGTTTGCACGAAGTAGATGTAGAGACACTGATCGACCACATCATGACGTTGATGCGTTTCGAGGCGGAGGAACGTGGGATTCGACTCGAACGGGTGATGGATGAGCAATTACTGCCTGTCCTGGGCGACGCAACCCAGATCAGTCAAGTATTGATCAACATCATCGTCAATGCGTTTCATGCCATGCCGAACGGCGGACACTGTCAGATTTCAGCGGTGCACCGAGCGGCTGAAGGGAAAGACTGGGTAGAGATTACCGTGAAGGATAGCGGCGTCGGGATCGCGAAGGAGCAACTCAACCATCTGTTTGAACCCTTCTATACGACCAAGTCGAGCGGCACTGGTCTTGGTCTTGCCATAGCATACCGGATTATGCAGGATCATCGCGGTACAATTCAGGTTGTAAGTGCGCCTGGAGCTGGGACGACAGTGGTGACACAATTCCCGATAGCGATCAGTCAACCACACAAAGTTGGTGTGGGATCATGACGCAGGCCTTTCACGTTCTCATCGTTGATGATGAAGTGAATATCCGCAATGCTCTGGTGACCATGTTGGAGAAAAAAGGCTACCGGGTTTTCGGAGCAGGCACGGGAGCGGAAGCGCTGCGGCATCTTGAGGAAACTCCGGTGGATTTGGTGATCACTGACCTCCGGATGCCAGAGATGGGCGGCGTAGAATTTCTGCGTCGGCTGAAGAACAAATGGTCGGATACCGAAGTCGTCGTCATGACTGCGTTTGGTTCGATCGATACGGCTGTTGAAGCGATGCGGCTGGGTGCCTACGACTATCTAACGAAACCGATCGATCGTGAGCGGTTTGGAGTCGTCGTGGAGAAAGCGCTCGAGCGCCGTACGCTGACTTCCGAGAACAAGCAACTCCGCGACCGTCTTGAAACGAGAACCCGTTTCGATCAAATGGTCGGCGAAAGCGGAGCCATACAGCAAGTCTATAGCTTGGTGGAGATGGTAGCGGACAGCGATGTGACGGTCTTGCTCACGGGGGAAAGTGGAACCGGGAAGGAACTCGTCGCGCGAGCGATCCACCATAAAAGCCCGAGGGCCGATGGACCGTTCATCACCATGAATTGCGGCGCATTGCCCGAGAATCTCTTTGAGAGCGAGTTATTCGGGTATGAGAAAGGCGCGTTTACCGGTGCCATGTCGACCAAGGCTGGGCGGTTTGAGCTGGCGGACGGTGGTACGCTGTTGCTGGATGAAGTGGGGGAACTCTCGCTCAAGTCGCAAGTCGATTTTCTACGTGTTCTTGAGACGAAGGAGTTCAGGCGCCTGGGTGGTACGAAATTGATCAAAGTCGATACGAGGATCATAGCCGCTACCAATCGGAAACTGGATGAAGCGGTCAAACAGGGGGATTTTCGGGAAGATCTCTACTACAGACTGAATGTCGTCCCTATCCGCCTTCCACCACTTCGCGAGCGGGCAGACGATGTTCCGCTGCTTGTGGATCGATACCTGTCCGCGTCTTCTGCACGGCATCACCGTGGACCCAAAGAAGTCTCGCGAGACGCCATGCAGTTGTTACGGCTTTATGGGTGGCCTGGAAACGTTCGGCAACTACGAAATCTCATGGAACGGCTTGCCGTCACGGTGAGGGAGACAACGATTCAACCCGCGCATCTCCCCGAGGAAATCCAGGTTAGCAAAGAGGATGCACGGACTATGCTGATCACATTGGGAACATCCTGGAGCAGATTGAACGACAAGTCATTGAACGGACTTTGAAGGAAGTCACCAACCATCGAGAAAATGCCGCAAGGCTGTTGGGCATTAGTCTTAGGACTCTCCAATACAAGATCAAGGAATACGGAATTCGCGACTAATACTCTCGCCCGAATCATCGTCTTCATTTCCGACCTGATTAGCAAGTCTTGCAGGATGAGCACCGACTGGAAGGCAAGAGGTCTCATCATGGCTCATGCCGCAAAAAATGCACCTGAAATCACCATAACCTAGCCTAAGGCTGCAATTCTTGCACAAAATAACTTTCGGCTTGAATACTACGGTTCTAGCATCTCCTTACGACAGCTGTAAGCCCGCGATAGATATCATCCCTGCATAACATCCCGGTGTCTGTTCAGTAGTGGCACTCTCCCTGCAATGGCTCCACGATAACGAGTTGTGCGCAACCGCCTACCAAGCAACTTGAAGCTGCCTAGAAAGCAAGGCGATAGAGACATGACCATTCAGAATGGAGACACACCGGACCGCAGCCTGTATGCGAGCCGTCAATCGACGCAAGATTGGTTCACGCAGCTTCAACAGCTGTCGGATGCGCTTGTTCTCTGCCCCACAGATATTGCAACGCGATGTGAGCTGGCCGCGTTACTCGAACGGCTCGATCAGCACGAAGAGGCGTTGGTAAATTGGAACAGGGTTCTGACTTCTGAGCCCAACAATCTAATGGCACGGGAAGGATTGGCTCGCTGTCGGCAGCGGATGGGCCGTTCCCTCCAATCACCCATCTAAGGAGCTGAGCATCAAGACGACTTAGTGGACTCTGTGGCAGCTCGAAAGCGGTATCTTGGCAAGAAGGACGGAAGTCGCACGCAGAGCTTTAATGGAATATGTAAAGACCGGTAAGGAGCATACGCTCGTGTCAGGACACGCCGACATCGTAGCGGTCCAGTATCAGAGCAGAGCAATGGCACTGGTCTGGTTGGATCTCTCCACGGGGGCGGTCGTGACGAGTCACGCGGGGTTGTGGGAAATGTTACGCCGTGGACTACGGGATTGGGCAGGCTGCGTCGTGCACCCGCAAGACGGACAAGCCTTTCTCTCGGCTGTGTATGATCATTTCTTTCTCAACGGATATCGTGTTCATAGGCTCAGTGGCTCAGGGTTGAAAGGCGTACAGAACACCTATCGTGTTTAGTACAAAAACTATACGCGGGGCTACAGGCACGCCCAACACTGAGCTGCGCATTGGGTACCGAAAGCTGAGTGGATTCAAACTTAATCACTATCCAGGTAAGCAGGAGGCCGATCGTGAAAGACAATGAAACTCGGGCATGGCAGGCTTGGAAAGCAACGTGCTACACCATGCTGGTTATCGCACTGTTGGTAACCGTCGTACATATTGTTGTGGGGGTTTGAGACGCAGGATTCGTGGCCGGTTGAACATTTGGTATGCGTCAATCAGATGAGCGATCATCCCTGTATCTCAGCCAATGTTGCGGATGAACCGTAGCATCCAATCGTCCTGAGGTAATCTGACAAGAACACGAGGGCCTCAACCGATCGCATGCTGAACCTGTTGTGGATTCTTCTCGGCAGCTATGTCGTCGGTATACTTCTTCCACTCTGTCTCCCCCGACGACCTGAAGTTCAAAGTCTCGCGGCCAGCGCCCCCGCCATCGTGGCGACCAGCGCGGGCATCGTTCTTGGGCTCCTTGGCATCACGTCTTCGGAACCTGTCACGATCTCACTAGCCTCGACGATTCCTCTGCTCGCCTTCTCGATTCGGCTTGATCCTCTGGCCGCATTCTTCGTTTTGACCATCTCCCTCGTGGGGCTTGCCGCTTCTATCTATGCCATTGGATACATGCGGCATTTTGATGGGCGCGCATCTGTCCCTGTGCTTGGAGCGCTCTTCAATGGGTTTCTTTGTTCCATGACCCTGGTGGTACTGGCGGACAACGGCATCTTTTTCCTCATCGTCTGGGAACTGATGTCGTTGCTGTCCTATTTCCTGGTAGTGACAGAGCACGAGAAGACCGAGGTACGCTATGCAGGATTGTTCTACTTGATCATGACGCATGTCGGGACCGCCTTCATCATCCTGACCTTTCTGATTTTGTTTTACGACAGTGGGGCATTCTCATTTGAGGCCTTCCGGCATCCGAAGCAGCCCTTACCGGAGGGCATGAGAACGTTCGCATTTCTGATGGCTCTGATCGGCTTCGGCACCAAAGCGGGTATCGTGCCGCTTCATGTCTGGCTGCCCTATGCTCACCCGGCGGCACCTTCGCATATCTCAGCCCTGATGTCCGGCGTCATGATCAAGACCGCGATCTATGCCCTGATCCGGGTGTATTTCGATTTCCTCGGTGGGCAGTTCCCCTGGTGGTGGGGGTTCATCGTGCTGTTCCTCGGGGCAACATCCGCGTTACTGGGCGTGATGTACGCGTTGATGGAGCATGACCTCAAGAGGCTCCTCGCGTTTCACAGCGTAGAAAACATCGGGATCATCTTGTTAGGCATCGGGGCCGGCATGATCTTTCAGTCCTATGGGCTGAAGGAACTTGCCGCACTCGGACTGCTGGCAGGGCTGTACCACACGATCAATCACGCGATGTTCAAGGCGCTGCTGTTCTTGGGGGCCGGCTCGCTGCTCTATGCGACTCATGCGCGTAACATCGACGAGTACGGTGGCTTGCTTCGGCGCATGCCCTGGACGGGAGTCTTTTTTTTGATCGGAGCCGTCTCGATTGCCGCTCTGCCTCCCACGAATGGGTTTGTGAGTGAGTGGCTGGTTTTCCAAAGCCTCTTCCTCAGTTATCAGCTTCCGACGGTGTTTCTCAAACTGATGCTGCCGATCGCCGCCGCTATCCTGGCCCTGACCGGCGTGTTGGCCCTGGCTTGCTTCGCAAAAGCGTTTGGGATTTCGTTTCTCGCATTGCCGCGAAGTGCGCACGCACGCCACGCTGAGGAAGTGCCGGCTCCTATGCGCGTTGGGATGGGTCTCTTGGCCGCCTTCTGCGTGGTGCTGGGCGTCGCGCCGATGGTGATAGTGCCGCTGTTGGATCGAGTCATCGCTCCCCTGGCAGGGATATCGATCGAAGAAAAAGTGCTGGCGCTGGATGGATGGGCGCTTGCGCCGGTGAACGTCGAATTTTCAAGCCTCTCCACGCCGGTGTTGGCGCTGCTGCTGACAGCGCTGGCGATGCTGGGGTTGGGGCTGGCCGTCGCATTCGGTGGCCATCTAAGAAAACGTCATCATAAGACCTGGGGCTGCGGGATCAACCTCACTCCCCGGATGGAATACACCGCAACCGGTTTTGTCCAGCCGATCAAACGCGTCTTCAGTACCATTTACCAGCCGACGGTCAAACTCGAGACGGAGTTTCTTCATGAGTCGCGATACTTTGCCAAACGACGACACTTTGAATTTCACATTGAACCGATTTTTGAGAAATATCTCTATGATCCCCTGGTGGCCTTCTTCACGACGCTGGCTGACCGCCTGAGAGTGATCCAGGCAGGAAGCCTGCATCTCTATCTGACCTATATCTTCGTCACCCTCATCCTCTTGTTGTTGCTCGCGGTGTAATTGATGCTACAAGCGATCATGCTCGTTATTGGTCAAGTGACGGTCTTACTGGCTGTTTCGCCGTATCTTGTAGGTCTGATCCGGAAGGTCAAAGCACGTCTGCAATTGCGACGCGGCGCGAGTGTCTTCCAGCCTTACGCTGACCTGGCTAAGCTCTTCCGGAAGCAGCCGGTCATTTCGACTACCGCCTCTTGGGTCTTTACAGCGACACCCTACATTGTGTTCGCCTCCACAATTTCTGCGGGTTTATTGGTTCCTACGTTCATCTCACAGACCCCCATGAACTTTGCGGGAAACATCATCGCGCTTGTCTATCTCCTGGCATTGGGAACGTTTTTCCTGATTCTTGCAGGCCTCGATGTCGGATCAGCGTTCGGTGGGATGGGAAGCAGCCGCGAGGCAATCGTTGCATCCCTGACCGAGCCGGCCATGATTCTCTCTATCTTTGCGATTGCTCTGACCAATGGTTCGACGAACTTGAGCACCATTGTCCATAAGACCGCGCTGTTAGATGGTAGCCTCACGGACCCCTCACCCCATCTGATGGCGTTCGCAGCCCTCTTTATCGTAGCGCTCGCAGAGACAGGACGGGTGCCGGTCGATAATCCAGCAACACATCTCGAACTCACGATGATTCATGAAGCCATGGTCCTAGAATACTCAGGGCGCTATCTCGCCTTGCTCGAATGGGCAGCCGGCCTGAAGTTGGCCGTGTTCCTCTCTTTGATTGCCAACGTCTTCGCACCTTGGGGAATTGCGACCACGCCGGCGCCTGCCGCAATGATGATCGGATTCCTGGTCTACCTGGCGAAGATTGCAGCACTCGCGGTGGTGATCGGGATTATCGAATGCATGTTCGCAAAATTGCGGTTGTTCCGGGTAACGGATCTTTTGGGCGTTGCGTTTATCCTCGGGCTGCTTGGACTGCTGTTCTTTTATATTCTTCGGAGCTGAGCGGATGCAGGTTCTTTCTTACAGTGGATCGCAACTCGTCGACTTGTGCTCGGCCTTGCTCTTGTTGACCTGTTTCGCGATTGTGGCGCAACGGCGACTCTCGGCCTGCGTCGATCTGTTTGCGCTGCAGTCGGCCTTTCTCGTTGTGACGACGGCACTGGTGGCCTATTTGACCGGGAACCAGCACCTCTATATTGCGGCGGCGCTGACCGGTGTCATCAAGGTGATCATCATTCCCCGGGTCCTCAAGAAAGTCATTGATCGCGTCAACGTCAAGCGAGAACTGGTGATGTACGTCAATGTTCCGGCCGGACTGTTGATCTGCGGTGGACTGGTCATGCTGGCCTTCTTCATCTCGCAGCCGATCATTCCGTTGGGTTTTCTGCTCACGAGGGATTCGCTGGCCATCGCCCTTGCGATCGTGCTCATCGGATTTTTTACGATGATCGCGAGGCAAAAGGCCGTGACGCAACTGGTTGGTTTTCTAGTGCTGGAAAACGGCTTGTTTCTAGGCGCGACTGCCGCCACATACGGGATGCCGTTGATCGTCGAATTGGGCGTGTTCTTCGACGTGCTCATCGCAACATTGATCGCGGGGATCTATACGAATCGCCTACAAGACGCGTTCGACAGCGTGGACACGAATCAACTCACCGTGTTGAAAGAATAGCAGAGGATCTGTTGATGATCGAAGTCGCGGCGTTGGTAGTGGCACCATTATTCGCGGGAGGGTTGAGCTTGGTCGTTCACCGCTCCACGCTGCTCCATGCGATCAACCTCATGAGTATGGGCACACTCGTGGCGGCAGAAATCATGATTACCCGGACCGTGCTGAGGGATGGTCCGTTCACGGCTCTGGACCAGTTGGTGTACCTCGATGCGTTGTCGACCTTCATTCTATTCATCATCGGAGCGGTCGGAATGGCCTGTTCGTTCTATATGCGTTCCTACATGGACGAACAAGTGGCGCGGGGCGTCATCGCGCCTACAAGGCTCAACTTGTTCTTTTTCCTTTTTCATATGTTTTTGCTTGCCATGGTAGTTGCAACCATTGCGAACAGTGTCGGGGTGCAATGGGTCGCCATTGAGGCGACGACGCTCGCAACAACCTTCCTGATCGCCTTTTGGCGGCGTCGAGAGTCGCTGGAGGCCGGGTGGAAATACCTCATTTTGTGTTCAGTCGGGATATCGCTCGCATTGTTCGGCGTCGTACTTACCTATTACTCGTCGCTGCATGTGCTGGGCGATGTCAGCCAAGCGTTGAACGTGACCCAGATGTTGCCCATGGCCGATCGGTTGAATCCGCATGTCCTGAAGCTGGCCTTCATCTTTATCTTGGTGGGCTATGGTACCAAAGTGGGGCTCGTCCCTATGCATAGCTGGTTGCCGGATGCGTATACGGAAGCGCCGGCTCCGGTCGTGGCTATGCTCGCAGGCGTCCTTGAAGTGGTCGCGGTCTATGCAATTTTGAGGATGAGGACGATTGTCGACCATGCCGTGCCGTCTGACTTCACTGGTGGGCTGTTGGTGTTGCTGGGATTTGCCTCATTGGTGACCGCAGCATTGTTCATCCTTATCCAGCACAACTATAAACGACTGTTTGCCTATTCCAGTATCGAGCACATGGGAATTGCCATGATTGGATTTGGAGTTGGGGGACCGCTGGGAACCTTCGGTGGGCTGTTTCACTTGTTGAATCATGCATTCGCGAAATCGATGGCGTTCTTTGCCGCAGGGAACATTCATCGTCGTTATCACACGATGGAAATCGGTCACGTGCAAGGGTTGGCGGTTGCGCAACCCTGGACGGCCATGGCATTGATGATCTCGGGGCTGGCCCTATCGGCGCTTCCTCCGTTTGCATCCTTTACCAGTGAAGTGCAAGTCGTCACGGCCCTGGCCTCGCAAGGTATCCCGGGAATGCCGTTCACCAGTACGGGAGGCATGGTGAGCTTTGCATTATCGGATCAATTCAGCCGAGTGGGACTTGCCGCAGTATTTCTACTCTTCGCCGTTCTTGCGTTCGCCGGATTGATTTATCGCATGACCGGGATGGTTTTGGGTACGCCGCCTGAGGGAATCCTCCGAGAAGAAACCTGGGCATTAGGTCATCTGCCGATCATTCTTCTTGCCGGAGCGCTGGTGGTATTCAGCTTTTTTCTTCCGCCGCCCATACGGCAACTCTTGGAACAGGCGACGATGCTTCTTGTGATCCAATAGGAGTGGACGGTCATGACAGAGGCGAGGCCCTATGACGACTTGCTTAAAGCCACGTTCCCGGCCATTGTGCAGGGTGACCCGGTCTGTGGGGAATCTTCGCATTTCCAGGTTCCTAAGGACCTACTTCCGGCGATCACTCGCTATCTGCATACCCAGCCGAACTTGCGCGGCCGGCTGACACTCATCTGGGCCTGTGATCATCGCCCTGTTCGTGACGCCTATGGGCTTCACTACCTGTTCACTCTGGAGGTGTCTCACCACTGGGTGGTGTTGTCCATTGAACTCTCAGGCAACGAGCGGTTGTTTCCTTCTATTACGCCGCACATTCATGCCGCCAAGTGGTATGAGCGAGAGATTCGCGACATGTTCGGATTGATTCCCCAAGGGCACCCGGACCTGCGACGTCTGGTCCGGCACGAGCATTGGCCGAAAGGAATGCACCCGCTCAGAAAAGAATTTCCCTGGGACCGAGTGCTGGGCAGACAACAGGGTGAGCATCACTTCCGGCATATCGAAGGAGAAGGGGTGTTTGAGGTGCCGGTGGGACCCATCCACGCTGGGATCATCGAGTCCGGACATTTTCGGTTTTCTGTGGCCGGCGAACCGATCATGCAGCTCGAGCTGCACCATTTTTGGAAACACCGCGGCGTAGAAAAGCTTTTCGAGCAGCAGATGCTGATCGGGGCGGTACCGTTGGCCGAACGCGTGTCCGGGGACACAACGGTAGGGCACAGTCTCGCTTATTGCCAGGCGGTTGAAACGCTTCTGAACCTCCAAGTGCCTCGGCGCGCCAGATACCTTCGTGCTCTCTTTTTGGAGCTGGAACGACTGTACAATCATCTCGGCGACATCGGCGCCATGTGCAATGACACAGCTTATGCGCTCGCCCATGCGCATTGTGGTCGGATGAAAGAGCGGATCATGCAGCTCAATGATCGGCTCACAGGTTCACGGTTCCTGCGGGATGTCCTCCGGGTCGGAGGGGTGACTCGAGACATAGAGGATCGTCAACTCGCCGACCTTGTGGATGAACTGAACCGAATCCAACCGGACTTTTCCGAGGTGGGAGCCATCATTTTTGCAAATGCCTCCCTTACCGATCGCCTGGAAACGACGGGAATCCTCAATGAGCAAACGGCGTGGGATCATGCCGTGATGGGCGTCGTGGGACGGGCATCGGGTAGGGATTGTGATCTGAGGCGCGATCGCCCATTCGCTGCCTATGATGAACTACCCGTCGCCGTAGCTCTGTATCGCTACGGCGACGTGCGGGCCAGATTGCGCGTTCGTGGCGATGAGATCCATGAATCCATTCGCCTCATCCGTGAAATTCTCGGCAAGATTCCGGATGGTCTGGTCGCAAATGAACCAAGTTGCTCACCGAATCCAGGCGACTGGACGCTGTCAGCGGTCGAAGGTTGGCGGGGAGAAATCCTTTATATGGTGATGGCGGGAGAAGGTGGCCGGATTCATCGTTGCAAAGTTCGCGACCCATCGTTCGTGAATTGGCCCGCGATTCAATGGGCGGCGCTGGGGAATATCATCCCGGACTTTCCTCTCATCAACAAAAGCTTCAACCTCTCATACGCTGGAAACGATCTGTAGGAGGCCGAACATGTTCCGTATCATCAAAAAGAGTTTGAAGATCGGGGTTGTGACGGGCCAGTATCGCAGAGCGGAGAAGCCTGCGCTACCGGTTAGCCCGGAGGCTAAGGACAAAACTAAACTCTTCAAACGGTCGCTCGCGATCCGTGAAGTAGATACCGGCTCCTGCAACGCCTGTGAGATGGAAATGAGTGCGCTCCTGAATCCTGTGTACGATGCCGAACGGTTCGGCATTCACATCGCAGCCTCGCCGCGCCATGCCGATGCATTGGTGGTGACGGGGCCGGTCACCGTCAACATGGAGCGAGCGTTGAAAGATGTGCACAAGCAAACACCTGACCCGAAAATCGTCATTGCGCTCGGCGACTGTGCGATCGACTGCGGCATGTTCAAAAACAGCTATGCAGTGACCGGGCCTGTGGAACGGCATATCCCCGTGGATATCCGTATCCCCGGCTGCCCGCCACGTCCGGCGGAAATTCTCGAGGCCTTATCGGAGTTGCGCAAGCCAACAGTATGAGACGCACCAGCGGAAGCCGATGACTAGGTGTGGGACCTCTGACAGGTTGAGAGTTAGGGAGTGTCAAAATAGTTTTTTCAACAGTCTGCTATGCCACCTTCTTTCCATCAAGGACTTCACGAACCTTTTGGGTCAATACATTAGGCGTGAAGGGTTTCTGGAGAAAGGCCGTGTCCCGTTTGATCCCACCCTGTTCGAACACCGGATGATCAGGGTAGCCGGACATGTACAAGACCTTGATCTCGGGGCGCACAACCGTCAGTTTTTCTGCGACCTCCGGCCCGCTCATCTGCGGCATCGCGACGTCCGTCAGCAACAAATGGATCGGGCCCAGGTGCTTCGCGCCGGTCAAGAGCGCTTCGATGCCGTGACGCGCGACCAACACCTCATACCCACTGAGTCGAAGGGCTTCTTGCACAAGCCCACGCACCGACGGATCGTCCTCGACGACGAGTATGGTTTCGCGCCCGATCGCTCTGACCACTGCTCCATTCACGACCGGCGCGGCTTGTGTGATCGCATCCACTTTCGGGAAAAAGATCTTGCACGTGGTTCCTTGTCCCGGCTTGCTTTCAATCCCGATCGTTCCACCGCTTTGTTTCACGATACCGTACACCGTAGACAACCCGAGACCCGTCCCCTTCCCTTTTTCTTTGGTAGTAAAAAACGGCTCGAATAAATGCGATTGAGTTTCTTCGCTCATACCATGGCCTGTGTCCCTGATCGCCAGGAGCACGTACGTCCCCTCGTCGAGCATCACGGTTTCACGTCGAGGGCCTTTTCCGATGGTGACATTCCGAGTCTGAATCGTCAGCTGGCCACCCATCGGCATCGCGTCCCGAGCATTGACGGCCAGATTCATGATCACTTGCTCGATCTGCCCCGGATCGGCCTTGATCGATCCCAACTGTGGCTCGAGGTCGGCGCAGAGTTCAATGACGTCCTCGCCTAACAGCCGCCGCAGCATCCCGTCCATGTTCATGACGATCCCGTTCAGATCTACGATCTTGGTCGCCACAAATTGCCGTCGGCTGAATGCCAGCAGTTGGCTGGTCAGGCCGGCGGCCCGATCGGCGGCTTTTTTGACTTCTTCCATCTCCCGTCGCGCGGGATCCGCCGGCCCCAAGCGACTCAGGATCAACTCGCTGTATCCACGAATCACCGTCAGCAGATTGTTGAAATCATGGGCGACACCACCGGCGAGCCGCCCGACGGCTTCCATCTTCTGCGCTTGGCGCAGTTGCGCCTCCGTCAAGCGCAACGCCTCCTCGGCTCTCGCGCGTTCACCGAATTGCCCGATTTTCAGGCCGACATCGGTGATCATACTGAGCAACTCGCTGTCCGGCTCACGGACATGATGGCTGAAGAACTCAATCACGCCCTCGACGTCACCGCCGATACGAATCGGAAACCCGAACGCGCTATGAAGCCCGGCTTGAGCAGCCAAATCCGCTCGAACAAAAGTGGGATCGAGCGTCACGTCTTTGATCCACACCGGTTGCCCGCTTTCCCAAATTCGACCCGGCAATCCCACACCCGGTTTGAAGGTCTGATACTGGATCTCCGCAATAAACTCATTGGCGGAAAGCGTTGTGACTCGCCAGTGATCGAAGCACCGCAACGTTCCCGATTGTTTATCCAATCTCCAAAATACACCGAGATCCCATTCGAGACTCTCGCCGACCCCTTGAATGATTTTCGGCACCGCTTCTTCGAGCCTCACGGCTTCCGATAGAACACGCGTCACCGCATATTGGGACGCCAGCCGTCGTTCAGCCCGACGACGATCCGTAATGTCCCGCACAAACGCGCTGAAGATATACGCTTCACCGATACGCGCCGGCGAGACGGCGAGCTCGACCGGGAACTCGTGGCCTTCCTTATGTCGTGCCGCGATCTCGATCCGACGATTCAGCACCGGGCCGACTCCGGTCTTGAGATACTCTCGAATCCCTTGCGCGTGCGCCTCTCGATCCCGCTCGGGGATGATGGTGTCCGAAAGCAATTTCCCCATCGCCTCTTCGCGGGTCCACCCGAAGATAGCCGTAACTTGGGCATTCCATTCGGTCACGATTCCGGCTGCATCAATGGTGATGACTCCGTCAAGCGCGGTATCGACAATCGCGCGATTGCGTTCTTGGCTTTGCAGTAAGGCCGCCTCCGCAGCCCTCGCCCAGGCGCTTTCTTGTTGGGCTTGCCGATATTCCGCCCTCAATCGAATCGTCGACCACAACAGCAACATCAACAGCGGAAGCCAGACGGCAGCCACGATGCTGCGTTCGACATGACCGAGCAGGAAGGTCCCCACGCCCAACGTAAACAGCGTGATCAAGACCATCACGAACGTCAACCACTCATATCGGCGAGCCGTTGACGCGGTTCGCTCTTCCGGCTGGGTCATGTGGCCATCCTTGTGATCACCCAGGTGTCCAGAATCGCGGATGGGCGATAGGCCGACTTGGCCGCACGTAGTCCCGGAAGGCCTGCATCATCCATGGCATTGATAGCGATGGCCCCTTGCGCCATGGCGGTTCGACAGGTCTCGCGGAAAACCCACTGAGCCAGACCGGGAATGGAACGGTCCGCGACCTCCAACAAGATGCACCAGGTTTGAGGAGTCAACCAGTAACCGAAGGTGTAGGCGACGATGTCATGGTTGACTCTCAGGACAGTACCCGACAAGCCGATCCGTTCATGCTCTTGAAAGACAAGCGCGTGGGCCATTTCTGCATCCTCCAGAAGCAGCTTCCCAATCTGATCGAGATTCCCCCTGTGTTTCTGTTCGGCCCACCGCCGATACAGACGCGCGCAGCCGGAGTGATGGTCAGCCCGATAGGGTTCTTTCGTAATCACCTGCTCTCGGGCTACACGATTGCAGAGCGCCCGTTGGGACTTATAGTGGTCTCCTGCCAAGGCAGCCAGAGCCTCGACAGGGTAGAGATAGTCTCCCTCTTTCCGACGGAATTGAATCCCGTCGCGCTCCAGCAGTTGTCGTTGGGATTCCATCACGTTTTCGATTCGACTCACCGGCGACGGTCCGTTCCACGACCGCATCAGCGCGAACGCCTGCTCCACCGCCCGATCCAACGGACCGGCTCCGAGCGGCGGGAGCGGCATGAACCACCCGTCCGGAGACTGGACAAAAAGAAACCACGTGCGATCGAACTCCATCCACCAGTAGGGAAGCAGCGATGACCAGATGTAATGGTAGGGAAACGCAAACGCGGCGGGTGTCTCATGACAGAGCACCTGGGCCCGTTCGAGCGCCTTCTCGAAATACGAGCCGTCCGATACTGTCAGTGGATGGAGCCGAAAATCAACTCGCTGCGGCCCGAGACGAGCCGTCAGGTGAGGCAGCGTCTTGAGCACGACCACATCGTCTTGGAAGGAACCGATGAGGCGAGGATGAGCCGCAATCGTCTCCACGATCGCGTCACCAGCAAGAAAGATCGCGACACGTTCTCCATACTCGCGAATCGCGCTTGAGGGTGCGTCGCGCATGAACGGACACTTGGAATCCCAACCGAGCAGAACTTCTCGACCCGACACGTCCCACATCAGCGCCATCGGATACAGCCGACAATCCAAGGGGCGAACGTCGTACATTCCGCACCGGCCTGACTTCGAATCAAAAGCCGGACAGAGATATCCTTCACCGATCGGGTTCTTGACAAGACCAACCTGCGAGCCGGACTTGCTGGGAAAGAATGACTCGGGAATTCCATGTTGCACGGCATCGCTGATTTCCGAACGCGTAAAGTATGGGCGAAGAAAACTGTCGGCTTCCGGGAAGCGACAACACACATCACAACGAAAACACGCCGAATCCGGCACCAGTTGAGGCAAAACCCTCAATGTCTGTTTGGAATCCACCGTCATGAAGTCCATCAAGATCCAATCATACGATGCATGCTGGACGGTAGCAAGGAAGGTTCGCTTCCGATCATCTCGCCGCCTGTCCGCACCACTCCATATCTCTATCGATCGGCAGTCCGTCGGCCTCTTGTCGATCTCTGATGTGCGTGCTAGCATTGAATCCCTTTGCACCATTTGATTTGATGCCGCCTGCCGTCAGGTCGGAACGTAACTAAGGGTTTTCTGTTGACTCAAACCGAAGCCTCCTGCCCAACGCTCTCTCCTGAGGCAGCACGTGATCGCTGTGCCGCCATCCACGCGCGATTGTGTCAGGCCGACCTATTTGGATCTTCATCCACCGTCTCTTTCCAACAGCAGTCTTCCGGCTTGGGGGCGGCGACCTCGTGGCGAGTCAGCCCCTGCCCGTTTTACCTGTCTTCCGATCAGTTACAGTTCTTCATCAATTTGGGGCCATACCTGCTCTCGTTCTATCGAGCGCTGAATCGGCTCTACAATGAAAGCGTCAAAGGAACTCAACCGGCCTGGGTGGCCGGATACCTCGATCAAGGCAAGCCGGAAGCCTTGGTGCAGTACAGCCGGATGAAACGGTTTCGCGATGCCTTGCCCGCCGTCATCAGGCCCGATGTGATCCCCACACAGGACGGCATGGTCATCACCGAGCTGGATTCGGTTCCGGGCGGCATCGGGCTCACCGCCTGCCTCTCGTACATCTATCACGACCTTGCCGGCGGTGATGCACAACTCATCGGAGGACGAGATGGAATGGTACGCGGATTTGCGCACATGCTGCGATCTGTGCAAGGTCAGCGTGAGGGATGCATCGCGATCCTGGTCTCGGAGGAATCAAAAGATTATCGGCCGGAAATGTCCTGGTTGGCCGCTCAACTCCGCGAAGCGGGGACGCCCGTTTGGTGTGTCGAGCCTCAGGAGATTCGATTTACGGAGGAAGGTCTTCGATTACAGATCGACGGCAACGAGCAATCGATCGGTGTGGTCTACCGTTTCTATGAACTGTTCGACCTGTTGAACATTCCCAAGGCCGAGCTCGTGCAATATGCCGCGAAGAAAGGCCGGAACGTCCGTGACGCCACCCTACAAGCCGACACTGGAAGAAAAATCCGCGTTCGCGCTGCTGCACCATCCGAGGCTCCGCCCCTTCTGGGAAAAGGAACTCGGAGCGGACTGCATGCTGCATTTGAGCGCCATCATGCCGAAGACCTGGCTGCTCGACCCAGCGCCGCTTCCTGCGATTGCGACGATCCCCGGCCTACAGATCGGAGGGCGAGCGGTGACAAGTTGGTCCGATATCGAGACGGCGACGCAGAAGGAGCGTCATTTCGTCATCAAGCCTTCCGGCTTTTCCGCACTCGCTTGGGGAAGCCGCGGCGTGTCGATCGGGCATGACATGCCTCAGAGTGCATGGGTTGAGACCCTCCGGAACGCGCTTGCATCCTTCCCAACCACACCCTATGTCTTACAAGAATTCCATAAGGGGCGGCTGTTCGAAATGGACTATCTGGATGAAGGCATGCAAACGATCGTGCGCATGTCCGGCCGGGCACGGTTGTCTCCCTATTATGTTGTCTCAGACGATACAGTGGAACTCACCGGCATTCTGGCAACGATCTGCCCAGCGGATAAAAAGATTCTTCACGGCATGAAGGATGCGATTATGGTTCCTTGCGCCCTACGATCGAGCTGATGCGCGATTCTCCAATAACCATAAAATGGGCGTTCCACTTTCTTCCTTTTCCTGGTAGCCTTATACCATCGTGGCTGTAACTCTTTTTCATGTTGACTGGTGTCCTGACTGTCAGGTGGTCCGCCAAAAACTGGCCGACGTGGGGCTGACCTATGAAGCGATCGTCGTCCCCAACAGCAGGCGGATGCGCACGCAGGTGTACGAGGTCTCCGGCCAATACTATGTGCCGGTCCTCAAGGACGGCGATCTCGTTCTGACAGAAACCGACGACATTCTGGCCTATCTGGACGAGCGGTATGGTGCCGACCGCGCAGAAGCCAAAGCAGCAACCGAGTTTCAGTCGCAAGCACGTACGACACCCGAGGTTTCCGGCAAAGACGACGAGCACCCTTCCTGCCGGATTAACTGATCAACGAAGGACAATTCATGGAAGACTGGAAACAAGTCCTGGCGAAGAGCATCGTGAAGCCCAAGGACTTGGCCGAACGGTTCGGCCTCGATGAGAAAGAGATTGAAGCCATCGTCGGCCCGTATCCCATGCGGATCACCCCAACGGTACTCGAGACCATCACATCGAAGGATGACGCGATCTGGAAACAGGTGGTGCCCGAACGCGGCGGAGTTGGACGATATCGCGGCCGACGACGATCCTTTAGAAGAAGACCTCATGAGCCCGGTGCCTCACCTCGTTCACCGCTATCCGGACCGGGTGTTACTCATGGTGACAAATCAATGCCCGATCTATTGTCGGTTTTGTACCAGAAAGCGGCTGGTGGGAAACCCGGCTTCCTCAAAAAAGGTGAGCTGGACCGAGCCATTCAGTACCTTCGCGACCACAAAGAGGTACGCGATGTCATCCTCTCGGGAGGCGACCCGCTGCTGCTTCCCGACCATCTCCTCGAGCGTGTCTTGAAGGCGCTTCGGACGATCCCCACTTGGAGCTCATACGGATCGGCTCGCGGGTCCCCGGGTCGTTGCCGCAACGCATCACGTCCAAACTCTGTGACGTGGTGAAAAAGTACCATCCCATTTACATGAACCTGCATTTCAATCATCCGGACGAACTGACACCGGAAGTGAAAGCTGCTTGCGGACGGCTCGCAGATGCCGGCATTCCCCTGGGCGCCCAGACGGTTCTCCTCAAAGGCGTGAATGACGATCCGGAAATCATGAAACGCCTCGTCCATCAGCTGCTCCTTGCGCGGGTGAAGCCCTATTATCTGTATCAGGCCGACTTGACCAAGGGAACAAATCATTTCCGGACGACCGTCGAAACAGGTCTGAACATCATCAAAGCGCTCCAGGGCCACACGAGTGGAATGGCCGTGCCCCATTTCGTGATCGATGCGCCGGGCGGCGGCGGCAAGATCCCGTTGCTGCCCGACAACTACGTGATCCATCTGGATGAGGATGGCGCGGTCCTCCGGAATTATGAGAACAAGACATTCCACTATCCTCAGCCGAAGTCCGATAATCGGCGGGAACTTCCGATGATTGGGGGACAGTCTCCCGCTCGGATGATCCAGAAGAAGCCTATGCGGCGTGCAGCGACAGCTACCCTGATCGCGACGGTTACGCCGCCTGGGGGAACAGCTGCGGCGGAGATACGGACGACCTGTGACCACTCATTCGCCCCGATCCGGCATTCTGCCTTATCAGGACATCAAGCGCTTGATCGCAAGCCGAGCCATCAGCGCCTCGCCGACAGTCGAAGAGCGGCAGATTCAGCCGGCCAGTCTCGACCTCCGTTTAGGCCACAAGGCCTATCGGCTGATCAGCAGCTTCTTGCCGGAACTGTCGGCCATCTCCTCACGATTGGACGTGCTGGATTTTTACCAGTCGGATCTCGTGATGTACGAGATAGATCTGACCGACGGGGCGATTCTGGAGAAGGGCCATGTGTATCTCGTTCCATTGCTGGAACAGCTCGCCCTTCCGAAGACGATCCGCGCACGGGCGAATCCAAAGAGCACGACAGGCCGTCTGGATGTCTTTACCCGCGTGGTGACGGATCTTACAGCCGGATTCGACGAAATCCGTGCCGGCTATCGAGGCCGGCTCTTCCTGGAGGTCGTCCCACGCTCGTTTGCCATCAAAGTGCGCACGGGGCAGTCGCTGAACCAAATCCGGTTTGTGTGCGGCGAGGCCACGGTGCCGGACCAAGCGCTTCAGAGGCTGCATCGAAACACGCCGGTGCTGTATCACAATACGGCATCCCATAAGATCGTAGGGAACCGAGACTTTCGTGTCGATCACGGATTATTCCTCCGCATCGATCTCATCGGCACGGATCAGAGCGATTCTCGTGTGATCGGTTACCGCGCAAAGAAAAACAGCCACGTCATCGACCTCGAAAAAGTCGGCCATTATGCTGCAGCCGATTTTTGGGAACCGCTCCATCGCCATCGCCACGATAGCTTGTTATTGGAGCCGGAAGAGTTTTATATCCTGGCTTCGAAGGAGCGCATTCGTGTGCCGGCCGGCTACGCCGCAGAAATGGTGGCCTACGAAGCAGCCTGCGGAGAGCTACGAACTCACTATGCCGGTTTTTTCGACCCCGGATTCGGCTATGGATCGAAGGGAGAGATCAAAGGCACACAGGTTGTACTAGAAGTTCGTCCACATGACGTGCCATTCTTGATTCATGATGGACAGACCTTTTTCAAGGTGGTCTATGACAAGATGATCGGGATGCCGATGCAACTCTATGGGTCCGTGCTGGGATCATCCTATCAGCAACAAACCTTGACGCTCAGTAAACATTTTAAAATCTAGCAGGATGTTGAAAAAGTCCTCCAGCTTCGTTCTCGCATCGCTCAGAGACTCGACGTACCGAAGCGTACGCCTCGCCTCTTCGCTCGTTGCGGCCTCGCTGGACGGCCTTTTTGAACATCCTGCGAGCTGTTAGCCATGGCTCCGTCCGATCTGCCGCCAAGACGAATCCCTACACCCGTCACGTTCTCCCAAACCGAGAGAACAGGGGGGGGGAACGAGCATCAGATACATGTCGTCGGCTTGATGGTGGGAACGGTATTGATGTTTATCGGCTTTCTCAATGTGTTTCTGTCCATCAGCGGCGGCTTCGAAATCAATGTCGTGCCCTTTCTCATTTACTTCGCCGGCCTTGCAATCTGGGCCAATGCCGCCATTGAAAATTCGATTCTCCGCTATGGCGTCATGGCCATGGCGATCGCCTTGGCCTTAGGCCTCTTTCAATATGGAGACGTCCTTTTTTGGCACAAGCAAGTCCTCTTCTGGGTCACCATCATCATTGTCATGTATTTCATGTTTGTCGAACCCAAGAAACCCAAGAAACCCACAACATGACCGCTTCGATATGACAATCTCCGTCATCATCCCGACGCTGAATGAAGAGAAGATCATTGGGCAAACACGCTCATGCCTGCCGATGGCTGAAATCCGCGAAGCCCCTTGAAGACCATCCTTTTGATGTGGACTCTGCGATTTTTGTACTGCATCGTGGTGAGCCCCCATCATTTCAAGGATTTCTATACGGCCGTACAATAGGAAATGGGCAACTCAAAACACAGCACTCAACACTCCGCACTCCGCACGGCGTTGGCGATCTTCGCCAACGCGCCGATCCCGGGTCAGGTGAAGACACGTCTCTGCCCTCCGTTGACTCCCGACGAAGCGGCCACGCTCCATGGAAGCTTCGTGCTCGATATTTTGGAGAGAACAAAGATAGCGACCGCGAAACTGAAACTGCCGCTCGATCGATATCTGGCTTGTGCCCCGTCAGCCACACATGTTTTCTTCAAGATCATGGAAGAGCGGCAGAGCGTGAAGCTGATGGATCAAATCGGCGACGATCTCGGCGCGCGCATGAACCAGGCATTTGAAATACTCTTCGCGCAAGGATACAGACAGGTTTTACTCATGGGGACGGATGTGCCGACGCTTCCGCTCGACCATTTCGAACAGGCTCTCACCTCGTTGGAGACCCACGATCTTGTGCTCGGACCGGCTTGTGATGGAGGCTATTATCTGATCGGCCTCAAGCGAACGGCGCCGGAACTCTTCGCCGACATTCCTTGGTCAACGGACCAGGTGCTCAGACTCACACAGGAGAACGCAGCCCGGATCGGACTCAAGGTTTCCTTGATTCAACCGTGGCGGGACATCGATACCTTGGCCGATCTTGAAGCGCTCATTGAAGCTTGCACCACCGAGGCTAAGAACCCTAAGCATGATCGGATATTTTCAAGTCGCACGGCCGGCGTGCTGGACACGCTCGCTAAGCGATTGCGAACGAGAGCATAATGCGCCAGTAATCGTTCAACCAAATGGACCATATGACAGAACAAGTCGCACTTGTCACCGGCGGAGCGAAAGGTATAGGACGGGGTATCGCCCTCGATCTCGCTTCACAGGGATGGAACATTGTCTTCTGTTACCGGACCAGCGAAGCCGAGGCCAACGCCACCGCGCAGGACGTCACGCAGCGAGGCGGACGAGCGCTGGCGCTCCAATGCGATGTGTCCGATCCAGTGGCAGCCAAGCGCATGGTCACCCAGGTTGAAAAAGACTGGGGGCGAATCGATGTCCTGATCAATGGCGCTGGCCCCTATCATCGCGTCAATCTGTTCGACGAAACCGTCGCCGGTTGGAACGAAATGTTCGACAGCAACTTGCATCCTATTTTCTATCTCGTTCACGCCGTCGCACCCGGCATGAAGTCCCGCAAGACCGGCCGCATCATCAGCTTCAGCATGGCCAATGCGGATCAGATGGAGGCGCAGCCGGATGTGACCGCACACTATATCGCCAAGGCCGGAGTGCTCATCCTGACACGCACGTTAGCCAAGCTCTTGGCGCCGTACGGCATCACCGTGAACGCGATTTCACCCGGCTTCATCGATTCAGGCAGCGCGCCGCCGCACGAACTCGCCGCCATGACCAAACGTATTCCCGCCGGATACATTGGAACGGTCGACGATACCGTTGCAGCTGTTCGTTATCTGCTGAGTGAAGACGCCCGGTACGTGAACGGAGCCAATATCCAAATCAGCGGAGGTTGGGGAATATGATGTGAGAGGATCGGGTCAGTTTCCATGCTCGCTCAACGTGCTAATGGGCGCAGTAGGACAGGACGGAAGAGAGATCGTCCATAGGAGGAGGACCGGCAATGAAATCCGAGCAAGAGCGCGAAGCGCATCGGCGATTCGTTCAAGCTCTTCAGCATGAACATCTGACTTGCGCGACACCGGGCTGCGGCGGAGCGATGGCCGTGGCCGATCAGGGTTTCTCCATACCGCCCGCATCAAGTCTTACGAAGCCACCTGCGACGT
>CAWKJK010000021.1:0-54916 GCA_963849655.1 uncultured Nitrospiraceae bacterium
GTAATGGCTAGCTTCAGTTCAACTTCCGGTTGTGGAGACGTCGGGGAACGGCTGTGAGTTGCGAGATATTCGTCCAATCGAGTCATCGTGAGATCCGCATGACGGAGCCGAGTCTCCCTTAAAGGTCAACGCAGGAGGGGGAAATGCAACTCAAGGGGCCTCAGGGAATACCAGGGAAAAGTCGACTATGCGACTGACCGCAGAAAGGACCAAGTAGGCAGCGGGCTCAAGAGGAACCGTACGGTTGTTATATAGAAGTTGTTTGAGGGATGCCGATATCTCGAAACGACATGGTCTCACAGGTTTACGGAGCAAACATGGTTGCAGTCACTCGAACTCTTCCCCTCCGCTCAACCGGCGCTGCTGAAGACCAGCGTACGCCTGGTGGTGGAAACGAGGATGAGGCCATTCTCATTGTCTGCGCGATCGTGCACATCCAACGGCTTCGACGCGATCGCCGAGTAGTGGGTCTCCGATCAATCGCTCATTGGTGACGAAGACCGCTCCATAGTCGTTGCTGTGGAAGCGAATCACTTTTCCCGCACGCCACTCGGCCATAGGCCGTTGACACCGCGAAATCCGTAATATGCCGATCCGTTCTGATGAGGCTGAACGTTGGGAAGATCTTCCGTTCGAGGACTTTTTCATTTTTTCTTGCTCCAGGTCAGGGCACGGCTTGAAAACCCCAAGAGCTCGACGAGACTTATCACCACCATGCCGTTGATCTCATTCGCGCCCGAACCGCGCCACGATTTCCTGGTACCTAATGGTATTTCCCGTTGGCTGCTCAGTTGACTGTGAACGGCGCCACGGCCCAGACCTGATTCCACCCACAGTGTGACCTCGGTTCCAATCTGCACGGCCTGCGCGGTGCACGAGGACCAGATCAGCGGAAGCAGTAGCCATCGGAGCCTGTATTGAGTGTGGAGGTACATGGTCTCTCGATTTTATCGTACATTCGGAGGATTGTGCTTAGGAAAGAGACTAAAGCTGGCGCATATGTATTTAAGCGATTGGTTCGTTCAAGCGGATGGTATACAGATAGTGGTACAGCCCTGTGGGCCATTAACTGGCAATGACTTACCCTCTTCTACCAATCGTGCCTTTGTCTAAAACGAGAATTCGTCGGGACGCCTGGATCGTTCGACAGCCGGTGGGCGACGACGAAGGTTGTGCGACCTTCCATGAGGCGTTGAAGGGCTTCTTGAACCAGCATCCAGCGACGAGGTCGCTTCGTCCAGCAACAAAATGCGAGGATTCTTCAAGATTGCCCGGGCGATCGCGATTCGTTGGCGTTGTCCGCCTGAGAGGTTGACCCCCTTCTCGCCCACCAAGGTCTTATCGTCCGGCAACGTGATGAAGTCATGAGCATCAGAAGCTTGCTTGCTTCCGTGCGCATTATTGCCGCCATATTGCCGTAGCGAATGTTATCGAGGATGGTGCCCCCAAAGAGGATGGTTTCTTGTGGACGAGAGCAATCTGTCGGTACCAACTCTCAACGGTCACATGACGAAGCCTTGTGTCGATCGTGCTACTGTCCGTCGGATCGTAGAAGCGGTGAAGCAGGTCGGATCACGGTGGTCTTGCCTTGCACCTGTCGGTCCTACGAACGCGACCAGTCGCCTGGTTTCTGGCTTTGAGGAGAAGGTTCGATAACACCTGGATGGCGAGCATCATAGGCCTGCAAAAAAAAAAAAAAAAAAAAAAAAAAAAAAAAAAAAAAAAAAAAAAAAAACCTCCTTCCTCCTCCTCCTTGCCTCATGACCTTCTCATCGGCGACGGCGGTGTTGTGGTACGGAGGCAAACAAGTCATCGACGGGGTCGTTACGCCGGGCGATCTGTTCGCCTTCGTCTTGTTCGCCGGCATCTTGATCGGCCCCTTCAGCTCAGCAGCGCGCGTCTTTGCACAGATCAAAGAGGCCCAGGGAGCGACCCAGCGTGTCTTTGAAATACTGGACGCTCGGCCGGACATTTGCGATCGATCCGATGCCCAGACACTACTGACCGTCGATGGCCATGTGCGGGTGGAGGGCGTCAACTTCAGCTATGATGCTCGCCATCCGGTGTTATCGAACCTCTCGTTCGAAGCCAAACCAGGCGAACTGGTCGCGTTCGTAGGACCGACAGGTGCCGGCAAGACCACCGTGATCAACCTGCTTCACCGCTTCTACGATCCGACGGACGGTCGCATCACGATCGACGGCAAAGACTTGCGTCATGTGACCGTTGAGAGTTGGTACCGACAGATTGCTCTCGTCCCACAAGAAACCATCCTCTTTGGGGGCACCATCCTCGATAACATTCGCTACGGCAATATGGCGGCGAATGATGCCGCAGTATCAGAAGCGAGCAAAGCTGCTCATGCTCATGACTTCATCACGAGCTTGCCGGACGAGTATAAGACCTTGGTGGGCGAGAAGGGGGTCAACCTCTCAGGCGGACAACGCCAACGAATCGCGATCGCCCGGGCGATCTTGAAGAATCCTCGCATTTTGTTGCTGGACGAAGCGACCTCGTCGCTGGATACCGAATCGGAACGGCTGGTTCAAGAAGCCCTTCAACGCCTCATGGAAGGTCGCACAACCTTCGTCGTCGCCCACCGGCTGTCGACGATCCAGCGTGCCGACCGAATTCTCGTTTTAGACAAAGGCACACTGGTAGAAGAGGGTAACCATGCCCAGTTAATGGCCCGCAACGGGCTGTACCACTATCTGTATACCATCCGCTTGAACGAACCAATCGCTTGAGACTATCGCCTTAGTCTCTTTCCTAAGCACAATCCCTCCCGAATGTACGATAAAATCGAGAGACCATGTACCTCCACACTCAATACAGGCTCCGATGGCTACTGCTTCCGCTGATCTGGTCCTCGTGGCTATCCATCGCGCAGGCCGTGCAGATTGGAACCGAGGTCACACTGTGGGTGGAATCAGGTCTGGCCGTGGCGACCAGTCAACTGAGCGGCCGACGGGAAATACCGTTGGGTGCCCAGGAAATCGTGAGCAGTTCGGGCGCAAATGGTATCAACGGCATGGTGGTGACGTTCTCGTCGACTCTTGGGGTTTTCAAGCCGTGCCCTGACCTGGAGCAAGAAAGAATTGGACCTGAATGAAAAAGTCCTCGAACGGAAGATCTTCCCAACGTTCAGCCTCATCAGAACGGATCGGCATCTGTACGGATTTCGCGGTGTCAACGGCCTATGGCTCGAAGAAGTGCTGGGCGTGCGGGAAAAAGTGATTCGCTTCCACAGCAACGACTATGGAGCGGTCTTCGTCACCAATGAGCGATTGATCGGATTCACTCCACTACTCGGCGGATTCGCGTCGAAGCCGTTGGATGTGCACGAGCGTATTGTCGGCGTAGACAATGAGAATGGCCTCATCCTCGTTTCCACCACCAGGCGTACGCTGGTCTTCGGCAGCCGGTTGAGCGGAGGGGAAGAGTTCGAGTGACTGCAACCATGTTTGCTCCGTAAACCTGTGCAAGACCGGTGTCGGTTCGAGACTTTCTTCTACCGGCATCCCTCGACGACTTTCTATATAACAACCGTACCGTTCTTGAGCCCGCTGCCTACTTGGCTAGGCAACCCCTCGCTTTCTTGTGGTCAGTCGCATAGTCGACTTTTCCCTGGTATTCCCTGAGGCCCCTTGAGTTGCATTTCCCCCTCCTGCGTTGACACTTAAGGGAGCCCGGCTCCGTCATGCGGATCTCACGATGACTCGATTGGACAAATATCTCGCAACTCGCGGCCGTTCCTCCCCGATCTCTCCACAACCGGAATGTGAACTGAAGCTAGCCATTACTCCAGATTTCCACCTACCTCGTCTTCCCGGCACGCCGCTCCCCCGGTTCCCCGACAGCGATTTCGTGCTCATCGAGAGCGGCGATAATCTCACCCTGACCTTCAGCCCTGCGCTGGTGGATTTCTTCATCTATGCGATTGATGTCGCCGCGGGCGACAAGATTCCGCGGGAAAATGGCCCAGGCATTACCCAGTCGGACATCTTGGTCATTAACAAGACCGACCTCGCTCCATATGTGGGCGCGAGCCTGGCGGTGATGGACAAGGATTCTAAAATGATGCGTGGGGATAACTATACCGAGATTTGGAGTCATCGACTGGATCTTGCGCGGGATCGGGCAGGTGGTGTTTTAGAACAATCCGATCTCCGGCGCAGTGATTCTCGGAGCGATCTTTTACAACTCCTGGATCACCTGGTTTCACGGCATCACCATGAGCATCGCAGAAATCTTCTTCCAGGACAATTGGGTCACCGGGATCGTGATCGTGATCTGATCCTGATCGGCATTGCGATCAATACGCAAATCGGTGCGCTCATGGGATCGACGCTGGCTGTTGCCGTTGCCGTATTCTACGGAGCGCATGACGAGGCCATCCGGGACGGCTTGTTCGGGTATAACGCCGCGCTCACGGCGATGTCCCTGGGCGGCACGTTTTTCGTGCTGAACCTTCCCTGCTTCATCTACACGGTGATCGGCATGCTGGTTACAGCGTGGGTCTGGGCTTCGCTGGGTATTTTCCTGGAACCGTCGGGGGTGCCGGTCCTGACCTCCGCCTTTGTGTTTGTCACATGGTTGATGCTCCTGGCAAAGAGCGGCTTCCCTTCGCTGATTCCTGTGGCGCCGGCCGATGCGACGACGCCGGAGGAGAATCTTCAGCGATATCGGTCTGCTCAGAACAGATAGATGGCCTCCAATGACAGCGTCGATTGATAGCTGGTCGCGCGTGAGCCGACTTGAAACACGTTCTGGTTGGACTTGTCGTACCGATATTCCAGCCGGGTGATGAGGGATTTGAACGGCTTGTATTGTAATGTCGAGGTGACTTCCCAGAGGGTTTGCGCGACGGGCGGCGCTGCTGCCGTCGAGGTGGCCCCGAAGCAGACGTTGGCTCTCGGCTGGTAAGCCGTCGTTCTTTCACAGGTTACAAATCCGCCGGCATCCTCAAACAGTTCCGCGCGAAGTCGCACTCCCCATTGCCGGGTGAAATCATGGATCACATAGCCCGCCACTCCGTTCCAGCGGGCATTGCCTGCCTGGCTGATCCTGCTGCTGTTCGCCTGATTCGCATAGTAAGACTCAAGGACGAGCGAAGTCTGGTCTGTCGCTTGGAAGCTGGCAAACCCACCGACCAACAGCATAACCCCGCCGGGCGTCCCGCTCGCTCCAGGCCGCGGCCCGGCCAAGCCGTACAATGTCAGTTTGACCCGTTCAAACGGACTGATGATCAGCGCTGATTCCACCAACGCGTCATGTCGGCTGTTTCCTCGCGCCGAGTTGATGTAACCGATCGCCCCGACCGACAGCGAGATCCGTTCGGTGATGTCGTATGACAGCCGCCCTCCTCGAGTCGTAAACGGCTGCCCGAGGCCGAAGAGCCACGATCTCGAATAATTGGGATTGTGCGGGCTTTCCACGACTTCGTAGCCGATCAAGGTATTGAACTGACCGAGTTGTATCGTGAGGCCATTCCCAACCGGTGCGACATACTGCACATAGAATTCCTGGAAATCGGCCCAGGTGCTGAGCCCGACGCCACCGATGAAATCCGAGTCACGGCCGGCATTGAACTTCACGCGAAACCCAGTGCGATCTTTCCAATTTCCATCGGCTTTGGCTTCCTTCTCCAACACGAACTGCGCGAGATTCGGCCGAAATTGGTTCGAATTCACGTCGTAGATGCGAAGCTGGTTGATGTTATTGGACGGATTATTGAAATTTTGGGTGTAAGAGCCGTCGAGATATCCATACAACCGCAATCCCCAGTCTTCCGAGAGCAGGCGCTTCGTTACAGCTTTCGGCGTGCCCTTGTGTCGGAGCGCGATGTGTTCCGGCGTTTCATCCCCCATGCTGTCCGGTGCATCGGCCCGCGCCTCAACAAGCGCAATCCCCCACATGAGGAGCAGGGTTATTAGGAAAACAGCAGGACAGCGACGCGGAGAGAGCAAACGTAAGGTCGGACAGAGGACGGCAAGGCCCTTCTGAAAGGATGAGTCATCCTTAAACCCGTGCAAGATAATCCCCTCTTGTTTTGAGATTTTACCAGTTTGTAATGCCCTCCTAACACCGACGCAATATGCCCGCGATAGGCTTAGTGTCAAATCACAAACAATAAAAAGGAGGATCAGTATGGTCACAGTCGGCAAGTTAATGCAGAAAGAACCAGTGACGGTGGACGCGGGTACATCGGTCATCGAGGCGGCAAAATTGATGAAAGCCTGCAACGTCGAAAGCGTGCTCGTAGCCCGCCAAGCGCGGATTGTCGGTATCCTCACAGAATCGGACGTAGTCAAGAAGTTCGTGGGTGCTGAAAAAGTCCCCTACTTCGTGCCGGTTGAAGACATCATGAGCAGTCCGGTGCCCGGCATCGAAGAGCAACGTCCGTTGACGGAAGCCGCCGACCTCATGGACAAGCATCGCACGCTCCACCTTGGCGTGACCAAAGCAGGGGCGCTCATCGGCCTGGTGTCGGTGCGGGATTTTCTCCGACCGGTGTCAATCGATGACTTCTAACGACTCTACCTTTCTTGAGACCACCGCCTACTCAGGCTAGGCGGCCCTTACCCCGTCTTCCATGTCGCCAGTCGCATGGGCAACATCCCCTGGTATTCCCTGACGCCTCCTGAGTTGCATTTCCTTCTCTCCTACGTTGACACTTATAGAGCAACCCGGCTCTGCCACGAGGGTTCCACAATGACTCGATTGGACACACATCTCGCTCCTCTTGTGCGCTCCTCCCCGATCTCTTCACAACCAGAACGTGAGCTGAAGCTAGCCGTTGCTCAAGATTTCCACCTGCCTCGGCTTCCCGGCACGCCGCTCCCCCGGCGGCAGCTGATCTCCACTTATTACGACACCGCCGCCTACGACTTGGCCCATGCGAGGGTTACCCTTCGCCATCGCATCGAACGGGGAAAGAAGTCCTGGCAGTTGAAAATTCCGTTGGGAGATGATCGGCAGGAAGTGGAAGTGGTCAGCAATCAGGCCGATCCACCGGCCTCGCTATGCGACTTACTGATTCTCCACCTCGGACATCGGAAACTGATGCCGGTCGCGACGTTGCGCGTCTGGCGAAGAGGCTTCCTCGTGCGTCATGGCCGAGTACCCGTCGCTGAGATCGCTCTCGATACGGTGTCAGTCGACAAAAGCGGCGGTACCATCCAGCACTTTCGCGAACTCGAAATTGAACAACGTCAGGGCGACGAGGCCTCACTCCGTTCCCTCGAACAGCAGCTGCGAGAAGCGGGTGCATCCAATCACGACGAACGACCAAAGTTATTCCGTGCCCTCTCGCTCTCAGCCCCTTCTCAACCTATGCAGCCTGAGGCGGATGCGCCGGTGGTCGAAATCCTAAAGTGGGCGCTCGCTCAGCACGTCGGGAGGCTCCTCGCCCATGATCCCGGCACGAGGCTCGGAACCGAGCGTGAGTGCCTGCACCAACTGCGTGTTGCGACGAGACGCCTGCGCGCCGTGCTCCGCACCGCTCGACCGATTCTCCTCCCCGCGTGGGTCACGTCACTGCAACAGGAGCTCAAGTGGCTCAGCGAACTGTTGGGACCGGCCCGCGATCTTGACGTCCAGATCGCCTATTTCACGGAGGAATCTTCCGAATTGGATGCGCGAGATCGCAAGCTGTTAGCGCAATTCATCTCCCATCTGCGCACTCAACGAGAGGCCGTTCAGCAGATGGTGCTCGGCGAACTCACGAGTGCTCGATACTTCGAGCTCATCCGTCGGCTTCAACAAGCGGCGCAGGCCCCCTCGATCGTGGAGTCCCCCTTGACCGTTCGCCGGCTTGCCAAGCGAGCATTCAAGAAGCTGCGCAAGGCTATCAGCCGGCTTGCCCCTTCACCGTCGGATGCCGCACTGCACAAAATCCGCATCAAGACCAAGCGAGCCCGCTATGCGGCGGAACTCGCTCGCCGCTCGGTGGGGAAACCCGCCGGCCGGTTTATCAAGTCCGCACGTGTCGTCCAGGATCTACTGGGCATCCATCAGGATGCGTTCCAGGCGGAACGTCACATCAGACAGTTTCTCAAATACTCGACGAGCCTCCGAGCTGGATTTGTCGCCGGTCGCATGGTGGAGCGCCAGCGCCAACGGCGCCAACAAGTCCGCAAAGACATGAACCCACTGTTTCGGACGTTGTTGAAGCGGGGGAAAAAGGCGTGGGGATGAAGGGAATAAAGGTACTGTCAGCCAAACCGATCGATCACGTGGCAAGTGGGGCCAACAAGGTCATTCGATCTCCGTCGGCAACGATGATGTCCAGTCGAGCATTCCCGAAAAGGCATGATGGCTTGATGTGAGATTGCAAGACCCTGCTGGCGTTCTGTGCTAAAAAGTGATCGGATCGATGATGTCCTTGGATATGAAGTCTCTATTCATTTTGTTTCTTCTGGCTTCCCAGGTACGCCACGACACTTCCCGCACCAATCAGATTGTTCATATCCCCACTCGTACCATCTTGAAAAAGACCGTTTCTCGATCCGCTTGTCTCGTTCGAGCTTATTGATGCCCTTTGCGGCGAATCGCAGCAATCTGATGATTTCTTTTTCGGCTTCCTCCTGAGTCATATCTTCGGCTTCTTGTTTTTCGGTCGTATGCCCTCTTGTCCTCTGATCTGATCGATGCTGTGTTCCGTCATCACGCCATCGACTCATGGTTTCTCGCCTCCAAATCTTTTATGACATCCCTATCTAAACACGGCGACATAAATAACGCCGCATAATAGGATTCGAAACACAGTATTCATGCGGTGTTTGGGTTGTAAATGCAGCAACACTTAGCACGTCGTGTTTAAGAGGAATATTAATTGAGCAATTGATTGCAATATTAAATCGGTAAGATAAGTTCTTTCAATGAGTATCTACCTTACTTCGTATCATCCACTCTGCGAGACCAAGATTGGATTGCAGAGATTTAAGGGGTTGGATACCAACCTTATGCAAATAGAGTGATAGGTTACCTGCCGTCAACCGGACTCGACCTGGGATGCGCGAGCCTCAGCGTTTTTGATGTGGACGATGCTCGACAGAGATTCTGTAAGTCAGGATTGTGTGTGATTGTGTTGGGACGGGGATCAGGGGTTTTCAGGAATAGGCCGCCAGTATCGCTTTCGTAGCTTACGTAATAGTTAACCGTCATATGGGCAGAGCCACGATTAAGGATCAATCTCACCGGCTGATCGCGCAATACCAGCGACAAGATGATGCCGACGCTGTAGTGGCTAGTGCCATGAAGCTCGCTCATGTCCTTCTCTCGAGCCCTACGCCATTGCAGAAGCACCGAAAAAATGTTGAAGGTGGTGATTTGGCTAATCACGGAAGCCGACGGAAAGTACTCGACACGCTTTCGAAGCAAGGAGGTTGTCCGCCTTGCCCGTGAGCGCCCCCGATGCACAGTGAAGATCCACCATGAACACGTATATCCACGCACAGCCCTCGCCGACGAAATTCTCGCGCGACAGGCTGAGTTTCGAAAGTTCCCGAGCAAGCTGAACAAGCTTCTTGATGAGGCCGTTGGCTGCGTCGTAACGGTCGTCGAACACCGCGACCTTCTCAAGCATGCGAAGGGGCGGAAGCGGTACAAAGAAGTACCAGTCCTAGACATGAGCACGGTCCCGCCGAAGCGAGTAAAGATATGACGGCTAACACAAGAATTGGGGTCAATCCGACCCAATTTCTTTATTCCCGGTGTTTAGAGAGGACATCACGGTTTTGGTGAGCGAGACCGCTGTTTCTGGCGGGAAGAAACGGCTTTCGACATAGAGGTGATTGAGCCGTTCGCGTGCTGCCTCATCATGAACTCCCTGACCACTGCACTTGTTAGATCTACATATTGGCTTTGGACGATCAGTCGCTCGACCTGAGGCGAGGCCGCGATACTCAAGTCCTCCTCTTCATTCAACCCTACGACCAACTCCAACTGACGCTTCTCCGCTTCCTCTGACACAATAGCCCGAACCTCGCTCAAGAACTTCTGATATTCCTTTGGGTGCGAGATGCTCGCCCGTGTGCGAGTCATATTTGAATCGACATCTATAAAGGCGCGCTTCGCATTGACGAGCCCGAGTTTGGTCTCGGCAGACACATTCGCCACAGTTATCTGCGGAGCTTTGAAGAGCAGCCAGTTCGGGGTTGGTTTGATCGATGATCTCGGTGGGGCTTGCGATTGAACCGAAGCGACGGTCAGGTCTTTATTCTTGCTGGGCACTTCCGGTGGGTGTGTCTGGGCATACAGGCGTTCGGCTTCTGGCATCCATGCCTCAAACTGTTGTATACGGGTCTCTGCATTCGGATGAGTTGAGAGAAACTTGAAGCGGCTTTCCAGAAGCCTGTCGAGCCATTCGCTCCCACACACGTATCGCCTCACGCGGATTATATCCAGCCTGAGCCGCGAGGAGCAGTCCATGTAATCAGCCTCTGATTCATGTTTGCGGGAATACGGCAGCAACAGACCATATTGTGCACCAAGACCAATCGCTCCCATCAAGAGCCGTCGGTTCTCCTGGTCTTTGACGTTGTCTGCTGTAATGCTGTAAGGAGTAGAGTCACAGAATTGGGGTCATCACAGAATTGGGGTCAAATCTTGTTATGTGCATCATTGGACTCCCGGAAGGACACGATGCGACCGATGATCGAATAGTGCAATTCCACAGCTCGGCCGATTCCAGACAGGCTGCACCCGGATTCTAGATTGGGCGCAGCAATTAAGGACGATGTCGCTTATTTCACTTTGGAGAACTCGGCGGGAATTCTGATCTCTGTTCCGTCTTGCAGATTGACGACGAACACGGACGACGCAGTGGGGTCAAACTGTTCGTAGGCGAAGAGCGCCGTGAACCGTGACCGGAAGGCTGGGCCGCTGCTTTCATTCTTTCGCCCTCGTTCGGCCTTGCCGATGTCGATGGGCTTGATCCGCTTCGATCCTTGCTGCAGTTCAATCAAGGCGCCCTCGGCGAAATACTCATCATCGCCGCATAACTGCACGTCCATTTCCATGTTGGGCATGTCCATCACTTTCTGAATGAACTCCTCGGGCATACGCACGTCCGTCTTTCGCTTCTTCGATTCTGCCGCCTCTTGGCGACCAAAGGCCTCGAGTCGATACCGCTTGGTACGAAGGACAGCGCTCGCGCCGCAGGGGTCTTTCTCTGGGTCGGCCCCCACACGGGTCGCTAAGGACGCCTGCTGAAGGACTTTCTTCACATCTTCCGGCGAATTGGTCTTTTCCATCGGAATTCGCCCAATCTCCAGCGTTTTGTGCGCCTCGTCTGAAGACAGTTTGACATCAATCGCCCACACGCCGCTGTTCCCTGCCGCAAGGACTCCGATCAGGCTCAGTAGTGACGTGACCTGCTTGAGAAGAGTCATGTCTTCCTCTTATAGCACTGACATGGCGAAGGCTAAAGTATCCGATACAATCAGATGAATGGAATTCATTGTAGGTGAACCATCATGCCTTTGCAATTAGGCCGTGAACCGATTCCAATTCGCATACGGCTTGCGTCGATACAGGTCTTCGACGTTCACGAGAAGCGGATAACCGGCTGACCGAAGCAGCTGCGTCACAAGCTTCAGCGGTAATCCCACCACGGTCGTGTAGTCGCCGATGATCTGTTCCACGAGATCTCCACCGAGTCCTTGGATCGCATAGGCTCCGGCTTTGCCTAACGATTCCTCCGATGCAACATACCGCTCATACGCTTGATCGAGGTCCGCTTTCATCCGGACTTCGGCCGTGGCAACCTCCACTGATTCAATATTTCGCGCTCGGTCGCATAAGGCGACGGCAGTATGGACACGATGGGAACGGCCGGCCAGACGTGTCAGCATGGCACGTGCATCTGCCAGATCCACCGGCTTCCCGAGTAATTGTCCCTCGAGATCGATCACGGTATCGCTGCCGAGCACGAGAGCCTGTGGTCGCACCAGTGCCACAGATCTCGCCTTTTCACGCGCGAAGCGCCTGACCTGCTCGACAGGCGACAACCCAACTGTGGGTTGCTCGTGGAACTCCGACGGGCACACCTCAAAGGGAAGGCCCAACAATGCCAGGAGTTCCCAACGGCGTGGCGAGCTCAACGCCAGCACTAGCTGCATCGCGAGACCAGCAGACTCGACTCATCGGCTGATGTGGTCTCGGGTCGGTCCGTTATGGCTTTAGGCCGATCGTGGAAATCTGCGAGGAGGGCATGGAGTGCTTCAACGGAAGAGACGCGCACCATCTGTGCGCGAAGCGAGGCGGCATGTGGAAAGCCTTTACAATACCAGCCTAGATGTTTACGCATACGATAGAATTGCTTTTCCCCGACCAGCGCTTGGAACTGTTGCGCATGATCGACCAGCACGGCGAACCGCTCGTTCAGCGAGACCTCGATAGGATCTCGTCCGACGTCAGTCCCATTCACACCCCAGGCTCGCATGCGGGCCTGCTCTTTGAGCGAAAGAACCACGGCGCGCCAAGTACGCCCCGCCCAACCAACACGCCATCGACATCGGTTTCACGAACTCGTACCGCGATGTCGTCAAGGTTCTGAATGTCTCCATTCCCCAATAATAATGTTCCGGTTCCCTTCACCAGTGCGGCAGCGCGCCCAATGGCCGACCAGTCCGACATGCCTCGATACATTTGCCGGAGCGTTCGTCCATGAAGCGAGATCGCGGCCGGTTGTTCCATCAAGAGCTCCTCGACCCATGCCTCAACCGTCACCGAGTCATACCCAAGCCGGGTCTTCACGGAAAGAGGCAGTTGGCGCCGATGGGTTGGGCCGGTGTTGCCCCGCTGTCGATTCAGACGTTCAAACATGGCAACTCGCGCCGGCTTAAAACCTGCTTGTTCGAGAGTCTGTCCACCGGCCCAATCCTCGATTCCACGTTTGGCGGCCTGCATGATCGTGCGAGCCAGATCTGGCGTGCGGATCAATCCGGCGCCTGATCCGGACGACGCCACGCTCTTCGATGGACAACCCATGTTGATATCCAGCCCGTCGAAGCCCAGCTCGCACACCGCCTGGGCCGCCAAATAAAAGAGATCCGGGTCTTTCCCATAGAGCTGCGCCACAATTGGACGCTCCCTCTCGCTATACAGGAGCGTCTCCAAGTGAATCTCCGATCCGTGACAAACGTCATGGACGTGCGTAAATTCTGTAAAACTGACATCCGGCTTCCCCTGCTGGGCGATCACGGATCGAAAGCAGGCATCGGTCACACCATCCATTGGGGACAATCCTATGAGCGGGCGTGGGAGGCTCAGCCAAAAGTTCATATCAGCTTTCATACACTGGAACGCCGGGTTCGTTGGCAAAGCGGTAAGCGCACCGAAGCTCCTCGGCCTCTCTCTCGGCAATGCCTCGCAACTCCGGCGCCACTTGATGGACAAACTCCACGAACCGTTCGACTTTCAGCAAAAAGAAATCGTAGGTGCCAGAGAGAGGTCGTGGCTCACGGAACCAGAACACCACAAATCCATCGAGTGACACGTCGCACGCGCTGAGTCGACGACAGGATTCTACAAACATGTCCTCTACCTTTCCTCCCCAGTGAAGAATCTCATAAGGAAGATAGACGGAGCGATAGAAGTCCAAATCTTGGATACTGGCCTGGTCTTGGCTCCATTCTGTTCCCACCGGCTCGGTTTTACCAGCCAGGACGTGTGCATATCGATCGTAGGCCACTCCAAGCGCTTGCGTGTCAGATATCGACCTTGGCTCCTCCGACACTGAGCGTAGCTCGAAATCCGGCATGGCCTGTTCAGCATTGCTCAGCCTGGAGAACAGCGCCTCATAGTGCCGGGAGAATTCGGCGAATTCATCCACGATTAATTCGACCGGTTTGGTATCCACTTCCAAGGCAAGGCCCTTCAAGCTGGTAAGCTGAGGATGACATAGAATCTGATCGAGCATCTCGAACAAGACGGTCGGAATGGGGGCGGCATGGGCATCAATCCAGGCGGGAAGCGCATCATCACCCCTACCACCCTTCAGTCGTGAATCGAGGATTCGGTGTGATTCATGAACGGCCAGACCCGCCACGTGAATCTCAACCACACGATCCATGGGAAACTCGTTGAGAAATTCCTCAACAAATCGTGTAAGCGGTATGTCCAGATGCGCTCCGGAATATCGAAACACCGTCCAGAGATGGCCCACGTCCAAAACCAGCCCACAGGAAGCCTGTTCGCTGATGACCCGAAAAAACCTCGGGATGGACATCGTCCCTGCAACAAAGTAGGTGAGCGGCGGCATTTCAAGCAGTACCAACGGCGTGCTTCCATTGGCCAACCGGCACTGTTGATCGAGCAGATGTTGGATCAATCGTGTATTATCAGCGACCACCTTCGCGCTTAACGGCGTGTAGAGGGGGGGGAAGATAGGTCCCGTAACAATAGCCGGCGAGATATTTTGTCGCACACTCATGATTCAGCCAGGCACTTTGCAAGATCATCAGTTGTTCGGCAGCCTCGGCGATTTCCTGTTTAAACGCCGTAGAATCGACCATCCCGGGCTGAGTGATCCATAACCCTTCGCCATGATATGTCAGCAGGCCGTTGCCTGCCTCTTTTCTGGTGGATGCCAAAGCCATGGGTATCGTACGGAACACTTCAAGGTAGGCCGGCGGCACTTGACGTTCTTGTAGACTTCGCCGCAAGCTAGCGAGGTCCGGAGCATGAATATCGACGGAAAGCCCCAACCCATGCGCCGGAATTGTCCTGAGCCGATGAATGAACTCTCTATGGTAAGACGCATTCAATGCCATCATTTCGCTCTTGCTTGGGGGCAAAATGCAGCCCTAGTGTATGTCGTCAAACCATTGAATGACAAGGCTTTCAACCTCTCATGGTCTCCACATACCTTCTGCTATACTTTGCATACATTGCAGCCAGGAGGGGGGCAGATTCGTGAGGAAAGAGGACCTCGCTGAGGAATGGCGGACAAGGACGATCAACAGCCCAAAGCCTCGGATCACCAGATCATACTGGTTGCACACATGATGACACCCGGCGTAGTTCAGATTCCAGGCGATGTATCGGTCACCGAGGCGGCATCGCTCTTGGAACGCGAGCGAATGCCCTGCCTCCTCGTCAAAGATACAGAGGCTCGGTTCGGACTCATGACGCCGACCGACATCGTCAAAAAGGTTGTCGCGCAGGGTCTCGAACCGGATCACATCGAAGTCCGGACGATCATGACACGACCGGTCCAATTCATCGAGTACGATCGATCGATGGATGAGGCCTCGGCACTTATGATGTCCACCGGGACACCGATCCTCATCGTGACGAAACAAGATCAACCGGTCGGTGTCCTCACCGCGAGAGATTTGATCCTTTCTCCAAAACGATGCGCGACGAACATCTGTGCCACCATCAGTGTCATTGAAGGAGAGGGCGTGGGAGCTGAGCATCAGGTTGCCATCTCACAACTCAGCCATGCCGGCGCCTCGGTGGAGTCTTCCGCACTGTTGCTCCCGGGGACCAAAGTCATAGTGAGCTTTTGCCTCTCTGAGATGATGAGTCCCTTGACTATTCGAGGGGCCGTCTTGACGAACGCCAGAGTCAAGCCGGTATCCGGCACCACCGGTTCCTTCATGGCAACTTCTTGGGGTGTAGAAATACAATTCGTGGATCTCTCTCCGGCAGATCAGTCCAGAATAAAGGCCTGGGTGCTGACCAATCTTCCTAAGTCTTTCGATCCCGCTTAGATCGCATCGGATCTCAACAATTCTTTGACCAATGCCCGATCCATTGGTACAATTTTTGTCTCATTCACCGTAAGAGGACAATCATGAATACAACCGGCAGATCTCCGCAGATTCCTCCCCGCCCGGCTTTATCACGAGATGAGATCCTGCATCAAATCAGTGCCCTTCTCGACAGCCAGGAGGACGATCTGCATGCCGCTCTCATGACAGAACTCTTGACCGGGCTCCTGAAGCTCCACGACGCACGCTTAGACCTCCTGGATGTGAAAATCGTGAATCGTGCCGTCAAAGAACTGCGTCATGCATTCAGCGTCTTCCGGGGCTATCGCAACCGCCAGAAGGTCAGCATCTTCGGCTCGGCACGAACTCTCTCCGATGATCCCAATTATCAACTAGCCTACCAGTTTGCCCAAGCCATCGTCCGGGAAAAGTTCATGGTCATCACCGGAGGAGCCGATGGGATCATGCGTGCTGCTCAAGAGGGTGCCGGACGCGAGAACAGCTTCGGCGTCAATATCATGCTTCCATTCGAACAAGGTCCTAACTCTACGATCGCCGATGATCCGAAGCTCATTACCTTCAAATACTTTTTCACCCGCAAGTTGATGTTTCAAAAGGAAGCGAACGCCATCGCGCTCTTCCCTGGTGGGTTCGGCACACACGACGAAGGTTTTGAAATCCTCACACTGGCACAGACCGGCAAGAGTGATCCGCAGCCGATCATCTGCCTTCAGGCCCCCGGCTGCGACTATTGGGACGATTGGTCGGCCTTTGTGACGAGACAACTGCTGAAGCGGAAGCTGATCAACGAAGAAGACATGAGTCTCTTCGCAATCGTCAATTCCGCAGAAGCAGCCGTGAGCCAGATCCTCAAATTCTACCGACGGTACCATTCCATCCGCTTTGTGGGACGAGAACTCGCGATGCGACTCAAGCAAACCATTACGCCTGAGCAACTTGAGCAGCTCCGGGACCGATTCGTCGATCTCCTATCAGACGGCACGTTCGAACTTCGTGGTCCTCTCGCGGAAGAATTGGACGAGCCGGCCCTGCGCGATCTCCCTCGACTTGTGTTCAATTTTAACCGGCGCAGTACCGGACGACTTCGCCAACTGATCAATCACTTGAATGAGTTGTGAATCATTCTTAATTAACAGGAGGCACGGACACCACAGACGTCTTTTAGTCCTACCCTGGGCATGCTATTCTCTTCCGACTCTATGGGCAACATATCTTCCACGCCTCCGTTCCATGGTTTTCCGGACATTGTCCTATACCATGCCGAATGTTCAGATGGATTCGGAGCGGCCTGGGCTCTCTGGAAAAAATTTCCGAGTGCCGACTTTTTGCCAGTTAAACATGGCCAGCCGCCCCCTCCCGACCTCAAGGACCGCCGTGTCGTGATCGTCGACTTCAGCTATGCCCGGCCGATCCTGGAAACCATGGCCTCCGAGACCAAGGAACTCCTTGTTCTGGATCACCATATCACCGCCGAGCGAACCTTGGACGGCTTTTCAAACGCATACTTCGATCAAACAAAGTCCGGGGCTGTCCTGAGCTGGGAATGGGCCCACGGCACGGCGGCTCCATGGCTGCTTCAGTATATTCAGGACAAGGATTTATGGACCTGGGCTTTGCCGGGTAGTCGTGAGATCAACGCGGCTTTGGCTTCCTACCCGTTCGACTTCACCTTATGGGATAGCTTTACGCAGTCAACGCTCGAGCAAGAAGGTCGAGCCATCTTGCGGTATGAACAAGAGCTCGTCGGGAAGCTCGCAGCGCAGGCCTCAATGGTGGAATTCCAGGGCATCGTCGTTCCTGCTGTGCACAGCTCAATCTTGACCAGCCAAATCGGCGAGCGTCTGTCGCCCCATCATCCCTTTTGCCTGATCTGGCATGACCGCGATGACCGCCGCTATTTCAGCATGCGTTCCCGATCCGACGGTACGGATGTGGGGAGGATCGCTGCCTCATTCGGAGGCGGAGGCCATACTCATGCTGCTGGATTTTCCGTTCCACTCGAGATCGACGGAACACCGCCGGCCGATCCCAAGCTGCCTCGTGCCGTCGCGGATCGCCGTCGAACTCCATAATGTCGGACCATCGTGATTCCACTCTACGACGATAATCCTACACAACACACTCCCATCGTCACGATGAGCTTCATCGGCATCTGTATCGCTGTGTTTCTCTATCAAGTGAATCTCCCTCAGGAAGCAGCCGCTCTCTTCTCATTTCAATACGGTGCCATTCCTGCCATTGTCTTCGGCCAAGCTTCGCTTCCTGAGGAATCCGTTGCGATTTCGGCGTCTCTCACCCTGGTGACCAGCATGTTTCTTCACGGAAGCTGGATGCATCTACTCGGGAACATGCTTTACCTTTGGATATTCGGCAATAACATAGAAGATGTGATGGGCCACACGAAATTCGTCGTCTTCTATATCCTATCCGGTATCCTTGCCGCTCTGAGCCATGCCTTGACCGATCTTTCCTCCCAAATTCCGATGGTTGGGGCAAGCGGGGCCATCTCGGCTGTGCTCGGTGCTTATATACTGCTATTTCCACACGCTCACGTGCTGGTCTTGCTGCCGGTGATCGGGATAATCCGAGTGGCGGCGGGCATCGTCCTCGGCATGTGGTTCATCACGCAGCTGATCAGCGGAGGCATGAGCGTGGGAGCCACTGGAGGTGGGGTCGCCTTTTTCGCTCATATCGGTGGATTCATCGCGGGCATGGCGCTGATCGGTCTCTTCAAACGGAAAGAGGTGCGATTTTTTTCGCCGAGCCGCTCGACGAGGTCTACATGACGGCGTATCTCCCGGAACCGACAAGGATACTCACGCAGCATCCAACATCTCTCTGACCTTCTCGATCAATCCGGATTGGCGGTAGGGTTGTTGCAGGACAAACCGGTGGTTAATCCGATGATGCTGAATCGTTTCATCATCGTAACCTGAGACAAAGAGTGTCTTCATTGTCGGGTGCTGCCTCAAGAGTCGGCGGGAAAGTTCACGTCCCCCGACTTCCGGCATCACCAACGGACTCACGGTGAGATGAATAATTCCATTATATTATATTGCTGTGTGAGCAGAAGCGCCTCGACCGATGAGGCCGCCTCCAAGACTCGATAGCGATGCCGCTGTAAGGTCGACAGTGCCAGTTTCCGTTCGATCTCGTTTTCCTCCACAAGCAGAATCGTTTCATCTCCTTTGGCCGACATGGCTTTCGGCATTGTTTCCTCCCGTGCCTCCGGTACCGGAACCGCAGGGAAGATGACCCGGACGACGGTCCCTTGTCCTGGTCGGCTGTCGACATCCAGCATTCCTCCGTTCCGTTTGACGATCCCAAAGACTGCGGTGAGGCCAAGTCCGATGTTGGTTTCCTTGGTTGAAAACAACGGCTCGAACATATGGGCTTGGGTATCCAGAGTCATGCCGATTCCGGTATCACTGATTTGAATTAAGATCCGAGGGGATGTCGACTCGATCGATGGTCGAGTTGATTTGGAGAAATCCTCAATGGTCTTGACCTCGATGGTAAGCCGACCTCCATTCGGCATTGCATCACGTGCATTGACGACTAACTGATAAAACACTGTCTCCAACCCTTCCCGATCCACCTCGGCATAGGCCACCTGTTTGTCCAGCTGGATGGTCAGTTCAATGTGACTCGGTAAAAGACTTGCGATCATGCTGTGTATATCCGCTAACACGGTAGGGATGGACTGCGCGTTTCGAACATGTCGACCATCGAGATTCAGGGCAATGAGCCGCACCGTAAGCGTGGCGGCCTTTCCCCCTATTTAAAGAGCTCATCGGCCGGAGACTTGAGCGGATCATTCTGCTGCAGGCGCGATACTATGATACCCGTTTGTTTCCCGACGACCGCGAACAACGTTCCGAACTCGCCCGCGATTCTCGCTACGACACGGCCGATGGCTTCCATCTTCTGTGCGTCATGAAGTTGTCTCTCAAGTCCCTGCCTGACAACCTGTCCTTCACGGAGATCTGCTTTTACTTTCGTCAGATTGTCTTTTAGATCTTTAATTCTCGCCTCAAGTTGAGTTTTAGCCGTCTCCAATTCTTCTTCGGTCTTCTTCAGTTCCTCTACATCTTTCACTAGCGAGGCCTTCTCTTCCTGGGCAACGGCCGTGCTTTCTAGTGCTCAAGAGTAGGGAGAGACCGAGCAGGTGACTCAGCCGCCTGACTGATGCCGCTACCAGCATAAGTACAAAGTATGCGATATAGAGATCAGAACGGGCGTTTCCGGAAAGGTAGATCACGGCGGTCACTAGAAGCGTATCGATGGCAACGAGTCCGACGCTGAACCACGTTGCCGCCAGGACAGCTTGAGGCAGCATCGCGATAACGAAGATCGCCAACCATAGTCCCATCACAAGACCGTTGCTCATCACTCGACTAGGGTCCAAACTCAATTATTGAGTGGACCAGCCGTGGATGAGTCAATGGTTGTGCAAACGAGGGAGGCGTTGCATGACCATGAAGAAAGCACAATCGAACAAACGGTTCTGGCTGGACGACCTGCAATGGTCGGTTCTTGAGCAACATCTTCCGAAGAAACAAACAGGGCCCACGCGCCAAGACGACCGGCGGATCATCAGCGGCATCATGCATGTGCTGCAATCGGGGTGTCGCTGGCAGGACTGCCCGCCGGAATACGGCCCGTCCACCACGGTTTATAATCGCTATCACCGCTGGGCCCAGCGTGGCATCTGGGAAGGCATCTTCCGCGACCTGACCTCCATCGTGGGGACGCATTATGAGAACCGCATCGATAGCACGATCATCAAAGCGCCCCGCTCGGCCAGCGGTAACAAGGGGGCGGCCGCGAAGCCATCGGTAAAAGCCGGGGCGGACGCACGACGAACATTCACGCCGCAACGGACAACCAAGGCCGTCCGATCGCGTTCTTGCTGACGCCGGGCCATGCGTCCGACATCAAGGCCGCCCAACCGCTGCTGGAACCGCTCCAGGCTTCAAGGCAGCTTCTGGGTGATACGGCATACGACAGCGACGATCTGCGGGCGTGGTTGAACACGCGCCAGACCGAAGCCGTCATCCCCAACAAGAACAACCGCATGACCCCCTATCCATTCAAGAAACGCCGCGATCGCCAGCGCAATAAGATCGAACGCCTGTTCTGCCGCCTGAAAGATGCACGCCGCCTCGCCACGCGGTACGACAAATCCGCCACAACCTATCTCAACGCCATCTGCCTGATCTCTCTCGTCTACTGGTGGCTCAATTGAGTTTGGCCCCTAATCACTGACTCGGCACCGAAGAGTAATTCATACGATAAGATGATAGTAACTAGACCCTAAAGAACGAGGTAGCGGGAGCCTGGATCCGTGAGCAATCGGCAGAGTCTGTTTGATGCTGGGCCAAAGTCACTTTTGGCCATATTTTGTCCCATGTCGTTTGCACCTTCTCTAGAACAGCACGTGAAAACAGCAAATTGTATGCCTCTAGAATCAAGGGTCGGTCGTATCATTTACTGGACTTTTTGTCTTCCTCCGGATTGCTTCTGAACCAAATGTTGACAAAATCGAACGGCGGCAGAGTGCTGGCTGCCAAAAATTCTTTTACCACGTACACAGGCAGTATTGAGCAAACTTAGGCGGGCCTTCTGATGCGCTTGATGAACCGGTGAGCCGATTCTTCTGCCGTCAGAGTTTCGGGAGCGGTAAATGTCACATGCCCCATCTTTCTACCGGGACGAATCACACGCTTGCCGTACAGATGAAGCACAGCTCCTGCGGTTGCATGGAGCGCGTAGGCCCCTTCGCCGGATGTCACGGATCTTACTTCCTCACCAATAAGATTCACCATGATCGCGGGGCTCAGAAGCCTTGTTTCTCCCAACGGGAGCCCGCAGGTCACTCGTACCTGCTGCTCGAATTGGGATACGGTACAGACATCCAGTGTATAGTGACCGGAGTTGTGAGGACGAGGTGCAATCTCGTTAATAAGGAGGGAACCATCTTTAGCCTGAAAGAGTTCTACACAGAAAACGCCGACGCCCTGTAACGCAGCTACGGCTTGTTTTGAAAGTTCGGTCGCTTTCTCGGCGACATCAAGAGGGATGGAAGCAGGCACGCGGCTTTCTCGTAAGATGCCCAGCTCGTGCCGATTCTCAACCGCCGGATATACACAGTACGCTCCACTCCCGCTTCGCACGACGAGAATCGAAAGCTCTCGGACATATTCTATGAATTGTTCAAGAATCCACCGATGACCGGGCTTAGTAGCTTCCAATATGTTTTCAACTTCCCTCATATCCGACGTGTCTCGGAGTAGCCACTGGCCTTTCCCATCGTACCCGCTCTTTGCTGTCTTACAAACAGCGGGAAGGCCAAGACGGTCGACTGCTGAGGCCAGTTGAGATGTCGATTCGACGATGGCGAAAGCGGGAACAGAGAGGTGGCGTGACGACAAGTATTGCTTCTGTTCAAGGCGGTCCTGGAGAATCCTGAGAACAGCACTGGAAGGTCGCATCGGACAACGGCCTTCCAGCCATTCGCAGAGCTCTACAGGCACATTTTCCCATTCCAGGGTCACCGCATCGACAATACTTGCGAATTGGTCGCGTACGCCAAGATCCGTGAAGGGCGCTGTAAATGAGTGGGTGGCAGTCCGATGAGCGGGCGCGTCGGCGTCTGGATCCCAGACAGCCACCCGGTAACCCATGCGGTGGGCAGTCCCGACGAACATAGCCCCTAATTGTCCGCCACCTAATACCCCCAGAGTGGAACCCGGCTCAAGGATTCGCTCGATCACAGCTGCGGGCCGACTCATCTCGTGCTTTTGGCCTCGGGAGAATTGAGAACGCTCTTCGTCTGAGCTGCCCGGTAACTCTTGATGCGCTCAGCAATTTCAGGATGGCTTCCTGCGAGAATTTGGCCGGCGAGGAGGCCCGCATTCTCGGCGCCTCCGATCGCCACGGTGGCAACTGGAATACCTTTCGGCATCTGGACGATTGATAATAAAGAATCGAGCCCACGAAGGTTTTCTGTGGGAATTGGGACACCGATCACCGGAAGGTGAGTCTTGGCAGCCAACATACCGGGGAGGTGAGCTGCTCCTCCAGCTCCCGCAATAATGACTTTGACCCCTCGGCCAGGAGCACTTGTGGCATACTCGAAAAGGCGATCCGGCGTCCGGTGAGCAGAAACGACGAGCAGTTCATAGGGAATCCCAAGTTCGCCCAAGATCGTTCCTGATTTTTCTAAAACGGGGAAATCTGATTTGCTGCCTCCCAAGATCCCGACAAGTGGTTTCCGGCTCTTGACCTCTCGGCTTGCGCTTTTTCGAGACCGGCTCGCTACCCGCTGTATTCTGCCCATCTCTCTTTTACCTCTCTTTCGATTGACTCCTAGAATAAATACGGCACCTTAGCGAGTCCATTCCATGAGGTCAAGGAGACCGGAGTCGTGGCAATTGCCCCTCCCGCAATTTGCTCACTTTATGGCATTCACTGTGCTTACCCCAGTGGGATCAGGCGCCAGAACAATTCGCAGGTTTGCCAGGAGGCGTCCATACAGGTGGCGGCAACCTTTGTGTGTAGGAGAAATGAAGTTGCACAGTAAAATTGACAGGGATAAAGCTTGCAGTTACCACTGACTATGAGGATGGCTCAGGGGATTCCCTGAGCCATCCTCAAGAAGAGGGACTATGTGCAGCATCGATTGTGCCGCACGATCGACTATTTACCGCCCGGTGCCGCTACCTTTGGCGCAAACATCTCAAACACACTCGGTGACCGCTCAATATAATCAGGCGGGAAGAAGTTAAAGCGCCGCCACAGTTCATACCAAAGCGGGACGCGATTCATGATCACCCAACCCAATACCTTTGTGCCCTGTCTCACCTGAGCCTGTTCAGGCCATGGTTGAGGATCATCCGGGTCAGGAACGACCCAGAACCGGTAATTTCCTTTTCCATCGTCGATCTGATCCACCACCTTGATGACACCGCCACGAGTGCCTGCCATCAACGAGGGCCAGGCAGGCAACGGGATGGCCGGCACTCCGAAGAACAAGATCCGAACCTTTCGCCCCGGTTTCAAAAGCGGAGAATCCAGCCCTTCTGCCACCATTTCGATGGCAGGATCGGAAGCGAGTGGAGAAATAGTAACTAGATTCTCACCTTGTTTGACCGTCTCATTGATACCGACCTTCGCCATCTTGACGACGGTTCCGTCCATCGGAGCGATGAGACGTGCAGCCTCGATCCGTTGTTGGACCCCCTGTTGCCGGTACGAGATATCCGCCAACTGCTCCGTCGCCTTGGCAGCTTCAGCCACAGCGGCATCGCGCGACGCCATAGCGTCCAAGAGCCGTTGTTGCACATCCGCTGTGATTTGATCACGTCCGAAGCTCAAGGCGGACCGAGACTGCTCGGCAGCCAATAAGCTGGCCTGCGCCGCCTGCAAACCTGCTTTTGTGCCGATTTCAGTCTGAATCGTTAACTCCAGTTCCCGTTGTGAAACCAGCCCGTCTCTGACAAGTTGTCGATGCCGGTCGACATTGAGCTGCGCTGTATGTACATCGATCTTAAGCTGTTCGACCTTCTGTTGTGCCTCTCGCACTTTGTTGTCGGCTTCCACCACTCTGGCTTCAGCCGAGGGCACAGCGGCCTGGACCAACTTTTTCATCTCCCCAATCCTCTTATCCAGCTGATCCGCTCTAGCTAGCGCTGCCTGGCGTGTTTGTTCTAGAGCTACCTTACGCTGCTCGAAGAGAGGGAGAATCTCAGGCGCCATGAAGGTCGGATCATAGTCCTCGAGCTCGCCGACGAGATCGCCTTTTTTGACCTTAACTCCTTCATAAATATGCCATGCCTTGACACGACCTGTAATCCGAGACTCGATCTTCTGCGGCCGGTCGTAGGGAGTATAAGCGGAAACTTTCCCATTCACAGAGATGGTCTGCGTCCAGGGGACGAACTCAAGAACGATCAGAAAAAGTAGGAGAATGGTCAGTATCGCCCGAGACGCCGTGAACATTCCGCCCGGAATCTGTACCGCTTCCCAGCACGGCAGCTTTGCCAATGTGGGTCCCTGTTCGATGGTAATCGCTTCTAAGCCTACCCCTCGCTTGACCAGCGCACGTTCCCCGCTGCCTTCGACACCGCGACCTAGGCTAGCCATGGAGCCTCCATTAATTTACCGGTGTTGATTTGCCATTCGAACCGTTTACGCATGAGCATGATGGAGCATAATACGACGATCGGCATGATCCGTAAGATTGGGATCTGTCGACACGAAGATCACAGACCATGCTTCATCTTTAGAGCACAAGCGTCGCAGCACACGTTCGCGCAACGATGGCTCGAGCGAGTGAATCAATCCGTCAAATATGAGTACTTGTGGACGCCCTAAAATCGCTCGAGCCAGAAGAATCTGCACAACGTGAGTCTGGGAAAGGGATTCTCCCAGCAATGAGACATCGGACTTAACACCGCGTACTAATCCTTCGACATCTTCTTCAAGTTCGGTGAATCGGAGAGCCCAATTGAGGTCATCATAGGTGACATAGGAACGCCCCATAACGATATTTTCTTCGATCGTTCCCTTGATTAAGGACAACTGCGAGTCGATCATGACACTGCGGCATTGATTGATGGCATTAGGCTCGATATACCGAAGATCCACGCCATTGTACTGAACGACGCCATTGGTCGGAGTTTCGAGCCCGCCTAACACTCTGGCCAAGGCTGTTTTGGCTCCCGTTGTTCGGGCGTAGATACCAAGCTTCTCGCCTGGCGCCACATCCAGGTTGAAGCCATCGAACACGGACACTCCACCATGAATCAAGCTGACGCCTTTACAGGTAACACGGACCCCTTGAGTCAAATGCTTGGGCAGTGCCACGGTTGATTCGGCTGAGACGTAATCTTGCTCCTGCCTAAAGATCGTATCGAGGTGTGTCAGGGACGTGAAGAAATAATACACATATCCCATGTTTTTGATGAGGGAGTCGAAATTGATGACAAGCGCGCCGACTACCGCCTGTACAGCGACCAACTGTCCAAGGGTCATCTGCCCCGATGCCATGAGCCAGGCTGAGAGGGCAAGAGCTCCTGATTGTGCGATCGCTTGTCCCCCCACGGAACCGATATATTGCCGCACGAGAACGGCAAACCGAGCTTTCCGAGTTTCAACATAGTGAGCGACGAGATCGTTCGTCTTCTGGATGATAAATGGGCGGCTGTCGGTAGCTTTCAACTGCAACGCATTCCGCGAGATCTCTTGAATCCAATTGAAGACGTCATACTTGGCATGAGACATGGCGAGGGTCGTCTTCAGTGCGCCACGAGAGAGCACGAAAAACGTGATTCCGAACCCGGCCATGAGCAGTAAGTTGTACATAAGAAAATAAGGATGATAGACGATCAGCACGATCATACCGACCGCCCCACCTACCACGACGTTCACCAGATCGATGAGCAGCGTGGACAAGGCCCGTTGCATAAAGACCGTTTCGATGAAGTAATTCGCAAGCTCGGATTGCACCCCTTTAAATCGATTCCGAGGAAGCTGTTCAACCATCGCGACCGCGACTCTCGCAAAGAGTCGGCGTTGCACGACGTCCACCGCATAGAAATGGAATGTCTTGAATAGGCCCACAAACAACAGAACCGCCAGCATGATGCCGGTCAGAGTCCAAATCATGACCGGCTGAACCGCATAGGAAAAGGTGCTGACCAATTCCTGTACGGTCAGCGGGATGATAAGAGAAAAGAACCCAACGGCCAGGGCATAAGAAAAAATCAAACTCATGATTTTTTTCTCAGCCCGCATAGCCACGGTAAGCTGCTTCATCAGCGCTTCGAACAGGCCCTGAGAACTTTCGCCCTGAGGTTCTTTCATGACCACCCCCAGTAATTAAGTCAGAATGTGAATCATCAGCCCCTTGCCGAACTAGATCACGTTCAAGAGTCTACTTCCAACCCATCGAATGAACTACACGTCAGTACCAAACCTCTTCCTGAACATTTAGTCACGCCCCGGCAGTGTGCGACCGGACGCGCCAGCCGCATGCAATCGGTCCCCGTACTTGCCTAACACACTGTCGGCGAGGGGTTTTGACAATGCCCCCCTGGCCCACAGCATCCCTCCTCGGGACACCGCATAGTCTGCCTGTGCCCGGTAGAGATCGTAAGCCATTTCCACCACCGCGCGCTCGCGCAGGTTGACGAACAGCACACTCGTCGCTCCCATATTAAACCGAGCCCGTTCGCCTTCTTCTAAGGTCTTGGCCAAGCGCAGGGCCTCTGTCGAGGCCTTCACTCGGTCTCGGGCCCGCACAATCGCAGAGAGCCAGTTATCAACTTCGATCGCAACTTGTCGCTCCGTGTATGCTTGTTTCCACACCAATCGTTCCTGCTCAGCTTCCGCGTGAAGGACCTTCCCTCGGGCAGCCCGATTGAACAACGGCATACTGAAGAGAACACCCACTTTGTAAGCGAACCCTCCGAAAACATAGATAGCGCCCGTTTGCGGCCCTCCCTCAAGCGTTAACTTGGGAAGCAGATTATTCTTCGCCAGTTTCAGTTCGATATTGTTCAATTTGGCTTCAATGTAGAGATCGCGCACTTCTGGACGGTCTTCCACGGCTTCCACCTTGAATGCCGCCACATCCGCTTCGCTCGGCAACGGCGTTTCCCCCTGAAATTCTGGGGCCCATTCCGGTCTCGGCGTCACCGGCTCGCCGTTTTCCCAGAGAAAGAGCGCCAACTTATATTGCTCATACTCCACCTTCCGTTGCGCGGCAATGGCAGCCTCTCGACGGCGTTGAACTTCCTCTCGGGCTTCGACCACATCGATCGGAGCGACCGCGCCGGCTTTGGTTCTCCCCTCAACCATGCGATAGCGCTCTTCCGCGACGGCCAGCGCACGCTTCACCACATCGGCTTGTTTGACGGCGACCTGCCAATCCCAGTATTGAATAGCCGCGGCGAGATAGAGATCCTGCCGTTTCTGGGCCACCTTCACCTCGGCTTGCGGCCCGGCGATCTCCGCCTGTTGTAACCCGGCATACGCGTCGTTGACCATGAATCCCCGCAGGAGATCAAGCGCTCCGCCGACGATGATCGATTGCTGCGGATAGAACAGTTGCAGGTCTTGAGGGATCGCCACCGCGGGACTCAGTGGGGTATGAGTCGGACTGAGGGTGTTGCCGCTACCAACGAGAGTAGCTCTATCCCCAAAGCCGTTACGGATACCGCCGAAGATCTCCCACCCCCAGGGGTGCCCGACCTTGAGATAGGAATCGTTATAGCCAACACTCAATTTATTCGGCGAGCCTTGAACGTTCGTCAGATTATACGATTCATACCGGTCGAACTCGAGCTCGTTCCGAAACTTCGGCTCCCATGCACCCAACGCTTTCAGGACTTTCGCCCGAGCCTGCGCCCGCTCTAGTCCGATTGCCCGGAGCAGCGGATGAGTCAACTCAATCCTGGCAAACACCTCTTCAATGGTCAAGGGAGCGGTGCGAGTCGACTGAGCCTGCACGGCACTTGAGTCGATCACCGATTCCGCCAATGCGGTCGCCGGCACAATCATCAACGAGAACAGCAAGAGAAGGATCAAGGAAGGATGCTCCTTTGTTGCTGAATTAATCGCGTCCCGGTCGTTTGTAGCCGTTCATGCCCGCCGCCGTCAGCGGGTTCCCGTACTTGGCCAGCTCGCTTTGGGGCCACGGCTTGGACAAGTTCCCCCTGGCCCATAACATCCCGCCTCTTGACACTGCGTAGTCGGCTTGCGCCCGATACAGCTCATACGCCATTTGCACCACGTTGCGCTCACGAACGTTCACAAAAAGGACGGTGCTCGCGCCCATATTGAATCGGGTCCGTTCGCCCTCCTCCAGCGTCTTGGCCAACCGCAGCGCTTCCGTCGCAACCTTCACCCGATCACGAGCCCGCACTTGGGCCGAGAGCCAATTGTCCACGTCGACGCTGACTTGTTGCTCGGTGTACAGCTGTTTCATGACTAATTGTTGCTGGTCCGCTTCCGCGTACATGACCTCCCCACGCCCTTTCCGCTGGAACAGCGGCATCTCAAAGTTCGCTTCGAACCGATACCCGATTCCCACAAGCCAGTCCAAGGCGAATGGTATTTGTCCCCCCTTAAAATCCATCTTTGGGAGTAGGTGGTTCTTGGCGAGCTTGATGTCGATATTGTTCATCTTGGCTTCGATGTAGAACTCTCGCACTTCCGGCCGATCTTCTTTCGCCTCCACTTTATAGGCCGCGACCTCGTCTTTGGTCGGGAGCGGCGTTTCGCCCTGGAATTCCGGCGCCCATTCCGGTCGTGGCGTCACCGGCTCGCCGTTTTCCCAGAGAAAGAGATAATTTGTACTGCTCATACTCCACCTTCCGCTGGGCGGCGATCGCTGCCTCTCGGCGTCGCTGGACTTCTTGATTGGCTTCGATCACGTCGAGCGGCGAGGCCAGCCCACGCTTGGCCTGCCCTTCGATCTGCGTGTACCGTTCTTCGGCTACGGCCAGGGCCCGCTGCTGCACCTCGTTCTGTTTGACCGCGACCTGCCAATCCCAGTACTGCACGGCGCCGGCGAGATAGAGATTTTGCCGTTTCTGCGCCACCGCGATCTCCGCCTGCGGCCCCGCGAGTTCGGCCTTTTGAAGCTCGGCGTACTCCTCGTTCATCATGAAGCCGCGCAGCAGGTGGGCCTCCCCAGCGAAGAGCGCTTGTTGCTGAGCGTAGAAGAGGTTTAGATCAGGGATGATCGTAGTGGCGTTTTGCCGTGTCGCCATCCCCATAGCCGTTGCGGATCCCGCCTTCGATCCGGAAGCCCCAGGGATGCCCCGCCTCAAGCGTGGTGTCGTTAAATCCCCCCGTAGCCTCAAGCGGGATGGCCAGGAAATTCCAACTCTGATACCGGCCCGCCTCTGTCTTGTTGTTGAAGGTCGGTTCCCAGGCCCCGAGCGCCTTCAGGATCTTCGCCCGGGCCTCCATCCGTTCCACCCCGGTCGCCCGAAGCAGCGGATGCGTCAACTCAATACGGGCGAGCACTTCGCTGATGGTCAGGGCTCGGTGCGAGCGGACTGCGCCTTCAACGCGCTTGAATCGCGCACCGGTTCCGCCGCTGTCGTCACGGGAAGCAGGATCAGAATCAGGAGTAATAAAGCGGCCATCGACGGATGCTCCTTGTACCGGATTAATCGCGCCCCGGTCGTTTGTAGCCGTTCATGCCAGCCGCCGTCATCGGATTTCCATACTTCGCCAAGGACTCCGTCGGCCAAGGCTTCGACAATGCGCCCCGTGCCCACAGCATCCCTCCACGCCCCACCGCGTAGTCGGCCTGCGCCCGATACAGCTGGTACGCCATTTCCACCACGTGGCGCTCACGGATGTTCACAAAGAGGACGGTGGTCGAGCCCATATTGAATCGGGTCCGCTCGCCCTCCTCCAACGTCTTGGCCAACCGCAGGGCTTCCGTCGCCGCCGTCACTCGGTCTCTGGACCGCACGATGGCCGAGAGCCAGTTGTCCACGTCGAAGGCGACTTTCTGCTCGGCATAGTGCTGTTTCAACGCCAATTGCTGCTGGCTCGTTTCCACGGCCATGACCTTCCCACGCGCTTCCCGCTGGAACAGCGGTATCTCAGTGTGCAGGCCGACCCGCCACTGGGTCTCCACCATCCAGTCCGCGAAGTTAGATTACCCCCCCTTCGAAGATCCAACTTTGGGAGCAGTTTGTTCTTGGCGAGCTTGATGTCGATATTGTTCATCTTGGCTTCGATGTAGAGCTCCCGCACTTCCGGCCGACCTTCTTTCGCCTCCACTTTATCGGCCGCGACCTCGTCGTTGGTCGGGAGCGGCGTTTCGCCCTGGAATTCCGGCGCCCATTCCGGTCGTGGCGTCACCGGCTCGTTGTTCTCCCAGAGAAGAGGGGACAGTTTATACTGCTCATACTCCACCTTCCGCTGGGCGGCAATCGCAGCCTCCCGCCGCCCTGAACCTCTTGGTTCGCCTCGACGACATCGAGCGGCGCGACCTTCCCCCCTGGCCAACCCTTCGACCTGGACCAAGCGCTCTCGGCAACGGCCAAGGTGCGCTCCACAACCTCGGCCTGTTTGACGGCGACCTGCCAATCCCAGTACTGCACGGCACCGGCGAGATAGAGGTCTTGCCGTTTCTGCGCCACCTTCGATCTCCGCTTGCGGCCCCGCGAGTTCGGCCTGTTGAAACTGCGCGTTTTCCTCGTTGACCATGAGGCCTCGCAGCAGGTGGAACGACCCGCCGTAGTAGAAATGCTGCGTATGATAAGTGGCCAGTAGCTCAGACGGATAAGCAATGCGGTTGTTATTGCCGGCATCCCCATAGCCGCTGCGGAGACCGCCTTCGACCCGAAACCCCAGGGTGCCCAACCTGGATCGTGCTGTCGTTATATCCCCCAGTGTGTTGACTCGGAATGTCGAAAGCCGTCGTGAGATTCCATGTTTGATAACGTTCGGTCTGTGAATAGCTCCTGACCGTCGGTTCCCAGGCCCCGAGCGCCTTCAGAATCTTCGCCCGGGCCTTCGTCGCTCGGCTCCCATCGCCGAAGCAGCGGATGCGTCAACTCGATGCGAGCCAGCACTTCTCCGATGGTCAGTGGAGCGGTGCGAGTCGACTGGGCCTGCACGGCCCTCGAGTCGATCACCGGTTCCGCCAGTGCGGTCATTGGCAGGAGAGTCACAATGGCCAATACCAGAGCGATCATGAGGGATGCTCCTTTCACATCGGGTGGCGGACGGCGCCCACACTAGCAATCTCAAGCTGATTTTTTAAAATAGATAAAACGAATTGGAGTTATCGGCTAATCCGATGTATAGTGTCCTCCTTCATTCGAGACCTAGGATCATATGGATTGGCTGAACTATCACCATCTGCTGTATTTCTGGTCCGTCGCCAAGCACGGGACCGTGACGAAAGCCTGCGAAGAACTCCGTCTGGCGCAACCCACGATCAGCGGACAGATCCACCTCTTGGAAAATACGTTGGGAGAAAAGTTATTCATACGAACCGGCCGCCACCTAGCGCTGACGGAGATGGGCCAGCTCGTGTTCAAGTACGCGGAGGACATCTTCGCGACCGGTCAAGAGCTGATGAACACCGTGAAGGGACAGGGCACTGGACATCCGATGCGGCTGGTCGTCGGCATTGCGGACGCCGTCCCAAAACCGCTGGCGACTCAGCTCCTCAAGTCGGCCCTGAAACTGTACCGACCAACCCGCTTGATTTGCCAAGAGGACAAATTGCGCCAACTCTTGACCGATCTGGCAGCCCATCGGTCGGATCTGGTGATCGCCGACACCCCGGCCCCGCTGAGCATCAAGGAGCACACGTATAGCCACCCCTTGGGCGAATCGGGAGTCACGCTGTTTGCGACGGCCAAACTGACGACACAATATCGTCGAGGCTTCCCGCAATCGCTCAGCGGTGCGCCATTACTCCTCCCCACTTCCAGCGCCGTGCTTCGGCGGCTGGTGAACCAGTGGCTGGTCAACTACGAGTGCAGCCCAACATTGTCGGCGAGTTCGACGACAGCGCGACATTGAAAGCGTTCGGACAGGACGGCCATGGGATCTTCCCCGGCGCATCGGTGATCGAGAAGGAGATCTGTCGCCAATATCGAGTACAGGTGGTCGGACAATTCGATGCGCTCAAGCAGCACTTTTACGCCATCACCGTGGAACGGCGGCTGAAACACCCGGTCGTTCTCGCCCTCGTCCGAACCGCCCGTCGCGAGTTGCTCAGTTAGCCGTCAATTGGACTTCCACTAGAAAAACGCGATCAGACCTGAGGCCGCCCTACCGCTCTCAGGAGCTCCTCCCGCTCCGGACTCGTGAGTTCTTTCCGAACTCCCGGCGCTCAGCCCGTTGACAGTAATGTGCATGATCCTCGTTCGGTGCAGCTTTGTCACTCGGATAGCCAAGCGCTTGGCACATACGCCGGATCTGTCGGTTGCCGTCCCTCCGTCAGGATCATGCGAAACCGATCACGCCCGAGACGCACATCGTCCGACAAGGCTTCGTCTTGCTTCCAAGAATACCCACGCCCCGCGACAGATGATCCAAAAAGGATTGGTCGAAGGGACGATCGACCTGCACGAAGTACTCTCGTTCGTGTCCGAATTCGGAACGGAGAATCTCGTTGACGATGTCGCCGTCGTTCGTGAGTAGAATCAGACCGGATGAATCCTTATCGAGGCGGCCGATCGGAAAGATCCGCTCCGGATGCCCGATCTCAGCAATGATATTCCGAGGGATATGCGATTCGCTCGTTGTCGTGACGCCGATCGGCTTATGATATTTGATATAGAGATTCGCTTTGCCCCAGGCAATCACACAGCCCGCTCGGGCAATGACGTCATTGGACGATACCTGGTCGCCGAGTTTGGCCACCCGGTCGTTGATCGTGATGGTGCCTGACTCAATTAAACGGTCTGCCTCGCGCCGGGAACAGATCCCATGGTCTGTGAAGAACTTATTAATGCGAATGGTTTGCGCCACGTGAAATTACTCTATTCGTCGGATACTCAAACAGGTTGCCAGCAAGGCCGCAGCGAGCGAAGGGGCGAGGCGTACGCTTCGGTACGTTGAGCATCTGAGCGATGCGAGAACGATGCGGGCGGCCTGTTTCAGTATCCGGCTTAATGCACGCGACGGCCGGCCCGGACACGACCCAGTATACGATAGATCAAACGCGCGATGGAAAATTGCGGCGCCACGAATCCTTCGATGGGGGCGATCTCGCTGACATCCATGCCGACGATGCCGGGCCCGTTTGCCAGAGCCGTGATGAGATTGATGGTATCATACCACCCGAGGCCACCCGGCTCGGGAGTGCCCAATGCGGGAACGATTGACGCATCCAGCCCATCACAGTCGAATGTCAGGTACACGGGCGTTCGGCAGGCTGCGACCACGTCAGGTATCCAGTTCGACGCTTTGCCTCCGTACGGGCCGGATGGATCGAGGATGGTCGCCGCAAAAAACGTCTTGATGCGGTCCGTGGCATCGATGCGGGCAACCTCTTCCCGGCTGATCGACCGAATCCCCACTTGCACCAAGGGTAAGCCGTCTTCCACCACCCGCGCCATAACGCTGGCATGGCTGAACGGGTTGCCTTGATAGGCATCCCGTAGATCGCCGTGGGCATCGATCTGTACAACCGTCATCTGCGGATATCGTTTTGCATGGGCTCGAATCGCTCCCAATGCCCCAGTGTGTTCGCCCGTCAGCGTGATAAGAAACCGTCCGGTCCCTACGTATGGAGAGACAAATGCTTCAATGGCGTCGACCGCAGCGCGATCGATATTCCCTTTGAGGTCCAAAGGCGAAGCCGTCGCGATCCCGCCCCATTCTCGAAACGGTTCACATGCGAGCTGTTCGTCGTAGAACTCAACCTGGGCGGAAGCTTCAAGGATCGCCGAGGGGCCGCGATCCGACCCGCGAATATAACTGGAAGTATGTTCGTAGGGAGTCGGTAGAACGTAGACTCCCGCTTCGTCCGGATGGCACCAAGGTTCGTCGATCCCCAGGAAATTATGGTCGGCCCCCTCCCAACCGGCGGGAAGCGTCATGGGCGTTCTTCCCTTGATGAAACCGACGGTTGAGGCGGCATGGTTACAGCCAAGACCGGCAAGCCTCTACTTGCGAGAACGGGTGGGCACATTCTCAGGCGGGATGAAGACCGCCAATGCGATGACCGTCGTCCACCTACCCTTTTTCCCGACAGCCGATTGGGTGATGTTCAGGGTTCTCACGATTTTTCCACCCATCTTAAAAACCTGCTCGCGCTCTTTCCAGGCGACGTTCGGATCGAATTCGACACCTAAGGTCGTCGCAAGCATCTGCGCTGCGAGATCTTCCGTATACTCTCCGGTCTCCTCATCTGTTTCACCATGGGCATGGTGTTCCGACAGATAGCCGTATGTGCCGTGGTCTGTGGGCTTCGCAAGGCCGACCGACGCCGAGGTAAGCTGATTCCGCTCATTCGTTTCCGAACGCGCCATGACGCAAAACGTGATTTCACCAGGTTTCAGCAGCTTCTCTCCGCGCTTGCGAGGGATGATCTTGCAATGGGGAGGCAGGATGGACGATACGCTGACGAGATTGCAGTAGGCCACACCGGCGCTGCGCAACGCCTCTTCGAAGGAGGCCAGCTTTTCCTTGTGGACCCCCACTCCTCTCGTTAAAAACATATGCGTAGGTACCATCATCTCCCCTTTCGTCAGGTAGTCGGCCTGTCTGGTTGTTCGGAGGTTGTTTGGTGACGTGTTCCAAAGCGGCCAGCCGGACAAACACATCGGACCAGATCAACAGCAGTATCGGGCGTTTGTTGTAGCAAGATTGGACGGGCTTCGCAATATCTTCTAGACACTTTTTTCAGGTGAGCGGGGTGGGTCCTTCAGATTCATGATGAGCATCCGCGGCTCCGTCATATCTTCAATCGCGGCACGAACGCCTTCCCGTCCCAGCCCGGAATCTTTCACGCCGCCGTACGGCATATGGTCGGCCCGGAACGTAGGAATTTCATTTGCCAACACGGCTCCGACTTCCAGATGACGAAAGGCGTAAAAGATCTTATTGATGTCCTGCGTGAAGATGCCGGCCTGTAATCCGTAGTCCGATTGATTGAGCAGCGCCACGGCCTCGCTGAGATGCCGATACGGCGTGACGGTCACGACCGGTCCGAACACCTCCTTACAGGAGACGTTCATGTTGGGGTTCACATTCGACAGTACCGTGGCCTCAACAAGCGATCCCATCCGTTTCCCACCCAACAACACACGCGCTCCGTCCGCAACCGCTTCGCCGATCCAGCTCTCCACCCGCTGAGCGGCTGCCTGATCGATGAGGGGACCGATGCCCGTCATCTCGTCGGCTGGATCTCCCACTTTCAATCGAGCGACATGCATGAGCAATTTGGTCGTAAACGCATCGGCGATCGAATGATGCACGAACACGCGCTGTACCGAAATGCAGGTCTGGCCGGCATACCCAAATCCTCCCACCGCGCAACGTTGGGCCGCCAACTCAAGATCGGTATCGGGTTCGATGACCACGCCGGCGTTGCCCCCGAGTTCAAGGGTGACTTTTTTCTTTCCACACTTCGCCTTCAACATCCATCCTACCGACGCGCTTCCGGTGAAGCTGAGCAATTTGAATCGCGGATCGACGACCATCCGTTCGGCGAGGATGTTATCGCACGGCACCACATTGATCCCGCCCGGAGGAATTCCCGCCTCCATGACCACTTCTCCAAGGAGGAGAGCCGTTAACGGCGTCTGAGGAGCCGGCTTGATCAGAATCGGGTTGCCGGAAGCAAGCGCAGGCGCCACCTTGTGCGCCACAAGATTCAGCGGAAAGTTGAAGGGGGTGATGCCGAGAATCGGACCGATCGGGAAACGACGAAGTACGCCAAGATGGGTATCGAAGCCGGGCGTCCAATCGAGCGGAACCACCTCGCCCGGGATCCGCCGAGCTTCTTCGGCAGCCACCGTAAAGGTTTGAATCGCCCGACTGACCTCCCGCTTTGCGTCGGTGATCGGTTTGCCGGCCTCGGCCGTGATGGCTTGGACGAATTCGTCTCGGCGCCGATAGAGCAGCGCGGCAACCTGTTGAAGGATATTGTACCTGGCATGCGCTGGAAGCTGCTCCATCGTCGCAGCCGCACTGCACGAGGATGCGATCGCTTCCTCGACATCAGATTCCGTCGCTTGGGTGACCTGGGCGACGAGTTTTCCGGTAAACGGATCAACGACAGGGGCCAAGCGTTCGCCTGACTTCCATTGACCATGAACGAGGAACGGACGTGATTCCTGCACTGGAGCGACTCGCTGGAGTCTGTGGTGAGGTTGGTATTAGTCCGCCGCTTCAACCGGCGCAGTCGCCTCAGCGGCAGGTTGAGCGACCGCGGCTGCTTCTTGTGCGACGACGGCCTTGGCAATCAGTTCTTCCGTGCCCCAATCACGGATCGCCTCCAAGGTAAATCCTTCATAGGTCGACACACCATGACAAGAGGGACAGTCCGGCATCGGAACTTTTCTGTAGAAGACTTCCGTGAGACAAGACATACAGACCCAGAAGTCGTCATCGCGATGGGAGACGGGCCAGAACGATTGCATCAAAGCCATGTGGACACCCTTATCTTTAGTGACGAAGAGGACTATCGTACCTGCATGCCGATATCAATCACGCGCAACGGCTCATTCCGCTCCGTCGCAATTCCGCTATTTTTTGTCGCTCGCCAGAAGTCGGTCGATTTCTTCTGCGAACATTTCGAATGGAAAGGCTCCAGGGATCGCAACGGCCGGCTCTTTTTCCGTCGGCTCGGCAGCCGTTCGCACGAGAATGAACCCAGGGGTTCCATGAAACCCCCACTGATTGGCTTCCTGGCGATCTTCGAAAATCGCCCTGCGTATACCGCCTGTCGTTTATACACCGTTCAAACACGGCTTGATCCAAGCTCAGGGCCGCAGCATGTCGAAGATATACCTGCTTGTCCAGCTGACCGCCTTCCGAAAACAACCGATCATGCATCGCCCAATACTGGCCTTGCGCTCCGGCACATCGTGCCGCCATCGCTGCGTCTAACCCAGATCCTTGGTCGCCCCTTGGAAAGTCTCGGTAGACAAATCGCACTTTTCCTGTATCGACGTACCGAGCCTGAATTCGGGGCCACGTTCGTTTGAAAAATTTCAAACAATACCCGCATGTAAAATCAGAGTATTCGATCAAGGTCAGGGGTGCGTTGGCTTGCCCTCGTACCCGAACATCAGCTTCGAGGGAATTTTCGGCTAAAGCCGGAGAGGACCACAAGAGGGCGCTGCCCATGAAAACCAGAAGCAACAAAACCAGAAGCAACCGTTGTCCAGTCAACCACTTCATGAACCACGCACCACACCGGCTTTCTTTTTTTCAAGAATCCCCATCATTAACAGCGGCCAGACGACCGTCGCATCGCTCAACACTTCGGCGAATCGCCCACCATCCTTCCGGTGGCACGAATTTTCCCCAAGACAGTCCTTCTTGATAGGTACAGCCACTCAGTCCGCCCCAGTAGTCCGGTTCGGGACAGATTCTCACTCCGTAGTGAAATCGAGGCGGCTTCACGTTGAGGCCCAACCGAAGATTGCCGATTTCAATGTATGGGCCGACCTGTTGCGCCCAGTTCCGAGGAACCCCTCCGCCGATCGTAAAGATTCCAAGTCGTTTCGCGGAGAGGACATGGCTCGGCATAGCTGTTGAGATCGAGATAGGGATTGAAGGAAGGACAGGATTGATGGATCACCCGCAAAACTTCCAGATCTCTGCCCCTGCCCACCTGTGCACGGGCTCGATCGAGCTCTCGAGCTCATCGCCCAGGTTCCCATATCCAGCCCCATCTCGGAATCGGTAAACGCCGGGATGATAGATCGGGCACCTTTTTCAATAGGCGCTTTTGAGAATTCCGTCGCCGTCTAATTCCTCGGTCAGCGTTTTCCCAAGCTCCCGCGTGATGATTTCGGATGAAAGCGGCTGGTCATGATTGAGGCGCTTCATCGTGTCGCGCGACGACGTGCTCGACATAGTTGAGATTCGACTTCCATCTCCAGCGTGTCGTAGACGCGATTGTACCCCTTCCGAGAAGAGCTCTTCGATCGCTCATCGACGGATCGTGCCGATAATGCGTCTTACCGACCGACTCGCTCAGACCATGGGCGATCAACGCTCCGGTCGAGACGATACCTTGCACCATACCTCGATCGATCATCGTCGCTGATGATCTTGCCCATCTTGGCAATGGTCATCGCGCCCGACAACGTCAGCACGACGTGGCAGTCTGGGTCCTCGATCATCGCCCACAGCACATCGAACGCCTTGCCGACATGCCGACCTCCGAACGCAGTCTTGCCCATGGCCTCAAGCAAATCGCCGAACGAGGTGATCTTGTCGGGATCAAGCGGTTCAAGCGCTTCCAATCCGTCTTTTGCGCCGTCACGAAACTCGCGTGCGTACATACGATCCTTTGAGAAACTCAAAAGTGTTCATTTGTTTATACACAACCAAGAACAGAGGCGTCAATGAAAGGTTCGGTCGTGCATGCAGAACGTCAGGAAGTCGAAGAATTTTTACGAGTGGATTCCTTGATGACTCGTACCCGAAGTGGCGTAGCGAATTGAACTGTTGTCCGCTGACTGCAGTATGAAAAAGTGGATCGCTGGCGTGGTTCCGGGTCGGGCGAGCTTTGCATCAAGAACGAGTCATTCCTGGAGATGTTTGAAAACTGTCAAAATGACCTTCAGGTTTCTTTGCTGCTCCTTAGTCACTACACACTGTGTTTAAAAACCCGTCTCATGATCGAGCTTAGAGAAGTCGATTTTTCTTAGGCTTTGACGTACCCGTACCGCCTGTTCAAAAACAAATAATTATGATGGCGGTCCGGAGCGCCAGCGAAGAACTACCGGAAGAGGTGGTGCAAAAATCCCAGCCAGTCACGGGGCCAGGTTACTATAAAGACACAGGGCGGGATCTAGTCCATCACGCGACATGTGCTCTGCACAAAGAAACGAAACTCCGTGAGGAGGATAGGTTTGCCATCACGTGCAGCTTCTGAGGAGTTATGACTCCCACGTCTACCTCGTTGAGCGGAGGAACCGGAAAAATGATGGCCTTGGCGTCAGGTTGGAGCGAAGTCACCCTCCCCCTCGTGCAGTCACACCTCTACCTTATTATTGACGGGTCACTCATGGCTCAAGTCCCTGACCGATGGATCAGCACTCGGCGTCGACGGAGTCCGTCCATAAATGGTTTCACTGAAAGGCGCAGTCAGGGAGCCAGGCGATTCTTTCAGAAAGTCAGAAGGTTTGGAGTCATCTTGATTTTGGTTGCTGGATGAACCAGTCTCCCCTGTATGGCCGGATTGATGATCTGAGAAACGACGATTTGAGAAAGGGATGGGCCCGTGCTCGGGGTGCCCCAATGTCTGGTACTCAGGGCATGTTGGGGGTCGCCCACAGTGTGGATCAACTGGTCCCACGCTGAACCGCGTCGGTCGCTGACGTCCAGCCGCCAAGCCACGGCAAGGCTATTCGGAACGCTGACTGCTCCAGTTACTGCGAAGATCGCCAAGGCTGTCAATACGTGTTTCGGCCTCATGACATCCTCCTTATCCTATCCATGTATCGTTGTATCGTTACATTGCCTGCATCTATTCTGACATCGTAACGCACGATATTGCATCCTGTCACTAGGCAAATGCACAGTCTTAGTCGAAGGCAATCAAGCTAGCCTCGGCAAGCAAGTTTACGGCTCGATTCTTCGCGCGAAATTGAGGATCAGTTCTTGATCTTGCACCGCTTGAAAGCTTCGACTTGCTCAGGTGTGTAAGGGGTGACTCTCCATATTGCGATTTATTATTCTTTACTGGCATTATCTGACGTACACCACTCGGGGCAAATCCTGTTAGGTCTCCATCGCCACCTCGGCATCCTGATACTTTGCGGTTGCATATCCAATGGCATCCGCCATTGTTAATCCGTGTCGCAGGCTCACATCTGCGGCTAGGAGGGCGATCGATTCCGTCAGTGGAACCACCTCGGTTGTATTGAGCCGTCCTGCAAATAATAGGCCGTCTCCTCGCCCTGTTCCCGTTTGATCTTCTTGTATACCTCGTACATCACGATCGTCGGTGTGATGAGTTGATACTTGGGAGTGAAATAGGAGGCTTCGCCTGAATTGCGGGCGGCCCACACGAAGTGCGGTACTAGAAAGATAAGGCTGAGGGTTTTATCTGCGGCCGCCAAATTCGACAAACGATAAAGAGGCCGCGGCACGAGCGAGCTTGGTTTGGTGGTCCCAACGGGATTCGAACCCATGTTTGAATTCAACGACGACTTCGCCATTTATTATCGCTGGTTTCGCCACTTTTCCCCAAGTCTGGAGCGGTTCTTTATCTTTTAGTCTGCAACTCCACGTTGACGAGTTTTACTTCTGAGAGATCCGCGAGCCGCGGACACCAACGTGTGCCGGCACGCCACAAGGCCGAGTTCAGTTGGTCGTAGATCGTCCCTGGGTGATCATAGTGAATGCCATAGGCATGTGTGGCCGCACGTCGACACGGGAACACGAACGACTTCGCCAAGTCGTCGGACTCCACCTCGAATCGTGTCACGGTCAGGTCAAATGTGAGCCGGATCTTGAACCAACAATGAGCATGATGATCGTCGACCTGCATCGATTGCTGATAGCACTGCAACACATCACGGACGGTAACCATGGTCAACGACGTGTTTCCCGAGAAGACTTCGGCTCGCTTGTCGAGCACCAAGGCCTTTGCCAGGGACAAGGCGTGTCCTACTTGAATCGGGTTCAGGAGGTCGAAAGTCGACTCATAAATGGTGATGTTGGGATGTACCTTGAATTCGCGTAGAGATCCTCGCTTAGCCAACTCGAGGCTCCAATAAAAGTCCACGGCCTGGGACTGGCGAAAGCGAAAGGTCACCAGGTTCATGATTCAATCCCCGTTACTAAGATTAGCTGGATTTGGAACCTTCAGGAAACTACCCGGTCACGGTTAATCTACGCCAACTTCTGCAACATTTTCAGCTCCCTCTTCGACGGAAAGCGCTGGGTCTTCGCTAGGCCTCCCAGGGAAAGGAAAGTGTGGTGGTCCCAACGGGATTCGAACCCGTGTTTAAGCCTTGAGAGGGCTCCGTCCTAGGCCAGGCTAGACGATGGGACCATTCCAGAACTGTCCAAGGAATGGACCGTAGCATAAGCGGTTTTCCGTTTGCAACGAAGAGCCGCTCCTCCGAGAGTGGAGCTCTTTGGGATCGTTCCATTGGGCCGTTTGCATGGAGCCATAATATATGGCTCTGCCCGCATTGAACGTTCTTGACAGGTCGAAGCAGAAAGCCTAGCCTACCTAATGTTTTGATGAAGCTCCATATGCTCTATATCAACCTCCGCACGGTCGGAGAACATCGTGGTTCGAGGTGGTTAATAAATGGATGACTCAGTGGCGCCCCGTACGGACCGAATCCTTTGGTCGTACGGCAACGGCAGGAGTACTCTCCAAACCAAGACTCGAGCTGAGGATCGGATCCAACATTTTTCGCAGCACCAACGGCGTCGTCAAGATTCACGGAAAAGAGCAACTCGTCATTGAGGTAAAACCTGATCCGGGGCTGCTTCTCGCCACCCTTGATCTCTACAACGAGCGTGGCGTCCGGATCGCGCACCTGCGTAGAAACGTTCTCACATTGAACGACAACGAGAGATTTACCATCGATGATCCGCTAGGCCAGCGGCTTTCGTCTGTTGATAGCCCCTCCATTCTGGGTGACAGATCTGCAGTCGGGGCATCTCGTTTTCGAAGCACGCATGGCATCAGAGCACAAAGTCGATATCACCTGCGGAAAGTTGTACTCGCACAAGGGAATGCTGGTAGAGATCACTCCCCACTACTGCCGGATCGGCTCAGGCACGGCGCTGTTCGGAAACATCGTGGAAGCACGAGGCGGACCGGCCATCCTCGGTTGATCCAGTTCGTCTTTCACCCATTCTTCGACTCCTGAGTTTTTCGATCCTTACCGTCTTCCCTGAGGACAGAGTGCGCTCTCCTCATCTCTGCGGAAAAGCGAGAACCGTTTTACCCTTTTTCCTCCTTTCTCTAGAATGACGACAATGAACGAAATCCCAAAACCGACCGTCCAGGCATTTCTCGTCTGTGACCAGGTGATCGAGGACAGTCTCACGAAAAAGAAAAGCCTGATCGGGATCTTTACTCATCTACAAGCGGCTACCTTCCCGTTCCAGCATCAGCATATGGGCCTCTACTTCTGCCTCACCGATGCCGAAGGCCTGTACCATTTTGATATCGACTTGATCTACCTCAACACCGAACAACTGGTCTGCCGGGCCACGCTTCCCAACATCGAGATCGGCGATCGCCTCCAGATTTCAGATTTCGGGATCAATATTCCTCTGTTGATCTTTCCCGCACCTGGTCGGTATGAATTCCGGCTGCGTATGGAGGGCCATCTCATCGCCCAAAAGGATTTCAACGTCATGCCGACACGGATGTCGGACGCCTCCGCCATCGAGCCCTCTACGTAGCCGTTTCCCATTCCTCCCATCGGCCCGTCTATGGTAGAACTCCAGTCTGGATCTCTCGTCCACACATGACCGTGCCAAGGATTCACCCAAGACTTCATGAGCACACCTGAGCCCTCAACCTCTTCGAATTTCGTTCGAGATCTCATCGCAGCCGACCGTGCGGCAGGCAAGCATGGCGGACGGGTCGTCACGCGATTTCCTCCCGAGCCCAATGGATATCTCCACATCGGTCACGCCAAGGCCATCGCGCTGAATTTTGGAATCGCGAATGAGACTTCCGGAGGGATCTGCCACCTGAGATTCGACGATACGAATCCCACCACCGAAGACCCCGAGTACGTTCACGCCATACAGGAAGACGTTCGCTGGTTGGGGTTTGATTGGCGTGACAAGGTGTTCTATGCATCGGATTATTTCGAGCAGCTCTATGCTTTTGCGATGAGCTTGATCAAGAAAGGCAACGCCTACGTCGACAGCCTCACAGCGGATCAAATCCGAGAACACCGCGGCACCCTCACCGAACCAGGCCGTGACAGTCCTTATCGAACCCGATCCGCCGACGAGAATGTGGATCTCTTCGCCCGCATGCGAGCCGGAGAATTCGCCGACGGAGCCCATGTCCTACGCGCCAAAATCGATATGGGTTCCCCAAACATCAATCTGCGAGATCCGATCCTCTATCGGATCCGGCATGCCGCTCACTATCGGACAGGAACCGCATGGCGCATCTATCCCTCGTATGACTTTGCACACCCGTTGTCTGACGCCATCGAAGGAGTCACGCACTCTATCTGCACGCTGGAGTTTGAGGATCACCGTCCCCTCTACGATTGGGTCGTGGCCGAAGCTGACACTCCCCATCGTCCGCAGCAAATCGAATTTGCCCGAACTGAATCTCACCTCCACGGTGATGAGCAAGCGCAAGCTTCTCGAATTGGTCGACAAGAAATTGGTGGACGGCTGGGATGATCCGCGCCTTCCCACCTTGAAAGGCCTCCGTCGACGAGGGGTGACTCCCGAAGCGATTCGCGCCTTTTGCGAACACATCGGCGTCGCGAAGCGCGATGCGATCGTCGAGATGCCATTGCTCGAACACTTCATCCGAGAGGACTTAAATAAACGGTCACCGCGTGTGATGGCCGTGCTTCGACCGTTGAAAGTCGTACTCGACAATTATCCGGAAGATGTCGTTGAAGAACTCGACGCCGTGAATAATCCCGAGGACGTTCTCCGTGGGAACGAGAAAGATTCCCTTCTCGAGGACGCTGTACATCGAGCAAGATGATTTCAGGGAGGACCCACCGAAACAGTTCTATCGTCTCGCGCCTGGCCGGGAGGTCCGGCTGCGCTATGGATACATCATCAAGTGTGTGAGCGCGACGAAGGACCCTCAGACCGGTACGGTCGTCGAGCTGCACTGCACCTACGACCCTGAGACCAGAAGCGGATCGTCACAAGAACAGCGCAAGGTGAAAGCTACCATTCACTGGGTGTCGGCGTCACATGCAGCCACGGCAGCTATCCGTCTCTATCAACCCCTTCTTGTCGCCAACCAGGCCAAACTTTCGCCTGAACAGGACTGGACACGGTCGTTGAACCCTCAGTCGTTGGAGCTCCTCACCGGCTGCTTGGTTGAGCCAAGCCTTCGCTCAGCCGCGTCCGGTTCCCGCTTCCAATTCGAGCGCCAGGGGTATTTTTGTGTCGATTCCGATTCGTCACCCGAGGCTTTGGTCTTTAATCGAACCGTCTCTCTCAAAGATACCTGGGCCAAGGTTGAGAAAGCCCAGCAAGCACCCCGGCGATGATATCAACCGGCGATCCAGCGACTGTACTTCATTCGGTTTCGACGTTACACTACGCCCATGACCTGTCCCCTGTGCCACCAACCCACGACATGGGAAGCAAATCCCTGGCGTCCATTCTGTTCTGAGCGTTGTCAACTCACGGATCTGGGAACGTGGGCCGCGGAACAATATCGTATTCCAGGTCCGACGCTTACAACCGAGCTGGTTATTCCCGACCCCCCCACCGGAGACGAGCATCGGGGCGAAGACCGAACGAGGAGTTGAGGGAGGCGCGTCGACCGAGTGCCCGCTTCCTGGGTCGGCAGAGTTCTGTTTCACCTCACCGAACTGCATTTCAGACGCTCCACACAGCGGTCGATTATTGCTGTTCATGAAAGAGTCCGCTTTCTCTACCCATCTACGCAGGAAGCCACGGTAAGTCTGATTTGTCCGAAGCCTGGTCTAGGAGGACACACTTCGATGAGGTGTCGCTACCAGAGACCACGGCGGTCAAGCCGTGGGGTTCCACTATTGGCAAGTTGGAGTGAACTTGCTAAGGTCACACTATTGCTCACCTTGCAGAGGAGAACAGTCTATGCTCGCGACTAAAGGCTACGCGGCGATGGCCGCCAAAGAAAGATTGCGACCGTTTTCCTTCGAGCGACGCGAAGTCGGTCCGCAGGACATTTTGATCACAATCTCGCATTGCGGCATCTGCCACTCGGATATTCACCAGGCCTGTAACGAGTGGGGCATCTCCCTGTTTCCGATGGTACCCGGACATGAGATCATCGGAACTGTAACGCAAGTCGGCACATCCGTGACAGCCTTCAAGGTTGGTGATCGAGCCGGCGTCGGCTGCTTCGTGGATTCCTGCCGAACCTGTACAGCTTGTCGCGAGGGCCTGGAGCAATATTGCGACGGAGGCACACTCTGGACCTATAGCGGACAGGATAAAACCGGCCGGATCACTCAGGGCGGCTACTCAACGCAGATCGTCGTGGACGAGAACTATGTCCTCCGGATTCCCTCGACGCTCTCACCGGCGGGAGCAGCCCCGCTGCTCTGTGCGGGAATTACGACCTACTCTCCCCTGCGTCAGTGGGGCGTCGGTCGTTATCACAAACTCGCCGTCGTCGGTCTTGGGGGCCTTGGCCACATGGCGGTGAAGATCGCCAAGGCGATGGGCACCGAGGTCACGGTTTTGAGCACATCGGAGAATAAACGGGAGGACGCGAAGCGGCTGGGCGCAGCGAACTTTGTCGTGACCTCAAATCCCCAGACCTTTACCAAGCTCCAAGGGTACTTCCACTATATCCTCGACACGGTCTCCGCCCCACACGATTACAATGCCTATTTGAACCTCCTCAAGACGGATGGCACCATGATCCTCGTAGGCGCACCCGAAACACCGACTCCCATTCAGGCATTTTCCCTCATTTCTAAACGACGGCGTCTCGCCGGCTCCCTCATCGGCGGGATCAAAGAAACGCAAAAAATGCTCGACTTCTGCGCGCAGCATCAAATTGAGTCCGATATCGAGCTGATCCCCATCCAGCAAGTCAACGAAGCCTATGAACGGGTCATGCGAGGCGATGTGAAGTTTCGATTCGTGATCGACATGGCATCAATGGATTGAGAACCAGTCAGACATCTCTTGGTAAGCAAATGGCTGGGGGACTAGGAATCGAACCTAGGTAGCCGGCTCCAAAGGCCGGCGTCCTACCGCTAGACGATCCCCCAGCGCGGTACGGAGGCAAATTGTGGAAGTGGCACGAGAGAGAAATTTTGGCTGGGGGACTAGGAATCGAACCTAGGTAGTCAGATCCAGAGACTGACGTCCTACCGCTAGACGATCCCCCAACCGGGATTCACAGTAATATATCAATCGCAATTCCGTCAAGATCGACGCGGGTTTGGCAGGAGGCCCTTTCATCCCACGGAGGCGCGTTCAAGTCCCTTTTGGAGGCGAAACAAAGTCCGGTCACGACCCAGCACTTCCATCACCTCAAAGAGTCCAGGACTTGCCGTTCGCCCGGTCAATGCAACGCGAACCGGTTGGGCAAGCTGCCCCATCTTCATGCCCTCTTCATGAACCAATTGCTTGAAGCTATTCTCCCATTCCGTCTTCGAGAACGCCGGGAAGGCTTCAAACCGCGTACTCAGTTTGCTCAGGACCGGAACGATGGTCGGCGTCAGAAACTTCTTCACCGCTTCCTCATCGAACGTAACCGACTGCCCGAAATACGGCTTCACCCACTCCACCATGTCGACCAACGTCTTCGCCCGCTCCTTCACCAAGACTACCAACTGTGCAAGCCATTCATCCGAAACGGATTCGACTTCCTTCCTCAACCCCGCTTGCTCCAACAGCGGCACAAGCGCTTGGGCAACTTGTGATGGAGCGCTCGTCTTGATGTATTCGGCATTCAACCACTGCAATTTGTCCGGGTTGAAGACTGCCGCAGACTTCTGCACGTGATCCCACGAGAACTTTTCGATCAGCTCCTGCCGGGTAAAGAGTTCTTGATCCCCATGTGACCAGCCAAGTCTGACCAGATAATTGACCATGGCATCGGGGAGATAACCCAGGTCTTTGTACGCCATGATCGACGTGGCGCCGTGACGCTTGGAGAGCCGCGTTTTATCCGCCCCTAAAATCATTGGCAGATGTCCGAAACGTGGCACGGCAAACCCCAAGGCTTCAAAAATGGGAATCTGGCGCGGCGTGTTTGTCAGATGGTCGTCTCCCCGCACCACGTGCGTGATGCCCATCAACGCATCGTCGATCACGACCGAAAAATTGTAGGTGGGATAACCGTTGGACCTGAGAATGATCAAATCGTCCACGACGGTGTTATCGAACACGACCGTTCCCTTAATGAGGTCATCGATCATCGTCTGGCCCGTTTGCGGAGCCTTGAATCGAAGGGCGGCGTCCCCTGGCGGGCTTGCGATTCTCAGATTGCGGCAACGGCTGTCGTAGCGAGGCGACAGCCCTTTGGCTTCCGCTTCTTTTCGCCGAGCCTCCAATTCTTCCGCTTTACACACACACCAGTAGGCATGCCCATTCTCAAACAACTTCATGGCATAGCTACGATAGAGATCCATCCGTTCCGTTTGGCGGAATGGTCCCTCGTCCCAATCAAGGCCGACCCATTTCATTCCCGCGAGGATGGCCTGAATCGATTCATCCGTCGAGCGACTTTGATCGGTATCCTCGATGCGGAGAATAAACACACCCTGTCGTTGCCGCGCAAACAGCCAATTGAACAGAGCTGTACGCACTCCTCCGATATGGAGAAATCCCGTCGGACTGGGCGCAAACCGAACGCGAACGTCACTCATGATGGGCGGTCCCTTTTCAAGCGCAACAGACCGCACATCTATACCATGCAGTGAAAATCCTTGTACATCATCCTGCCGCTTCCATCTCCTGACGGCTTCTGCTAAGACGATGTCGAGAGGCGAGGATGGCCGAACTTTCGCAGCCTGCCACGATACTTTCTGTCACCGATCTCACACCCCACGTCCGCCAACTCGTGGTCAAACCCAAGACCAGCAGGATTTCCTTTCAACCGGGACAGTGGGTCTCCCTCAAACTACCGGTGGGACCAAAACCGCCGCTCAACCGCGCATATTCTATGGCCGATCCTTCGTCGCCCTATGGGGAGTTAACACTGGTATTTGATCGCGTGCCCGGCGGACTGGGTTCCAATTATCTCTACGAGCTGAGGTCAGGAGATGAAGTTCTCTTGTCAGGCCCTTATGGAAATTTCATCCTACCTCAACCACTCGATCGAGAGTGGCTGCTCATAGGCCGCTACACCGGTCTTGTCCCAATGCGATGTCTCCTCAAGCAGATGTTTTTTTCAAAAATCCAAACTCCCGTCTTATTGATTGCCCTGGCACCCAACGAAGACGAGGTCTTGTTCCATCAAGAATGGCTCACGATGGCCCTGCAATATCCCTCTTTCCGCTATCTTCCGCTGGTCGCTCAGAATGGAGAGTCGGAAGCCGTTGAAAAAACCTTGGCCATGCTCGCGCCGCTGGTCAAAGGACAGCCAAAAGTCGTTCCCATGCTGTGTGGAACCAAGGCTTTCGTTCGTCCCTTGCGTACATATTTTACGGAAGGAGGTTACGACCGCAAGGAGGTGAAGATAGAGACGTACGACTAAAAATGGTTGGTCGTGAATCGTTAACCGTTAGATCGTGAGATTCTTCCTTTCTATAGCGTTTAACGAATAGCGCTCGACGAGACGAAATCAGTGCCCCTCCCGCACGAGGTTTTTGTTGACGGCTGGAATTTCGACGACGATATCCTTAGTTCCGTTCGGCACACACTGGCACCCGAGGCGAGACTGTAATGTCGTGATGGGGGCTTCGTCCAGCTGATCATACTCATCATCCGTCCCTTCATTGCAGGTTTCCAATCCCTGCTTCACCATGACGTGACAGGTCGAGCAGGCGCACACCCCGCCGCACACATGTTCCAACCCAATGCCGTGCCCATCGCAATGTCTGAATCTCTCCCGGTAGGCCCGGTGGCCATCGTAAGGAATGCTTATCCGGCTGGACCTCGACCTGTCTTTTCGGTCTTATCAGGAAAAATAAAGGTCACGGAATAGGAGGTTTAGTCGGTAGCTCAACGTCGGCCTTTTCAATATACGGGATTTGTCCCGCCCATGTTATTCAGCCCCTTTTCTTACTCAGACTTGATTTGGGTTGCAAGAAGTTAAAAGTTCATCGCCCACCAGTTACGCGTTAAGGTCGAACGACCCGATTTCTCGTTTCCGGCCTCACCTCCGCTTGACAGCATAAAAGATCACGTGATACCTTTTGTACGACTCATTTGATCGGAGATCATTATAGTCTCCGACTTTAACAGATCGGCAATAGGGCAATGTTGAAATTATCAAAAAAGGCGGATTACGGCTGATGGCACTCCAGCACATTGCGGCCAACCAATACGGCGATGTCGCGCGAGCCCGCGTAGTGAATACGAAAGAGATCGCAGAGGAGTACCACATTCCAGTGGAATTGCTCGGCAAAGGTTCTTACAAACCTTGGCCAAGAGCGGACTCATCGATAGCCACAACGGACCCAAAGGCGGCTATCTGCTCGGCAAGAACCCTCGCGAGATCACGATTGCCCAGGTGCTGGAAAGCCTGGAGGGCCCCTCGGCATCATGGATTGCTCACACGAGAAAGAAGGCGATGCCTGCATGCAACGTGAGCACTGTAACATCAGAACCCCACTGTTGAAAATCCAGAGCAGCATCTATCAACTGCTGAACAATATGACCTTGCAAGATATGATGGGGGGAACCCCACTCATCACCATTCAATCCGTCGCCACGGAACAACAAGGAGTCGAGCGATGAAGTTCCCGATTTATCTGGATAACCATTCGACCACCCCGATGGATCCTCGGGTGTTGGAATCAATGTTGCCCTATTTCACGGAGAAGTTCGGGAACTCTGCCAGCCGAAACCACGCATTCGGATGGGAAGCCGAAGAAGGTGTCGAAAACGCGCGGAAACAGATTGCCAAGCTCATCCATGCGGACGCGAAAGAAATTGTCTTCACCAGCGGCGCGACAGAATCGGACAATCTCGCCTTGAAGGGCGTCGCCGAGATGTACCACGAGAAGGGCGACCACATTATTACCTCGGCCACCGAACATCGTGCGGTGCTGGATACGGCGAAAGCCCTGGAAGCTAAGCGCGGCATCAAGGTCACCTACCTACCGGTCGATAAGTTCGGCATGGTCAATCCAGAGGATGTCCGTAACGCCATCACCGACAAAACGATCTTGATCTCCATCATGTTTGCCAACAACGAAATCGGCACCATCAACCCAATCAAAGAAATCGGAAAGATCGCGAAGGAAAAGAGCATTCTTTTTCATTGCGACGCGACTCAGGGCGTCGGGAAAGTCCCGATCGATGTTCAGGACATGGGTATCGACTTGATGTCTTTCAGCGCCCACAAGATCTACGGCCCCAAGGGCGTCGGCGCCCTGTACGTCAGGAAAAAGAATCCTCGGGTTCGCATCGCGGCTCAAATGGACGGGGGCGGACATGAGCGCGGCATGCGCTCCGGCACTCTCCCGGTCCCATTGATCGTGGGCTTCGGCAAGGCCTGCGAACTGTGCGAACAAGAAATGGCCGCGGATGGCGCGCGGCTCTCGGTGATGCGCGATCGTCTGCATGCCACTATCACGAAAGCGCTCGAAGAGAGTATATCTGAACGGCCATCCGACACAGCGGCTTCCCGCACAACCTCAACATCTTCGTTTGCCTATGTAGAAGGCGAGTCGCTTGCTGATGGGCTGAAGGATATCGCCCTGTCGTCCGGTTCGGCCTGCACCTCAGCCACCCTGGAGCCCTCCTACGTACTACGCGCATTAGGCGTGGGGGCGGAACTCGCGCATTCTTCCATTCGATTCGGCCTGGGGCGCTTCACCCTCGACGAAGAGGTTGACTATGCTGGACAAGAGAATTATCGAAGTGGTGACCAAGCTCCGTGAAATGTCACCGCTGTATGAAATGGCAAAAGAAGGCATCGACTTGAAATCCGTTCAATGGGCAGCACACTAACCTGAGATATCACTACTGTGAGCGATATATTCGGAGGACACCATGGCCTATAGCGAAAAAGTCGTCGACCACTTCAACAACCCCCGTAACATGGGGAGTTTCAAGAAAGAAGAAGACGGGGTCGGCACCGGCATCGTCGGAGCCCCGGAGTGCGGCGATGTCATGAAACTGCAGATCAAGGTTCAGAACGATACGATCGTGGACGCCAAGTTCAAGACCTTCGGCTGCGGATCCGCCATTGCCAGCTCGAGCCTCGCCACCGAATGGCTCAAGGGCAAAACGGTCGAAGAAGCCGGGAAGATCAAGAACACCGACATCGTGCAGGAACTGAATCTGCCGCCGGTTAAGATCCATTGCTCAGTCCTCGCCGAAGATGCCATTAAGGCCGCCCTCGCCGACTACCAGAAGAAAGCTGACGAGCACTGGCCGACGCCAAGTAACCGTGACGAAGGGAGCGCACCATGGATACAACGAACGCAGACACTCAAGCTCCGGTGATCTACGCTCAGCGACGCAGCCGCTGAAGGAAGTGAAACGGCTCATCAATGTGCAAGGCCTCGACTGAAGGCGGGCTCCGCCTCGGCGTGAAGGGCGGCGGCTGCTCCGGCCTCAGCTATACGATCAACTTCGATGAAAAGATCGGCCAGTACGACCAGGTCTATGACTTCGATGGCGTGAAAGTTATTGTCGATGCCAAGAGCGCCATCTATCTTCAGGGCACGCAGTTGGATTTCCAAAAAGACCTGATGGGCGGCAACTTCAAGTTCGTCAATCCGAATGCCAACAAGACCTGCGGTTGCGGAGAGTCCTTCTCGGCGTAACAGTGTCAGCAGAGCATCGTACCGTCCACGGGCATGGCAGGCTGCCATGCCCGTCTTGTCACAAGAGGTAGCGGGATGGACCATCAGCACACCCACAGCTCAAGCCCTCGCGAGCTGCAGATGGCTCGCAGCATGTGCTGGCACTGCCAGTCTGAAGTGTCCGGTGAATACTTCTGTGACCGATGCGTGAAGGTCCAGCCGGTGTCGAAAGAACTCGATTACTTCACCTGCCTGGGCTTCCCCCGCCGCCTCACGATCGATCCAGCGCCAATTGGAAGCCAAATTCTACGAATTGAGCCGCGCGTTCCATCCTGATTTTTATCAGAACAAGAGCGACGCCGAGCAGACCATCAGCCTCGGCAATTCAGCCCTGCTGAATACCGCGTATCGAACGCTTCCGAGATCCCGATCCAACGGGCCGAGTATCTACTGGATCTGGAAGCCGGGTCGGTGAAAGAGATTCGGATTCTCCTCCCGCCGACCTGTTCGAGGAAATCCTCGAGCTGCAAGACACCTCGAACGAGTACCGAGCCGACCGATCGTACCTCAGACACCGCAGCGACACTCCGCGCGAAACTCCAATCGGAACGGACGACGCTCGAACAGCGGCAGCGGGACATGGAGACTCGCCTTGCAACAGCTCTTGCAGTACAGTGGGACGCTCTGCAAGATCGCGGCGAAGCCACGAGCCAGACCGCGCGCCGAACGCGAATCCGATTCTCAAAGCAGATGCGCGAATCCTCTCCAACCGCACCTACGTCAAGAACATCGTCAACGACCTCGTCGCAACCATCGGATAATACCACTATGGCACGTATCGTCGGCATCGATCTCGGCACAACGAATTCGCTCGTCGCCTATATGGACGAGGGAACGCCGCGCGTCATCCCGGAGCGAAACGAGCGAACCATGGTTCCCTCCGTCGTCGCAATGACCGACAACGGCCTCATCGTCGGCGACTCCGCGAAAGAGCACTTGACGCGCAATCCGGAACGGACGGTCTATTCCGTGAAACGCTTCATGGGAAAGAGCCTGGCCGACGTCAAAGCGAGCTGCGCCTACTTTCCCTATACACTTCACGGAACAGGGCGGGGTCATCCGCATCAAGCTCGGGGAGAAGACCTATTCGCCCCCGCAGATCTCGGCCATGATCCTGAAGGAACTGAAGCAACGGGCCGAGGCGCATCTCGGCAGAGAGCATTACCAAGGCTGTCATCACTGTCCCGGCCTATTTCAACGATAGCCAGCGGCAAGCGACGAAGGATGCGGGCATGATTGCCGGGCTTGAGGTGTTACGAATTATCAATGAACCGACCGCCGCCTCGCTGGCCTATGGGCTCCAAGAGAAGACTCAGGGCACGATCGCCGTCTACGACCTTGGCGGCGGCACCTTCGACATTTCCATTCTGAAGCTGAAGAACGGCATCTTCGAAGTCTTGGCGACCAACGGCGACACCCATCTGGGTGGCGACGACTTCGACCGGCTGATCGCCGATCTGTTCTCGAAGGAAATTCGCGAACAACATGGCCTCGATCTCAACACCTATCCCGACCATATGCAGGCGCGTCCGCCTGGAAGCCGAACGGACAAAGATTCGACTCTCGGATGAGCTGAAGACGACGGCAACTCTCGACCTGCCGGACGGCAAAGGCCGGTATCGAGAGAGCTCACGCGCGATCAGCTCGAATCCCTCACCATGAGCTGGTCGAACGCACGCTCGGGCCCTGCCGTCTCGCCCTGAAAGACGCAGGACTCACTCCCGAGCGACATCGATGAAGTGGTGCTTGTCGGAGGCTCGACTCGCATGCCGCTGGTTCGCCAACGGGTCCAGGAATCTTTCGGAAAGACACCGCATTGCGAGCTGAATCCCGACGAAGTCGTCGCACTCGGCGCGGCCGTGCAGGCCGACATTCTCAGCGGCGGAACGACCGATATGCTACTGCTCGACGTGACGCCCCTCTCCTCGGCATCGAAACCATGGGCGGAGTGATGAGCAGCTTGATCCGACGCAATACGACCATCCCGGCCAGCGCCAAAGAAATGTTCACGACCTATGTCGACGGCCAAACCGGCGTGGATATTCATATTCTTCAAGGCGAGCGCGAACTGGCAAAGGACAACCGCAGCCTGGCGCGTTTCAGACTCAAGGTGCCGCCCTTGCCCGCTGGCGTTCCTCGCATCGAAGTCACGTTCCTGATCGATGCGAACGGCATTCTGAATGTACTGGCGAAGGACATGCGGACCGGGGCAAAGCCAGTCTATCGAGGTCAAGCCGTCCTATGGTTTGTCGGACAGTGAAGTGGAACGAATGATCGAAGACTCATTCAAGTTTGCCTCGGACGATGTCACCGCCCGCAAGTTGATCGAAGCGCGACTGGATGCCGGTGCAATGATCACGGCGACGGAGAAATCTCTCCTGGAGGGAGGCCATCTCGTCGCTCGAGACAACATTGCTGCCACTCGTACCGCGCTGGCAGCTCTGACCGCTGCCAAAGACGGGAGCAGATCCACGCGCCATCCGTGCACGCATGGCGGACCTCGAACAGGCCGCAAAGTCTCTGACCGTCGCACTCTTGAACGATTCGCTCACGAAGGGGCTGCAGGGGAAAAAGGTTTCTGATGTCACGTAGCGACGATCCGGCACCGATGCCGTAGGCGACTAGACGGAACATGAGGAGTGAATATGGATTTGAAGTGGCAGGATACTGAAGATATTGCGATCCGTTTGGTCGAGGAACATCCTGAAACGGACCCGCTCACGGTTCGATTCACCGACATGCACACCTGGATCGTCGCGCTCCCAGACTTCAAGGACGATCCCAAGAAATCGAACGAGAAAATCTCTC
>CAWKJK010000022.1:0-26986 GCA_963849655.1 uncultured Nitrospiraceae bacterium
GATACAACCCAGCCCATGCGTTCCATGCGTATTATGGCCGCATGTTTACTCCTCCAAATCTGGAAACGATTTCCTTTGCCAAGTTGAATACAGCGGGAACAAAGGCTGCTCCGGAAGATACCACCAACAATCTCCCTCGGGCCGAGCGTGCCCATTACTTTCAGATCGGCAGCACCCACGCCTTGACGGATTGGGCGACGTTGCAGCTGACCGGTTACTACAAGCTGGCTCACTATTTTTTGGACGCCGGCCAGTTTGGGACAACACCGTTGCTGAATTCTTATGCCTTTGAACGGGGCTGGACCAGGGGCGCCGATGCAGCGCTCAAGGTATCGTTTGGGGAGCATCTGGCCGGTCGTGGCAACATTGCATGGGGTCAGTGCAAAGGGTATGGCCTACAATCCGGCCAGTTCTTATTGGATGTGGCTGAGATCAGAGACATCAATTCCTCCAGCGGAGTCTATTGCGATCACCAGCAGACGGTGACCGCGTCGGGGATCCTGAGCTATCGATTGTTCGATCGGACAACCCTCACCGGCCAGGTCCTGTTTGGGTCGGGATTACGGACGACGGCGGAAGGCGCAAAGACGAACTCCTCGCACATGCCTTCCTACACGATCTATAACGTTTCGATCGACCATGTCATTCTATTGCCCTGGCATGGACAGAAGCTGTTGCTCGGATTCGATATTGTGAATGCCCTGGATCAAAAGTATTTCATCAACCAAGGGGAAGGCAGTATCGGTCTCGGCGTGTCTCATGCCGGTATGTCGCGCTCCTTTTTCTTCCGCGGGCAATGGTTCTTCTGATAGAAAGGTTTTATTATGAATCTGGTGGGACGTTTCGTCGGTAAACAGATCGTTTCGTGCTGCGCACTCTGTGTGGTGCTTGTCCCCGCTGCTGCATTCGCGGTTGTGAGTGATGACGCGACACACGAGAGCGACCATCAGGAAGAACGTCCTTGAGTTGCCGGAGGTCCATGTTCATGGACTGCCTCTCAATAAAGATCGGCAATTGGGTCCTGTGGCCAAGTCTACGCCATGGCCGAGTATTCCTGCGTCACTCAATAGTCAAGAACTCGATGATTGGATGAAAGTCCGCCTGTTAGTCTCCAAGCAGGTGAAGGTGACGGTGGTGGTCTTAGAGCCGTGCAAACATCGTGAGTTGACGACTGCCGGAGTCAATGCACTCGGCAAATGGACCTTCGATCCCCAAATGAAAGGGGACGATCCGGTCGACGGCGAGCTGACGGTCCGAATTCATTTCCGTACGCGGTGACGATCACCACTCGGCATTCGTCAACTCAGGGGCTGGCAAGAGATCGGTTGACGCTTGACGAGTGACGGGTAACGCTTTATCGTCGCACGCATGGGCGTGGACGAGACTCTCTTTCTGGTGATCAACGGCTTGGCAGGCCGGTCGGCGACTGCCGATCACTTCTTCCTTCAAATCGGAAATCGCAGCATGCTCTATGTGCCTGGAGCCTGCGCCATCGCCTATTGGATTTGGAATAATCGGCGAGAGGCGTTGTTGGGAGGTCCGGTTCTGGGAGCAGCGGTCGGACTAGCTGATTTTTTCGGGGGTCAGCTCAAATGGGTTTTTGAACGGGTCAGACCATGCCGAGCACTAGCCGACGCTGTTAAAATCGAGCTGAATGGCTGCGGAGCCTTGTTCAGTTTTCCGTCTAATCACGCGGCCAACACCGCGGCGATCGCATCGTTCTTACAAGTCCTCTATCCCAGGTCAGGCTGGATCACCTGGCCGATTGTCGCGCTGATCGGGTTTGCTCGCGTATATGTCGGCGCACATTATGCAACCGATGTGCTCGGCGGGTGGGTTCTCGGAGGGCTACTCGGGGGAGGAGCGGCATGGGTACTGCTTCGATGGCCCAGGTTCAGGAAAAAGTTTGAAGTGATTGCCACGCCGATAAACGAAGCCGAGGTAAGGTCGTAATGGTTAGCCCAGCCGTGTCGGGTTTTCAACGGTCGCCAAGAGCTCAGCCCGCAGACGGTCCACATCGTATCCTCGACCAATCAGCACCAGCGCAGGCTCCGGTTCATCCAACAGCATGAGAGGCGTGATAGTGGCCTGTCCCGGCAGCGCATATTGGAATTCTTGCAGCTCCGGTTCCTGCTCAAATCGGAAATAGCCTTTCGCTCGCTCAAGTTCTTTGGGAATCGTCTTGATCCAAGCCAGGAATCGTCGGCGATTCAGCGGACCAGGCAATAGGATCGTCGTAGCGATGGGATGGTAGGCCGCACGTTGAGAAGGGCTGGGACGCGACTTGCCGAACAGCACATTCGTCGGTGCCATCTGCTTCGTCGATGGATGCGGAGCCAGAAGGTCGGCGACATCGAGCCTCGCATGCGACGTTTCCCACAAACGCGCATAGGGGTTTTGTTCGAGGATGCCGGCGCGGAACCGCTCCCAATGGCCTGGGACATAGAGGTCCCGCTTGTTCAAGATAAGTTCATCGGCGCAACGGATGGCTTGCGTCGTCACATAGGCGCTGGAATGGCTTTCCTCTGTCGAGACCGGATGCAGAAGCGCCATGACTCGTTCAAGTGAAGCCAACCGCGCCGTATAGGCATCGGTCACAGCATCGATCACTTCAGCTGGATCGGCCAGCCCTGAACATTCCAGAATCAGCACATCCGATCCAGAGTCGCGCACCAGTTGCGCAATGCCCCAGGAGAGATCTTCCTTCGTATCGCAACAGACACAGCCCCCGGCCAAATTCATGACCTGCTCGGCAAGCGTGCCGGCGCGAGGGCCATCGATGCTGACGGACCCGGCCTCGTTCATCAGTACGCCGGTTCGTCGGCCCTGGGTTTTCCAATGTTCCAGCAGCCGCATCAACAGTGTCGTCTTCCCGGCGCCGAGAGAGCCGCAGAGGATGTAGAAGGGGACAGGAGTGAAGGTCATACTCGTCCTCGATCAAGCGCAACCCATTGTACCGGGATAGTTCTAGAACATGAAGGGTTGCCTTCAGAAACCGTTAGATTCATCGAGTGAGCGTTCAAGTGTATGCCTGGCGTTGAGGTCAGCGGCGGACTTCTTTATAGTTACTAATCGCCCCGATGAGTACGATCAGTTTTTCCTGTCTTGGATCGTAGGCAATTTGATAGCACATTCCACTTACGATATTTCAACTAGTCTATAGGTCGGCTGGTGCCCAGCACTTCAGCCATATTGATTGGTATCTTTCGCACAGGGTGCTCGCTGCAGAATCGCACAGTAGTATCATGCTCTTTAAGCATACCTTGCAGGTGCTATCGATTGCCGCGCTAGGCGCGACACATAAATAATAACCCGATAGGCTACGTAGGGCCAACAACAAGGCATCAATTTTGCCTGCGCTTTAACTGAACTAGCCAGCATCACTCCTGACGGAAGGAGCGTTCGATGATTGGTTATGGCAAGCGGGTGTTAGTTGTTGGTGATGAAGAGTTCGTAGACAGCTTCCTCATTGGCGAACTGGACCTGCACCACTTTGTGGTGGCGACGGTTGCGGATGGACTGCAGGTCTTGAGCGAACTCCGGCGCCGTCATTTTGATGCCGTGATCGCCGATGTGCAGACACCTAATTTGGATGGTCTCGCGCTCCTCTACCAATGTCAGCTGGTGTGGCCGCAGCTGCCGATCATTCTCGTATCAGAGCATCACGAAAACGTCGTCGACCTGGCTATAAATCGGGGAGCCTTTGCATGCCTGCCCAAACCAATCGAAACTGGAAAACTGATCCACGTCCTTTCAGAGGCTATTGCCCACATCGTCAATCCCGATCCCCAAAAGGAACAGTTATCCGAAATCTTTTCTGGGGATAGCACTCGCACATATTCGACAATTTGAACCGATTGAACTGGTGTATCAGTCGGAATAGACACCTTGACGGGTTCTATGCTTTGAACGCCGTTGATGTCTCATCACTACAAAGAGGCTAGGCTCTTATGGTAATTTCGTCGATCATGCGACCAGGTGACGCTCTTGCCACCACGGTGCGCTGGTGGGCCGAGGATATGAAGCGCTGCGGCCATAAACGGATTGCTTGGGTGAAAGTCGCCATGTTTTTGTGACAACCCCTCTTCAGAGGGGTATTCTTCATTCCTTCATATGGTGTAAGTAAGTTTCCCATAATCGCGTGTTAGACTAATTACTTTGAGCAAGCTGGTTTTCCAGACAGGATGTGCGTAACAGATGAGGCCGGATTACCATGGAAATGAATCCTCCCCTTCAACTTATCGCGATTGAGAAACGGAGCTCTCCACGAGACTCAGCCCCATCATGTAAGGTTTCCGCTCCCGGGGACCTGCCGATGACGAGGCGGCACAAGTACCGGATGATCGCGTTGGCGCTTGTGCACGTCTACATCGCGTTCCATATGATTGCGTGGCACATCTTCGGGGTTCAGATCTGGGGCAAGACTGCCATGATGGGAGTTCCGTCGCTTGCGAACGGGACCATCAATGCGGCCTCGATCATGGTGCTACTGATCTTAGGGTCGATTTTGATTTTTGGACGTGGCTTTTGCGGCTGGGTCTGCCACATGCGAGGGGCGATCGAATTTGCGGATTGGGTGCTTGTTAAACTGAAAATTCCTCGCTACCAGGAAATAAGGGACAAAAACTTACTAATTAATACTCCTCATCGTTGGCTGCTCAGAATTGGAGCGTTGTTTGTACTCTTGTTGCCGGTCATTATTCTGATTCACAACACGGGGTTCCAGCCGAAAGTGAGTCCGATGACACCTTCACCGCTCGCTGATCTGCCGGGGTATGAAGGAAAAGCATTTGCCAAAACCGCTTGGTTTAACCTCGATATCAGTCCAACCTGGCACGACTTCTTCATCGCATTTGGGTTTGCCGTATTGATTCAGTTCACCATGAGCGTGGTGCTCAATCTTCGCTATGGGCAGGGCGCCTTTTGCCGGGTACTTTGCCCCTATGTGACGCTCATGGTCCCTCTCATGAATCGGTCTCCCTTTCAATCGAAGATTACCCGTGTCGCTCAGTGTATAGGATGCCGAGACTGCAGCAATGCCTGCCCTCAGGGAATCGATGTGAGTCGGGAAATTTGGCATTTTGATGGAAAAGTCACGAATCTCGAATGCATCAAGTGCTATGCCTGCATCGATGCCTGCGATGACAATGTGTTGAGGGATACCTCGCTACCGGCTGTTCCGCAAACGGATCGGCTGAAGCCATACGAAAAACGTCCCTGGCAGCAGGAGGTGGTACGAAAAGATGGATTGCTCAGCAATAGCCATCACATGCAGGTGTTCGAGCCGCTCGGTCCGATAGCCGATTTCTCATCGCTTCTTGTCGCCTTGGTGTGCGGAGGTATCACCTCGCGCTTTGGAGGATTTTGGTTTTATCCAGGCGCAATCCTGTCTTTTATTATATTTCGAGAGTGTTGCCTGTATCTGATGAAGTGGTCCTCGGAGATCAAGGCAAAGTCAGCAGTCGTGTCCGGTAAAGCGTGAGATCTGGTTCAGATATAAAGGAAGGAATATATATATGGCTACAGACTCCCGAGCAAAAGCCTATCTGGGAACAGTTGGAGAATTTATCCAGTTCGTCGGCGAAAGGAGATCTTACTGGCTGGCACCCGTTATCTTCGCTCTGTTGCTAGTGGCGGCGCTGGGATTCTTTCTTGAAGGAAGCGTGCTCGCGCCGGCGATTTACTCGATTTTCTAGTCCAACGGGTCTTACTCCCTCTCGCGTCAGGTGGAAAGTCTAACCTGACGCGAGAAGGGCTTTGCAGAAAACCCGGTCTCGCAGGCATCTGACAAGCATTCTATCGTGTTGGAGCAGTCGATGTTGGAAGTTCAGGACGTTCAGCGTAACCTGGTAAGAATAAGAATGCGAGGCCGCTTATTTTGGGCAGTCTTGATTGGCGGCTTCTTGCTCGCCACCATTCTCGTTCCCATTAACTATGCCGTGGCGAAGGTGGTAGGGTTTCTGTGGGTTATTTTGAGCATCGCGACGTGGATGTCTCCTATGATGAATCATTGCCCTAACTGTCACAAACCATTTTTTGAAGGGTGGGTTCCCTCCGGTTTGACCGTGATCAACTGTGCGAATTGTGGCGTCAAACTTGGCGAATGAAAGGAAAGGGTAGACGTAGTAATGGTATGCACTGCGAATGTCCATTCTGAGATGAATCGGGTTGCCGAAGCATCGTAGGCTAGGGCTGTGCCGAGGGTTCACCTAATAGAGAAACGCTTTTCCAAGGACTGCACTTCCAAGCGCTTTTTCCCTTTTTCCATTTTTCCCGCTCTCACTTTCTCTCCGAAGACTAGACCATCGGCTTGGAAATTTGGTGGTGTCGGGCGGATCTACGGGACCGAGTTATGATGCCAAACGGCACACGAAAAATCGATCATCGGACTGCTCACGGATGCTCAAGCTGGTACTGGGGGCCACAGAATGCTGCTTCAAGCGCAGAATCTCGATGAGAGATGAAGCAAGCGATCTGAAGAAACTCCTCAGATAGAGAATGCAATCCATCGATTCAAATAGACAGTAACGAAGCGAGGGCTAACGCTCTCAGTTTGGGTGGACATTCATATTACCTAAGAACAGTAGACTATTTGATGGGAGAAGTGTTCGAGAAATCCATACAGTTCCGCTCAATTGCAGTATGATGGCTAATACAGCTCTTTTTGAGAAGCAGCATTTGCGCGTGACGCGGTCCAGGAGATTGATCGATGTCTGAGGCTTCGTCAAAACATCTTCTATTTCGCTTGCTCGGCGTGCTTACGTTCATCGTGCTCACGTTGATCTGTGGAGAAATATTCGTGCGTCTTTTTTTCTCCTATCACACGCCTGATACGGTGAAGAAGCATTCATTGCCTTATGTCCCGGCTGTCTATGCCAGGACAATGTTTGTGCCTGTGAACGACCAGATCGAAATGCCTCTTGTAAAGGCATCGAGTGCCAAAACCTATTTCATCAATGAGCATGGATCACGAGGAGCATCATTTAAACTCCCGAAGCCTCCAGGGGTACAGCGAATTGTTGTCCTTGGTGGGTCAACGGTTTTTGACCTGAACGCAGACGAAGGATTCGATTGGCCGCACTTAGTGGAAAAGTTTTTGAAGGAAAAGGGCCATCATCAGATAGAAGTAATCAATGCCGGCGTTCCTGGGCATACCAGCAGCGACTTGGTCGGACGCCTGTATGCGGAGATATGGCAGTGGGAACCTGACTACCTCATGATTTATGAGGCCTGGAACGATATTAAGTATTTCAATTCCCTTTCCTATGACACCCCATTGATTCGATTGGTTAAACCCGCTAACCCCAATGCTGATCCATTCAAAAATTATCAAGGAACGATGGATTACCTGCTCTCTTATTCTCAACTATACATCAAAATAAGGAGCAGGTACTTTGCGTGGAAACACCGGGTTGGCTCGGAGGGCAGATTCAGAGAGGAACGGAGCAATAATGTCGGAGATTTAGGCTTGGCACAATTCAGGCTGAATCTGGAAACGTTCGTTGATATCAGCAGAAACATCCACGCTATTCCGATTCTGGTCACTCAAGCCACACTTGCAAGCCCCACGAACGCAGAGGAAGATCGAAAGAAGATCGCGTATGGATATGTGGGGTTGAGTCACGAAGGCATTTTGCAGGCATATGAAAAATGCCGTCAGATTGTTTTGGGACGGCTCGGGAAAAGAAAACAGATGTTCTTGATCTTCTGCCTCAGCTTCAAGGGAAAAGCGAATTATTCCAAGACCATGATCATACGAACACTCGCGGGAGTGAGGAAGTTGCCAGGAGAGTTGCGAATTTCCTAGACCCTCTCTTAAAGAAGAATCCGGAGCGATGATTTGTTCGATCCGATCATTACACTAGCATCTATCTCAAAATCGATTTTTGAAGAAATCGGTTTCTCGCAACGCAGCTGCCTGCATTGGAATTGTACGGAAATACTCGAGACTCCGCGCGTACAAGAGGCGAGCAGGGACATGGTTGTGGCGGATACGCGTCCCACAGCCTGACCTGCTTGCGCGTTGGACGACGGTGTCAGCGATTGGACGATAGGGGCCGGATGAACCGAGAGGTTCACGTCCGGTTCTCGGAGAGCATGGGAGTGCATTCTCTCACGTTACTCAACTTTTTAACGTAGGTGCGGGTTGTGTTCGTACGTGTAGGGCGGCGAACTGCAGACGACAGAAATTGCCGTCATCGCAAAGATGATTCCGGTAGCCCAAGCCATTGGGGTAGTTTTTGATCCGGATCGTAGCCAGGAACGTCAGAGTAATGACCGCATAAACCCTACCTGGTTTGGATCATCGAAGTTCGCCTGACCCTTCTGCCGCTTGCTGAATCCGCAATCGCTCGAGAGCGTGACGCTTCAAAGAAGCGGGGGATGGGCTGAAAGGTCTGGGCGGAGTAATGGAGGGGTTTATAGAGGGGGAACTTTTTAATCTCTGCATGTCGCACACGATAGATCGTTCCACCTGACCGGCAGATCGGATCGATCTCCGAACATGTGGAATATTTGTACCAGTCCGTGGACTCATTCACCGGCCCGCGTCTCACATATTTCCTGCCACAACGGTGTTCTTAAAGGTATCAGTCAAACCTTGGTGCCGCATTGATTGAGTGAATTAAGAAATATAGAGTCGCTTCAAGGAGGAAGAGGATTGACAATTCTCCCTGCCTAGGATACTGCTCCGGTCGGAAATGTAGAGTGAAAGATTTTCCAAGCGAACTCGATGAAACATTTTGCCTCGAACAGAGCTCAATATCCACGAGGTAGTTTCCATGAAGTGCCAGGTTCAAGAGGCAAGTCTGATAAGTCCTTAGAAAGCATGAGGATTGCGATGAAGTCTGTCAGTCAAAGTGCTTCGGTGCAACCCGTCAAAAGATAATCGAGACAGTGCACGCGACGAATTCGCTATGCATGTCATTGGGGAAAGCAAGAAACTGAAGCGAGTAGGGGGCACTGGCCTGTGAAGAAGGAGAGCTGTCGATGAAAACGTTGGTCTTAGCCAATCAGAAGGGCGGCGTGGGGAAAACGGCGATTGCCTGCCAACTTGGGTACTTTCTCGTCGAATACCTCAAGAAACGAGTGTTGATCATTGACTTAGACCATCAGGGAAATACGTCGAAAAACATCATCATGTCGAACCTAGCCACCACCTCGGCGATTACCGCTAATCAACTGTTGACCGATCCTGTCACCACTATTGAGGAGGGAAACTTCGTGGTGATTCCGTCGCATGGCGATCTTTTGAGACTCGAAAGACGAGAAGAAGATCACAATCAATTCGCGACAAATCTCAAACTCTTCCTGAACGAAATAGATGACCGGTTTGATGTGGCTATTATTGATACGAATCCAAACCCAGATATTCGTGTGCTGGCCTCGCTCGTGGTGGGTGATTTTGTGCTGTCTCCCATTCAATTGAATCAAGAGGCCGTCGACGGCATCGCCGCGCTGCGGGCGCAAGTCTTAAAAATACAAAGCACGCTGAATAAAGATCTCCGATTCATCGGTCTCCTCCCGAATCTTGTGGAGCCGACTCCCTTTCAACGCGCTAATTTTGAACAGCTCTGTGCGGCTTTTGCCTCGCTGTTCATTCGACTGGATGATGGGCGCATGGCCGCCATCCCCTCGCGCACGGCCGTGGCTGAAGCCCAGGCGATGGGGGCGCCGATCTGGACCTTGCAGAAAACAAGTTCACGCGATGCGTGGATGCATCTCAAACCGATCTTTCAGAAAGTTGCTCATACGATGGGGGTTACAGAATGAAAAAGCCAATGACAGCGACACTGGATCTCACGGCTCTTGATCGCACCGCTCCTGTTCCTGCTCCCGCTTCCGATCCGATCGCAAAAGAACGGACCGTGACGGCTGAAGTCTTAGGACGGCCGCTTCAAATTTCGGTCAAGGACATTGATGAAGATCCAGCTCAACCACGCCAAGAATTCGATGCGGAGAGTATGGAGGAGTTGGAGCAGAGTATCAGGCTGCACGGGGTCAAAACCCCTGTGTCGATCCGTCCGCACCCCACCGAGCAGAAACGCTGGATCTTGAATTTTGGCGCACGCCGGCTTAGGGCGTCAAAATCTGTCGGAAAATCCACGATTCCCGCGTTCGTCGATCGGTCGCATACCGATTACCAGCAAGTTATCGAGAATTTACAGCGGGAGGATCTGAAACCGCGTGAGCTGGCGATGTTCATCAAAAGGAAGATGGATGAGGGGGAGAAGCAGGCCCAAATTGCAGAACTTCTTGGCGTGAATCGGTCCATGGTCACGAATCATTTAGCACTCATCGATTCACCGGCTTGCATTGATGAGATTTATACGTCAGGAAAATGTCTCTCAGCTAAGACACTCTACGATTTGCGGAACCTGCATAAGGAGTTTCCCAAGGATGTCGAACGGTGGTGTTCCACCGCTCAGGATATTACACGTGCGACGGTATCGGCGTTATCCGAGAAGCTCAGGGGACCACGAAAACAAAAAATCGTCTCGTCAAAAGATGAGCAGAGAAGCGAGGAGCGGACGCTCAGTTCAGCGATAACGATGCCTTCATTGATCGTCATCTTTCAGGATCGATCAGGAACGGTAGATCTGCATCTTGCACCGCAGCAACCAAACCACCTGATCGTACATTTTGCGGATGGAAAGCAAGAGGAAGTGCCTGCGCGGCAATGCCAAATTGACCAAATCATTTTCCAGTAATTCTCGGTCATTCTTGATTGCATCATGAGAAGTTCATTTAGGCCATAGTCACTCGTTTCCCCTCTCCCATCTTAGATGGGGAGGGGAACGACTCGAACCCCCTCATTACACCGTAGTCGTTCTGCCGGCCCCTGGTTTTTAAAATTGACATCAATCGCTTCCTGCCATGCCGACTAAATTCATTCTGTATTCCGCCGTTGCTCTGTTGCGATGTAGGCTGAACGTCTCACCAGGTAATCACCACTCCACTCTCCGCTTCGCATTGATGGGCCGTTCTTTATGACGTCCTTCTTGTTCTGCGTAGAATCTCGCGATCTTCCCTCCATTATTGTTTGAAGTCGCCCGTGTGTAAGTCGGTGGTGCAGCGTATTCCAGAGAGACGACCGGCAACCCATCCGTCGTATCGTAGTCACGATAGCCTCATTGTCGATCTGGTAGGGGCAGTGACGCCAGTTAGTGTCTGCGCCAAGGTCTCACGGAGTGGTCCGTGGTTGTCCGAAGGCTGATTGAGTATTACGGATTCATGGACCGTATCTTCGAGGAGTTGACGAACAGTGAGCATCTGATCAAGGAGTTGAAGCGAACCTGAGTCTGGACATGTTCCGTCTCTAATCGCTCGACGCGACCGATACAACCTACCGAGCCGACCGTATCCTCTGCAATCTGCTGATGGAGTTTCGTGAGACCACCATCGCGATGGTTTGAGTGGCGGCTGCGAGCCTGGTGCGATCTTATCTTTCTTTGGAATTAGATCGGCCACGACCAGGTCAGACGACTTCGTAGTCAGTTCACCGCGTTCACGCAGGAGCTGTCGGAATGCCTTCAACGACTGATGACATCTCAGCAGGACTTCAGATTGTGGCATAGTTGGAATGGGGCCTCACTCAAGTCGACGATGCAAGCCAGCCTCAGCCGTAGAAGACGAATCTCATTGTGTGACCGTCCCACCCTAGTCGAACAGCCATGCTGCTTCATATCTTGATCGCCATGCAACTGTCGAATCCTGATTCAATCACGAATACCATTGGTAGGGGGACAGGTTGTTGGACATGTCCAACAACTCACCTCACCTCACTGTCATTTATCACGCCTTACGACTTGGTCTGGACTGCCACACGTCAGGGTTCGTCTTGTTCTGCGGGATGGAGTTTGCGCTCTGCGATGCGATTGTGGATCAGCGGCTCGCCATCATTCATGTGATTCAATAGTCAAGGCAGAAGTTTCTACGAGTGGGACATTGTCATCGACGAGCAACTGAAGAAAAAGCAAAAATCGCCGAAGCTTTCATGGGTGAGCGTGGTGAGAGGTCAGGATCGTCTGAAGGACTAGAAACGATGCGTGCACGATGCGGATTGAATCAGATGGGACTAGCGGAGCTCGCCGGAGCGCAACCGGTAGAGATTACTTGCTCGTGAGGAAGTGTCCATCTTGGACAGCATTTCTCACGCTGCGGAGTTTCTGAATGTGTTCCATGGTGAATTGGAACAGGTTGCCTATTCCTGTCGTTTCGCCTCAAGATGTATCAAGATCGTCAGCGTTCGACGATGGATCGTCGTTCTCAAGAATTCAGAAATTCTGAAGTCTCTGATGTCGCGCGTCATGATACTGTGGCGATGTACCCTGCATTGTGTAAAAGACGAAAGGTGTAGGTTGGGTGCTACTGAAGCGACCTCATTTTCCACCAAATGAGGGATACGTCCATGACGACTCGAGCATCATGGACCGACCAGTGGCAACGTTTGCAGGCAGAGATCCTGAGCAGTTCCGTGGAGATCTGGCCAAACAAATGCGGCTGAGTTGGCAAGACTTTCTTGGTCGGCTCTCAATCGAATCCCGAGATCGCTATCTTGGTGTGCGGAAGTATGAGCGCAGTCCGACCCTGATCGATGCCAGAAACGGCTTTTACGAGCGCGACTTCGTGACCAGACTCGACATCTTGTAGATCCGAGTGGCCCGTACCCGTCAACGAACGTCTTTCCAAGTCGAGCTGACGCGATTGGAGCGGCGGGCCGCCGAAGTCCTCTTGTTGATCCGCGAAACATTTTTACGGACCTGAGGCGATGGCGGTGGGCTGAATGGTGACCTTGTTCGCTGAGGGAGAGGCCGGTGCGCAGACGGTCTCGTGGCTCACGCGGAACTTGGACCAGACAGTAGTCAAGCTTCATCAAGGACTGCTTGCGGACGACCGACGTTATCTGCTTCTCGATGGCGTCAGCTTATGGATGCAGCGGCCAGGTGTCTGTAAGCGCGTGTAGCTGTTCGTCGCCTATGCTATCCTGGCCAATGAGACGCAGCGGTTGCTCGCCTTTACACGCGGCACTGGGAATAGTCAAGCAGCGTGGGACAGTCAGCTTCATGAACTCTATCGGCGAGGGTTTGAAAGGTGGCACATCCAGCTGATCGTGACCGATAGGTGTCCGGGATTGACCGACGTGCTTCAAATGGTCTATCCGCGCGTGGCTCCTCAGCATTGTTGGGTCCACAAGCTCCATAATCTGTTGAGCGACGCCTGGTGACTGGATAGAGTCGCGACGAAGGCAGGCGCGGCCCATGGTCTGTTCTGTGAACGTGCAGAGCGTGGAACGGATTATCCTTTCATCTTTAACCGGTTTAACTTGGAATGGACACAACACATCCTTCCGAAATTTACGCAAACGGCCTGATATCACCTGCCTTGTATTCGAGATGTAGGAATTCAAAATCGATGATGTTTGTTATTCACCCGGTCTATCAGGAGGCTACGGCTGTGAAGTCGTGGAGAATGCGGTACGACCGTTCTCAAACTCGTCAGCCTGAACCTTTGAGAGTCATACCAGAGCTTTGGCATAGCAAGGCGTACTTCGGCGAGATGTCGCCGAAGAAATAAATGAAACCACGGCCGTAACACCGTGGGCTCCACCTCAGTAATCGCTGATCTGCCTCAATCACACCATTCTCATCCGGTCGAACTAGGGCGTGTCGTCAATTAGCGGCCTGAGCGTTTTCCGGATTCACACAGGAATCGTATTGTGCTTCACTGTTCATAAGCCGATGGAGGGGCTTATGAATGGTGCGACGGTATGGGCTGCGGGACGATCAATGGGAGCGGATCGAGCAGTTGCTTCCAGGCCGTGAAGATACGGTCGGCGTGACAGCAAAAGACAACCGGCTGTTCGTGGAGGCGGTGATTTACCGCTACCGGGCGGGCATTCCGTGGCGCGATCTGCCGGAGCGTTTTGGCGACTGGAAGAACACTCACCGCCGTCACCGGAGATGGTCTGAAAGCGGCGTCTGGAAAAGGGTTTTCGAGCATCTGGCGGAAGACGCCGACAACGAATATGCGATGATTGATTCCACCATCGTCCGTGCCCATCAGCATGCCGCCGGGGCAAAAAGGGGGATAACACGCAAGAGTGCATCGGGCGCAGCAAGGGCGGGTTGACCACAAAAATTCACGCGTCGTGCGACGCCTTGGGTAATCCAACCGGTTTTCATCTCACACCGGGGCAGGCGCACGATCTGGAAGGAGCCGATGCCTTGCTGCCTGATCTTCTCACAAGCATGCAGGCATTTCTGGCCGACAAAGCCTATGACGCGCAGGAGCGCGTTCTTGATCTGTTGAAAAAGGCAGGCGTCCAGGGCGTCATCCCGCCAAAGAAAAACCGGAAAGAGCCGCGTGCATACGATGAAGAACTGTACAAAGCCAGACATTTGATCGAGAATTTCTTCGCCAAACTCAAACAATACCGCGCCATCGCCACCAGATACGATAAACGCGCCGAAACCTTCCTTGGCGCTGTGTATCTCGCCGCCGCCGTCATCTGGCTTAATTGACGACACGCCCTAAAACCTCACATCATGATGGGGGTGAAATCTTGTTGGACATGTCCAACAGATCATCAGGGTCCATCCGCAATCAGGAACGTCTTCATGATCTGGTTATGGTTGGTATGAGTTCGAATAGGTTAGGCTGATCAGCTGTTCAGCCGTAAAAGTCAAAGGTTGTGGCCAATAATCTGGCATGGGCCTGTTCTCGCACGATTTCAGCTGGCTTCAGGAAATGATGAAGTGGATCTGAAAGTCAGCAATGGAATTGGTGCTAGGCCGCGCACTCACGATGAGCCTCAATGACAATTCTTTCATGTTTTATCTCCACTGGTGTAGTGATTGGTGCAGCTCAGTGTGAAGATGATAGCGTTGACAATGATAACCTTGGTGGGGTTCAGTCGTAGTTCTGCAGTTGAGAGGAATTAGGGTGAGGTCACGGGAATCTGGTGCACAGGCCGGGCGGCTGGCACGGTGGCATCCGGTGCGCGAGAGGAAGCGAGTGTCTGCATCGTCGATCTCTAGTCCCATTCCAACTGCGTTGCAACCGACGGAGCAACTCGGCTGCTCCTCCGTAGGCATGGCGAATCGCGCCATGAGCCGTCGATCTTCGTGAATCAGATTGGCCACGACCAAGAAAACCTATTCGCATACCGCGCGTAGCCGTCGTTCACACCAGCAGGAGGGGAGCACTGTCTCTCGATCCCATCAGCAGGTTGTAGAGCACGCAGCCGGTCAGGAACGCGGCATCAGTCGCATCGAACGACTGGAGACAGAACGTGTCCAGGCTCAGTTCCTCTTTCAGCTCCTTGATTAGATTCTCACACTCGAGCAAGCGCGAGCATCGGGATTCATGATGCTCGGCCATGGTCGGCACCAACAGACGAACCGCCGTCGATGTCTCTGCCACACCGGCAACGTCGTCGTCATGTCGGTGACCGAGATCTCTCGTGGGGCGACTCGCCAGTCGGCTTCGGAGATCCGGTTAATGACCAATTTGCGCACGAGAGGGTGAGTCAGGCTACGATGATGTAGGGTTAGTCTCTAACGTCCAAGATTCGCAAGGAGGATGGATGAAGTTGTGGAGGAATGCGGTACGAATGTCCTCAGACTCGTCGGTCTGAGCCTTAAAGCGTTGAAACACGCCGTCCATCGCCCGAAACTCGAATGTAACTCTCTCTCCAGAGTGCCCATGTTCAGGCAATTCATAAAATCGCGTCAATGAAGTTTCGGATATCCCTCGCCGTTCGCTCCGGATCGGCCTTCTTACCTCTGGCAGAAAATTCTTGATTGTCTTCTATTGTCTTCTATTGATCATCTCGCAGTTCCCTTCTGGTCATTCCAAACCTCCCATGAGCTTTGAAGAGTGAATCACACCATGCAGCTCTTGAGGAATCCTGAATGTCAACAGAACGAAATTTTGTTGGACATGTCCAACAAATCACTTGGTGCGACTCAGGCCATGTCAGTTGACCATGGCAGCTAAGAATTTCTGCAACTGAGGTCTCCAATCAGTTGGCCTCACGACTCGGCGGCGGTTCTCATCACTTATACAAAGAAGGTTACGGTGAAGTGTTATGCGGGGATCGATTCGCATGTCAGCAACCGTTGTGCTTGGTGACGATGACTAGGAGTGTCGACCAACGAGGAGCGGCATCGGTTCGTGTGGGTGCCAGTGTGCTCTCAACTCGCAGTCTGCTGATCGTTCTGCCTCGTAGTAGAACAACGTGGCAATCGACAAAATCTTTGCGCAGTGTTGACGACGAACTTTTTCCGCAGTCTTGGACGACATGATCTGTTCGAATGATCGGCGGTCCACGTAGTCCCATAATACGGACCGACGTTGGTTGAGACAGACATCCACGATCGTCTCGCGCTTTGCCTCAACCCAGTCGGCCTGCACGGGGCCAGGTTTATCCTTCGATTGTCTCTGGCGCAACTGCTTGGCACCGTCCCGCAACATTTTGAGCAGCCATCTCGGTGCCGCTTCTTTAACGGCCTGGGCGAGGGCCTGGGCGACTACTTGCTGAACCCTTAGTTTCTGCGGGACTGGATGCCATTGTTTATCGTAGGGCAGGTCGAGTAGTGATGGTGCCGTAGCGCGAATGAGCTCGCGATGTAACCGTCCGGTGATCCGGTCAGATAGTGGCATTGCAAGAGCAGCCTCGATATACGGAATGGTGCAAAACGGCGTAAACATATCGCAAGCCGGAGAGGCCTTTCGTGTGTTGGTGCCAGCCCAGCGCCGAACACGATCAAATGTGTAGAATGCGTCAGGCGCAGCCTGTGGCTCAAATCCGTCATCCTGAAAGGCCTGGCATGTTTCGCGCAAACTTTTGAGGGCGACTTGTCGAGTTTCCCGTTTAAGTAGTTCACTGTCTATCGCCACCAGACTAGAAAGGAATGTTTTCAACATTTGGCGGTCCCCAAGTGTCGGTGGCAAACGCAGGATACGGTAATAGGCTCCGCTAGCGATTTCACCCCCGACTCCCCAGAGTGATAACGGTAGATTGTCAATCTGCTGGACCTGCGAGATCGAATTCGCAACCTGCCACAAATTGACCATGCCGTCGGTCTGTCGAACCAATCGGCGTACCCCTTCGTCCCAACGATCCGTCACCATTCCCTGTGGATAGCCGACGCGATGAGTCAGGTGAAAGGTTTCGGCAATTTTCGTGGCAATCTGAACGTCGGCACTGTCTGTCGAACCCATTGTGACAAACGAGGCCGGTACACCTGAGGCGATCACCGCGGCCACAACGACTCGGGTATCTCGACCACCGGTGAGGCCGCACCCTAACGGGGTACCTCGGTCACTCAGTGCGCGACACATCGATGTAAAGCGGTGTGCCAATTCCTGAACGTGTAATTCTTCGTGACTCCGGCTTAACCGGGCCAGCCTTGTTCGTGGGAAGTACGCGGTGGAGGTATAGGACCCGTTGGATGCCCACCGATGCAGATACCCGCCTGGCAAGACGTGAACGGACTCCCGCAGCGTCCGGTCTCCTCCGACCCAACCGAGCGAAAGAAACAGACTCGCCCCGATCTCGTTGAGGGCCGTCAAGCCGCAGGTCTGCTCAATAAGACGAACGCTATTGCTGACAACAACTGTCGGGCCACGATGGTGCACATAGACCTGCTCCATTCCCAGCGGGTCGGTGAGGACCTTGAGTTGAAGATTTTGCAGGTCCACGTTCACCGCAGCGAACTGACCGTCCAGTGTCTTCGGTAACTGGCTCCAATTCTTTGCCAGGTCCTGCGCGTGATGAGGAATAATCGTTCCATCCCAACTGATCGGCGTGCCTGAAAAAAGGTGAGGCATCCCGCGGACTGTGCAACATATTGTCGTGGGGCCGCCACGACGGGGTTGGTGTGAAGGGTCCCCACAAAAGCATGGCGTTCCGTCCAGGTGTGTAAGGTGTCCAGGTCAAGTTGTGGGTACACGGTTGTGACCGATTTCAGCGTCTGCGTCGCAGCGGCTTGCATCGACTCCGTCAGCCCAAATCCCACCAAAAAGATGTTCATGACCCCCTCCGACTCGTTGCGGGTTCAAAACACAACACACGCCCCCTGTGTCAACCTGGGTTGCCACGGTCGAGAACATGCTGGCTAAAGTCCGTCGCTTACCAACAGTCTTACATAAGAGGGCAGCTGTATGACACTAGGTAAGACCCTGCCAGCCAGCGTTGGGATCACCGATATTAGTAGTAGCCATGTTGCGCTTCTCGTGGATGGGCGGGCTTAGACGTTACCAGTTTCTGAGTTGAGGTCATCAGGGAGTGACAGTTAGCATTGATAGCAATTTCTCGTTTGGTCATTCGGCGGGGAGTTGGCTGCGCAGCGGAGGCCCATGGGCCGGGGCCCTGAGCTCTTGTGCAAGGGATGAAAGTCTAGCCGCGCGCCATCTGCAGCGTTTCAGAGCGTGAGGGCCAGTAGGATCTCGAAAGTGAATCTATTGGTCTTTGAAAAACTAGGGTCTGTTGACATTCATTTCATCCAGAGCATGGTCGCCGCCAGATAGAGGAGGCTGGCGAAGTTGCGGGCGCGTTTGGCGTCGCGAGTCGCGACGGCACGATAGTGCGTGAGTCGGTTGAAGAAACACTCGATGCGATAGCGCTCGGCTTACAGGGCGAAGTCCGTTGCGCGCGGATCTTTGACGTAGGTGCGTGGGGGATGACGGACTGGGCCCAGGACCGTTCAACCGTTTGGGCGATGGCGTTGCTGTCGGACCCTTTGTCCGCAATGACGTATTGAGCCGGAAATCCCGCGAACAACGGCTCGGCTTTCGTGTAATCTGATGCCTGCCCAGGCGTCAAGATGAAGCGGAGTGGATGGCCCAGCCCATCACCCGTCGTGTGGATGTTGATGGTCAGCCCGCCATTCGAACGGCCCAGCGCTTCCGTCTCGTGAGCCCCCTTTTGCGCCGGCAGAATGCTGGTGCGCGCGGACGATGGTCGAGTCGATCATCACGTAGTCAAAGTCTGGATCGCCTGACAGAGCCCGGAACACGCGCTCCCAGACCACGCATTCGACCACCAGTTGTACCGCTGGAACACGCTGTTCCATGCACCGAAGCTGTTCGGGAGCTCGCGCCAGTGTGCCCAGGTCCGAGCGATCCAGCGCACCGCATCCACAAATGTTCGGGTATCCGTTGCCGTTCGTCCGGGATCGCTCGCCTGCCAGGCACCAACTCCTTGATATGCTTCCATTGATCATACCGGAGCTCGTGTCTCGCCCCCTCTCCTCTCTTGGGCTTTGATCCGTCCAGCACTAATGACAATGCGGGGGAACCTCGAATGTCAACAGGCCCTAGGGAACTTCCTCATTGAGATGGAGAATAAAAAGGTAAATGGTGCAGAAGTTGGCAAGAACTAGGGCGTGTCGTCAATTAAGCCAGATGACGGCGGCGGCGAGATACACAGCGCCAAGGAAGGTTTCGGCGCGTTTATCGTATCTGGTGGCGATGGCGCGGTATTGTTTGAGTTTGGCGAAGAAATTCTCGATCAAATGTCTGGCTTTGTACAGTTCTTCATCGTATGCACGCGGCTCTTTCCGGTTTTTCTTTGGCGGGATGACGCCCTGGACGCCTGCCTTTTTCAACAGATCAAGAACGCGCTCCTGCGCGTCATAGGCTTTGTCGGCCAGAAATGCCTGCATGCTTGTGAGAAGATCAGGCAGCAAGGCATCGGCTCCTTCCAGATCGTGCGCCTGCCCCGGTGTGAGATGAAAACCGGTTGGATTACCCAAGGCGTCGCACGACGCGTGAATTTTTGTGGTCAACCCGCCCTTGCTGCGCCCGATGCACTCTTGCGTGTTATCCCCCTTTTTGCCCCGGCGGCATGCTGATGGGCACGGACGATGGTGGAATCAATCATCGCATATTCGTTGTCGGCGTCTTCCGCCAGATGCTCGAAAACCCTTTTCCAGACGCCGCTTTCAGACCATCTCCGGTGACGGCGGTGAGTGTTCTTCCAGTCGCCAAAACGCTCCGGCAGATCGCGCCACGGAATGCCCGCCCGGTAGCGGTAAATCACCGCCTCCACGAACAGCCGGTTGTCTTCTGCTGTCACGCCGACCGTATCTTCACGGCCTGGAAGCAACTGCTCGATCCGCTCCCATTGATCGTCCCGCAGCCCATACCGTCGCACCATTCATAAGCCCCTCCATCGGCTTATGAACAGTGAAGCACAATACGATTCCTGTGTGAATCCGGAAAACGCTCAGGCCGCTAATTGACGACACGCCCTAGCAAGAGTGAGGAAGTCCAATGAGTTTAATCAAGAAAGCTGTAAAGACATGTATAAACGCTTTCAATCGCTGGCTTGATGAAGAGAATCAACTGTCTCATGAGATCATCCCCTTCGACAATAGTTACAAATGGCTGAGGACAAGCCTTTTGCGATTTACTAAGGATCCTATCTGTGCCAAGCATCCAGCCTACACGTGGGGAGTGCTACAAGGAGCGGCGTTGGGCAAGATCTTGGGAATTGAACGAATCTCGGTAATCGAGTTTGGGGTGGCGGGTGGTCGGGGATTGCTTGCCATGGAGAGAGCCGCTGAATTCGCCGAAGAAACGACCGGCGTTGGAATTGACGTCTATGGATTTGACACGGAGAGTGGCCTTCCTAAGCCTCAGGATTACCGCGATCTCCCCAACATATTTTTTGATGGGCAGTATCCCATGGATAGGGATCAACTTGAAAAACGGTTGCGTTGCGCGCGGTTGAAGCTGGGGTTAGTAGAAGAAACCGTCCCAAGCTTCCTGGCCTCGAACCCTTCTCCTATTGCCTTTGTCTCCGTGGATTTGGATCTGTATAGCTCGACCATGCATGCATTGAAGGTATTCGAAGGGGATGAGTGCCTGCTGCTACCTAGAATTCTCTGTTACTATGATGACATTCTTGGCCACACCTACAGCGATTTCAACGGAGAAAGATTGGCAATATCCGAGTTTAATGCTGTTCACTCCATGCGAAAATTCTCTCCCGTGTACGGACTGAAGTACTACGTTCCGCCTCAACATAAAAGCAGCCTCTGGACCGAAAAGTTTTACTTCCTGCACCTGTTCGACCATTCGTTGTACAACCACCCAGATTCGCTGTCTAAAGATATGCGCATTGATGTTGATGGAAAGGTGCAGACCGACGTCATCTCAAGAGCAATACGTTAAGTAACGACATCGAATAGGACGAATATCGCCATCTCGCAAAAAATGCACGGTGTCCTATTTAATAGCCCGGTGTTTTTAGTAGCGTCAGGAGCAAGCATTGCGCCATGCCGATCGTGCAATTATGGGACACGCTCACTGTTACCGGCAGAAAGCGCACATCCTAAGGCTGATGTGATCTGTTAGTTTCGGTAACAGTTCTTCGTCGGGTCATCCGGTGGGGAATTCGCCGCGCAATTGGGGCCCATGGGCCGAGGTGCCCTGACGTAGCCTTCAACCGTATGATTCTTTTTGAGGATCTCAAAATGAGACTCGTGGCATGATCCTGAGCAGCCGGGCGTGGTCGGCAGCGGATTGTTCAGGGCCATGGACGTCCCTCCGATGGGGATAAAGCGTGGATAGGTGATGGTGGTCTCGCCGAACGTAAGTTGTCCGTGATGTGACGACTGCTCGACTCGCGTGGTAAATGTCGGTCGCGCATGCTCTGGTCTCAACACCGTGGCCCATGTAGGATCGTCAGGGGCATACAAGAAGGCATTATTCCCACGATGGCATTCGGTGCAGGGTACGATACCAGGAGCAAATCCTTGGACGGGATCGCGGAGTGAGGCAATGGATACTTCGGCTGTCTCAGGGGTCCAGCTTGTACTTGGCGAGCGTGGATCGTTTCCCCAAAAACAGGCGTACCCCGTCGTGGCGCTTTGACAAATGATTTGGAATGATCCGCCGCTTCTTCCCAGCGCAATGCAAGCCCCTCTCACGTCGGGCGAGGCGTATGACCAGACGCTTGCGAACGAGGTGTGATCGACCGGAGTCTGGTCTAGATTATTGGGTGTCAACAGAATGGTCTTGAGATGGCCGTGACTTTCCCATTCAGATGAAGACGGCTTCCAATCGGGTGGAACTCGGGACGCCTTTCGCGCGGCATGATTCCAAATAATTGCCTTCGCTCATGACGTTCACACTCGCTGTTTGAACAGGAATAGGGGATCGGGCCTCCGTTCCTTCATTCAGCGATTCGATCAGCGAGCAGCCTGCGAGAAGCAAACAAACCAAAGCTACGACAGATGTCCTAAGTAATATCACTATTTTTACAAAACCAAAAGTACCCATCCCCGCACTTCCGGTATGGCTTTATGTGGTCAGAGTGCCTGATTATACATTGCAAGGGAGGATGTCAAGATTTCCTTACCGGACCATAGATTCGTCAGATTAGAAGGAAAGATACCGAGAGTGTTTACAGACGAGACTCACCGTCCACATGAGAAGTCATTGCGCCATGCACAGCCCTACAAAATCGGGGAACGGAATCGCCACACGCACCGTGCCATGGTCGTCACGGTACAGCCGGTCATCCAACCGTCGGCGAGCCAGCACGCAGAGGACCTCCGACAAGTGGTGCACGGCTTGGGCTGCGGTATAGGGATCATCATGGACGACACCACAATGAACATTTGGCGGGCGTCTTCTGGTGTACCCTGGAATACCAGCCATCGTATGGGCGAATCGTCGCCGATCGACACATGGGACAACGACCATTCCAGCCACCAGGAAAAACACAACAGACGCGGTCGGCATGACCCATAATGCACTGCGAAGGTGATCCCACAACACCCGACGCCGAATAAGGATACTCATATCGCAGCCTCCGGTTTGAGTGAGTTCCTATGTGATGTAGATCTATTCTTGCGAGGATGGGAGAGAAGGCGTACTGGCTTGACCATGACGCCACAGCTCCAAAGGCGCTCACGCCGGGAGATGGGGGTACAATCACTGAATCAGCGGTACGGTCGGAGTCAGTATATCGAGATTGCTCTCCACTAGGTTCTGTTGACATTCATCGCATCCAGATAAGGGAAAGCGGCGAGATAGAGGAGGGCGAGGAAGTTTCTGGCGCGCTTGCAGTAGCGAGTGGCGATGCCTCTGTACTGCTTGAATTTATTGAAGAAGCGCTCGATACGATGGCGTTCGGCGTAGAGGGCGAAGTCGCAATTTCTAGGGGTTTTTCGGTTTGATCGGGGTGGAATGACAACTTGAGCACCTGATGCCGTGATGCGCTCCACGCTCTCATCAGAGTCGTAGCCCTTGTCCGCCAGCACGGCCTGAACCTGAAACCCGTCGATCAGAGGTAGGGCATGCATATAATCAGATCCCTGTCCGCCCGTGAGAATGAAGCGCACCGGATTGCCCAGCGCATCGGCAGCCGTATGGATTTTGGTGGTCAGACCGCCTTTTGATCGGCCAAGGGCTTCCGCTGTTTGAGTCCCCCTTTTGCGCCTGCGCTGTGTTGGTGCGCTCGGACAATCGTTGAATCGATCATCAGGTATTCAAAGTCAGGATCATCGGCACGTTCTTGAACAGCCGTTCCCACACGCCGGCCTTCGACCAGCGGTTATACCGCTGAAACACGCTGTTCCATCGCCCGAAACTCGAAGGCAACTCTCTCCAGTGTGCTCCGGTCCGGGCAATCCATAAAATCGCGTCAATGAAGTTGCGGAAGTGGTTTCATGATATTCCCGGTGTTTCTTGAGCGCGGCGAAGTCGTGCTCGATGGGATTCAGGTCGGGTGAATAGGGTGGTAAAAAGAGGAATGTGGCACCGGTGTGCTGGATGAGCTGTGCCGTTCCGGCGATTTGTGAAAGGCCGCGTTGTCCATGATGACCAGGTGTTCACGGGTCAGACGCGGACATAGCCTGCCTGGAGCCAGGAGTTAAACACTGCTGCATCGGAGGTGCCTTCGAAGAGGACGGGCTCTTGAAATCCGGTCCGATGCGGGCGGCGATCAGTGAGGTACGCAGTCTTCTGTGCCAGGACGTTCAGGTCGTACACCCGCTGGCCCTTGGGCGCATACCCATAGCGGCGAGTGACGGAAGTACGAAGCCGCACTCATCGACATGAACAAGCTGCAGGCCGCAACGTAGGTACCGCGCACGAAGAGGCAAAAACCTTCTTCGTTGCAGTGGGCTGCGTTCTTTGTAGCCGGTCGGTTTTTTTTGCGAGTCCATCCCATCTTGTGGAGCGCGTTCCAGATGCAATGGCGCGACACCCCGAAATGCCGAGCCGCTTCCGCCTGCGTCACGTCGTCATGCGTGGCGATGCGACGCCGCAAGGTCTCCCAATCCAGTTTGTGAGAGGTCTTCGGCCTAGGTCGCGGGTGCGTCAGCTCTCCAGGTTTGAGCCACCGGTACACGCGCCTCGCCCACCTTGAATCTCCGGGCCGCCTCTGCCTTGTCGGCCCCTCGCACAACACTCACCACGCGCATGCGCAAATCCAATGAACATCTCATACCCTCTTCTTCCAGAGTGCAACCCCCCCTCTGTCTATCAGTAATTGTGGGCTCAGCTATAATTCAGGGATTGAAAAGAAAACGAAATTCCCCACTCCATCTTCGCTATCATCCTGCCACACCACACATTTTTGTATTTTGTATTTTCTTCGTCATGCTTTATTCGCTATCATTGTCACGTCTGTGGTGTCAGGTATGGCTGTTACTTACACCCCACTGTACGGATAGACGCCGATCCCTTGATCGCTTGCCCACTAAAGGTTGTTCCCGTAAGGGAGACGGAAGTGTTCCCACATACAATACCGGTGTCTTGCGTGCGGAAGTGTAATATCAGGTCCGTCCTACCATTTCCGTTGATATCCTCGTTATGACCGCGTCCATGCGTCTCTCCAGCTCCAGCGGTTCCGAATTTCACTGACGCAGGGTCAACCGTGGTGGCATCGAACGTTTTCGTTGACAGGATGGCCACCGGGATCACCCCCTTGCTCTTGGGATTGATGCTGCTTGCATTTGGGAACCTCCCGGGATGAATGGCAATCTGGACCGTAGTACTCGCCTTACACTTGCCTGCACTGCCTGCGTTGAAGATGGCCAGGATTTCCGTATCATCGAGGGCTCTCCGCGACGAACAGCTCTACTTCGTCGATGCGGCCGTTGAGGAAGAATTCACGGGTGTCCTCTGACCCCGGCGTGTCTACTCGGGTTGCCACGGTGACCGAACTTAAGCGAGGAAGTCGAGTCGGAATTTGTTGACAAACGTCCCGGTGGCCACCACTGTCCCGTTCATAAAGATGCTGGCCACACCGCCGCTACGACGCGCCGCAAAGTGAATCCAGGTGTTGGCAGGCAGTGAAAGTGAAGGGGAGGTGACGCCGTGGTCGCTGTGGCTGGGCCAGTGCCAAAGCGCAGGCTATTATCTTCGAGTTTCGTCAAGAACCAGCCGGGCGGTGTGCCACTGAAGTTCTCAATGTACTTTTCTATTAGTAGCTGCTCACCCGAGGTGCTATTGAAGTTGTCCCCAGAGGTCAACGGTGAAATCGTCGGCGCCCACGTTCAGGGCCGGGTTGTGTGGAACCTCAACGAAATCTCCAGTGCCATCGAGGACAAATGCACCATCAACGAAGCCCGGCCCAGTGGTCGCATTGTCGCGCAGCAAGGCGTTCCTGCCGCCGACGATGTCGTTGGTATTCCCATCCCCTGGCCACCAGCCCGTCATGTCCGGAGGTGGTTGAATGCAGATTTGTGCCCCTACGGGGCTGATTGCGACGAGGAAGTAGAGAAGGACAAATCCCCAACCAAGTAGCGTTTTGAACCTTTTGTTCATGGTTTTCATCACTTCCTCCTTTTTCCGTCCCCCGCCGATCTTGGATAATGGCAACGAACGCTAGCCGCCAGGCGCGGCTCAAAGGAGAAACGAAGCGGACGCGGGAAGCCGTCGCCTGCACGCCGTTGTTCAGCCAAGCTTCTGCTTCACGTTTCAAGACCTGCCCCATAGCCTCTGCCATTGTGGCATAGACGTGAAGTATCGATCTCTGGCCGCTACTTCCACTTTCTACTTGAAGATAAAGGCGGCGGTACGCCCTGCTCCACCATCGTTAAGGTTGAGGCTCATGGTTCGACACTGGCCTGCGTAGCTCTTTAGTGTCTTCCAATTGACCTGCCAGGTGCCGTCACCCAGGTATTGCAGGCCTGATGAACCCGTAGATGTCTCCATCGCATCGTCCCTACCGGCAGTGGCTCGCGCGTTTGTGCGCCCGCCGCAACTATCGGGAGTAGCGTACGAGCTGACGCTTACGAAGCTATTTGGGTCTTCGATCGGCGTCCCGTTCCCGTCGGTGAGCCGCCATTTAATTGGAATGGTTTGCCCAGCCTTCGCGGAGTTTGGCCGATTGTTCTCAATCGGTTGGAAGAAGCCACTGAAGGTATAGTAGATGTTGTAGCTACAGTTTTTTGTCGCTTGAAGACCTTTGTTATTCACCGCAACAAACGTGACCGGGTTCGTGCCCACGGAGCTGGTATCCACTGAGCCGCTCAGCGTACTGGCGTCGGTGTTAATGCCCGATTCCGGGTCCTCAGCCGTAATCGGTCCGACTGACTGCAAGCCCCTGTTGAGTAAGAAAGGACCGCCCGCTGAGCAGTCGCCGAAGGTCGGCGGTGTGGTGTTGGGCTGGGAACCAATGTCCCATTCGACGACGAAACGCGGGGTGACGATTCCAGAATAGGCGGGGAGGTCGTTCCAGTGCGTTCCGTTGTGATGGTAGTGCAGAACCTCTTCGGTCGTATCATCGGAGGTGCCCCACCCACCACCGTAGGTGTTGTTGGGTTCTCCACTATCCCAGTTCGTGTACGCCCACGGCTCACCGGTAACCCACTGCCATCCTCCCTCGGGCTCTGAGCTGCCGGGAAGCTGTTGTCCGCCCAGCCAGGCCCCTACAGTGCCGCCGAGCTCTGTCGTGACAAACGTATTCTCGTCCTCGGATGTGATCGTGGCCAGGTGGCCATGGACACCCATGAACTCC
>CAWKJK010000023.1:0-35390 GCA_963849655.1 uncultured Nitrospiraceae bacterium
CCTGGAAAATGACCGGGAGCAGTCTCCCGGAACATGAGACCTTCTTCTTCTATCTCCAACGCATTTGTAACCACTGCACCTATCCGGGCTGTTTGGCGGCCTGCCCGCGCAAGGCTATTTACAAGCGGCCGGAAGACGGCATCGTCCTGATCGATCAGAACCGCTGCCGGGGGTATAAGAAATGTGTCGAGCAATGTCCGTATAAAAAACCCATGTACCGGGGCACGACGCGGGTCAGCGAGAAGTGTATCGCCTGTTATCCCCGGATCGAAGGGAAGGATCCCCTCACCGGCGGCGAACCGATGGAAACGCGCTGCATGGCGGCCTGCGTGGGCAAGATCCGCATGCAGAGTCTGGTCCGCATCGGCGAGGACGGGCTGTGGGCCGAAGACCGGTGGCACCCGCTGTACTATGCGATCCGGGTGGAGCAAGTGGCCTTGCCCTTGTATCCGCAGTGGGGGACCGAGCCCAACGGCTTCTACATCCCGCCGCGACACAGCCCGCGCGGCTATGCTCGGCAGATGTTTGGGCCCGGCGTGGACAATGCCATTGAAAAGTATCTGGTGCCCAGTTGGGAATTGTTGGCCGTGCTGCAGCTCTGGCGCGCCAGCCAGCAGATCGTGTTCCGCTACGATGTGATTCCCGGGCCCAAAGTCTTTGAGACCCAGATCCACGGGAAGCGCTTCGAGATGTACAACGACACCGTGTTGGGCTTCAACAAGTTCGGGGAAGGAAATCGCGCGGATTCAGGTCGAAGAGCCGATCTATATCCGGCCCGCCGAACGGGTAACCTGGCTCTAGCCCGATCCCGTGTGTACGGCTCACAGGGGGCGGCGGCCGTCCAAGGCCGCCGCCCCCTCCTTGTTCTGATGTATGTACGAGCCGCACGCATGAGAGGAACTGCGGTTTTCAGACACTCACCGTTTCGATCTACCCACTGATTTACTTGTCTCGTTCCTCTAGAAGTGATTCCAGAGCATTTGATTGGTGACTTCGTGATGAAAGAGCACTTCCGACGTCTTCACTATCGTGCCGAGTTTTTCGGGCGATCGATCGGCCACCGATTGCTTGAAGCTCGCATACTTTTGCTTGCTGTCCTCGCCGAGGGTCTCGGCGATAAACTTCGACTCAGTCGAATAACGCGATCGCGTCATTGATGGAACTCGGAAGAAATCGCAGGCGGTCGTCGGTCGTCGCGTTTCTTTTCCAAGCGTTCTCCTTCAAGACCGGTCTTGAGCATTGTATACAGTACGAGGTAGGGATTCGCATCGGGAGCGACCGAACGCAGTTCGATACGCGCCGTTTTTTCATTGGCCATCGGAATGCGGATCATCGAGCCACGATCGATCGCCGAGACCTTGATTTGGTTCGGCGCTTCAAAATGAGGATCTAGGCGGCGATACGCATTGACCGACGAATTGAGCACGAGACAAATCTCGGGCGCATGATTCAGGAGTTTGAGAATGAAGTCCCACGCCACATCGGAGAGGCCGTCTTTCCCCTTCGCATCGTAGAAGATATTCTTGCCGTTCTTGCTCAAGGAGAAGTTGGTGTGCATGCCGGACCCATTGATCCCAACGAACGGCTTCGGAAGGAACGTGGCCGTGTGTCCCATGGATCGAGCCACTTGGCGGCAGATCAGTTTGTACAGCTGCACATGGTCTGCCGCGCGTACCACGTCCGCATAGGAAAAGTTCATTTCGAACTGCGAGGGCGCGACCTCGGGATGATCTTTTTCGTTCTTGAAACCCAGCGCCCGCTGGGCTTCCGCCGACTTGTCGATGAACTGGCGAAGCGGATCCATCGGGAGTGAGTGGTAGTACCCTCCGGTTGAGATGAGATTCAATCCATGCTCGCCGTATCGTTGCTCGGCGTTCTGCCCTTCCACCAGAAAGCCTTCTATTTCACGGGCCGCATACGCGGTCATGCCTGCGTTTTTCTTGAGGTGCTTCGTATACGATTTCAGCATGCCGCGAAAATCGCTATGGTACGGCGTACGATCGCGTTCAAGACGGACGCAAAGAAAATCACCTTTCCCGCCCCGATCACGTCCGCCGGAAAGTATCGGATGGACGACCAATCAACGGCAAGACGCAGGTCCGACTCATGTTGCGGCGTGAACCCACGGATGGACGACCCGTCAAATGTCAGATTGCCCAACGAGTCCAGCAGAAACTTCTTGTCGTAATCGAGCATGTGGAGGCGTCCCTCGATGTCGGAGAAACACAACGTCACGGCCTTGATATGCTTTTCCTTTTTGAGCCAGGCCGTATATTCCTGCTCGAACTCTTTTCCGCCGCCCTGCTCGGCGCGCTCCGCCGCCTTGAGATTCATGTCTTCGAGATCGTCATACGGAATCTCGAGGAAACTCTTCAGCTCGGCCGCTACCTTTGTATTCATGGTTCACCTCTATAATTCATAGTATCCAAGGGTGGACATATGCGCACCAGGCTCACATCGTCTGGATGCTGCTTGCTTCACGATCACCCCACTGAAGAAGACTACGAAAAGACCATACGGGAACGAGTCTGGCACACCTTGTTTGAGCATGCAATGTGGATTTGGAGGAATGAGCGTGGTCCATGTTCATTCGAACTGGACCATCGCCGATCGTCAAGCTCAACCCTGTGGTCGTCATGGAGATGCGCGCTCACCGGCCAGCTGAGCCACACGAACCAGCTGGTCGCAGCACGAAAGGTGTTCCGTGGGATCTTGCCCTGTGCGTTTGTCGTCTTCCTTCCTATTGGCATGCACAAAACAAGATGTGACCCCAGTTCAGGTTCGAAAATACTCATGCTTTTCTACTTTTGGATCCACGCTCCCAGCTGCACAACATTCTGGTTGCGCATCGCCATCGCCATGTGTAGGATCGGACACAGAAGCGTTTTTTTGGAATCGGAAGTCTGGTCTTGCTCGAGGGCGACCGAAGAAATCGCACAGTCGGATCCTGAGAGTTGTACGGAGGGCTTCATGAGGACATTCACAATCGTATGTAGCTGGAGATGGTAGTCTTGGCCGGGTGCGTGCCGGTGACCGACGGGTTTCGACATGATCTGCCGAAGAAGGACGCGCTCACGTTGTTGGGGAGACGATGTGAGCGCCGTGGGCATGGCGACGACCTGGCTGCAGAAACGAGGATTGTTTGTTCTTCGAGCGGAGCCTCTTGTACGCGAACATGGAGACAGACAACCTCGAACTGTCGCACACGCTCAAGGATGAAGCGGCTATCCTTCATACCGCGAAGAAGATGGAAGTGCAGGAAGTGGTATTTATCGATCGCGGAGGCGATGCTCGGGCTCCGATGATCAGCGTCCGGGGCGTAACTGTCCACACCGGACGAGTTTCCTGGAGCGGCAGCGCCCGGTATGCAACGTTCGAGACCCGTCCCACGAAGGATGCCCTTGCTCTGCTGACGTGTGAGGCGCTCGCGACGGTATGGGGGTATCGTCCGGCAGGAACAAAGTGGTTCCTCTCTTCTGAGAAGATGTGCGCCGTTGACGGAGCTCTCCCGACGGTTTCGCAATGAGTCGGCTCGGACGATTCATAAGAGGCAGGAGCAAGAGAAGCGGATCGTCGATTAATCTTCCGATGAACCGCGTGAAAGGCCTTCGCATGAACGCGACTGATCAAACCATGAGGCGCAATGTCGACGAGCAGCGGCTGTCGGCTGGACTGCGGAGCTGGGTCATACTTTGTTCAGTGAGCCTGATGCTGGGAATCGGAGGGTGTTCGGTCTCCTACGACACAACCAACACGCCCAGAGCCGCCACCGAACAATTGGTCTTGGCCCAGGCGTTCCAAAGGAGTCTGATCGATGCGGTGGTTCCCGTCATTCGTCCAGGACAATCCGTCGCGGTTGAAACGACAGGCCTTACGGCCGATCAGGGGTACGCGAATGCGTTAATTGAGAGATGGCTGAGCCGGAAAGGGTTTTATGTGCCGAAAGACGGAAAAGAAACGCTGGTGGTCAGGGTGACGATGGACGCGTTCGGCACGCTTCACAATCAGACGTTCTTCGGTATGCCGGCGTTCAGCAGCGCGTTCATCCCAATTGCCTTGCCCCAATTGACTCTCTATCAGGCGTCCAGGCAGCGAGGACTTGCCCGTTTGTCGATGGATTTTCTGGATAAGACAACCGGGCATCTGGTGGCCTCGACACCAACATACGAGGGCGATGCCTACTATAACGAGTATATATTTCTGCTCGTCTTCTCGACGGCATTGTCGGATCTGGTGCCGCCTGTCCCGTAGATGCGATCAATCATGAGGGGTTCATCGAAGAGGATTGCGCTTCATCATGACCTCGACGCTTGATTCAAGCGCGCAGAAGGATTTCCTTCTCGTTTCGTCCATGTGCCGTTATAGCGGTCAAAATCCCACCGCGTCCTTTACTGGTTTGCGAGGCGGAACGGATCGCTGTGGAACCTTGCAGATGGCTTTCATGCCGGTGAACCACTTATCTTCATACCGGTAGACACGAATCCCAGTCATGAGTTGACCGCTGGGACATTCATGCCAGGCGGTCCACCCGGGGCCATACACTCCAGCGTTGTCCTTGACGCAATTCGCTCGTGTGAATTCGCCGATCTTCTCCATCGGTTCCACGTTGTCGGTTTCCGGGACGACTCGACTCCCATGGACTTTCAATCCCTTGATCTCCCATGACAGCGATGAATATATCTCCTGGGGAAGGATGCCGGTATGTCCGCCACAGGCCAGCACGCCGCGAATGAACAAATCCGAAGATCTGGGTAATTGGGCTTGTTTGAAATCAACCATGGTGGATAAGGGAAACGATCGACACTTCTCGAGTTCGGACTGTGCCAGCTTCCTATCCGTCGATTCAAAGGCGGGATCAACCATTCGTCCCCAGAGCGTGAGTAGGCAGGGATTATTGTCTTTCTCCTGAATCCCGATGCTGGTGATCGCATAATAGTCTGCCGGGTTCGGCAACGAGACGCCATCTCCGATCTGCACCACACTTGAACCGGTTCCAGGCGACCCTGTCATATCCGCGCCGCTCGCCGGTGGTCGATTTGAGACGTCGGTCGGATCGGGACCGGGGTGGCCATCTGAATCGACGTGTTCGACAATTCGTCGATGAAGGCGGTCACATTGGATCCGGCTTTTGCCCAGAACCCGTCCACCATGACGATGCTTCGTTGATGACCGAACGTTTTTGCGACGCCTGGCTCCACGACTTGATTGAGCGGTAATTGCGACTCGCTGTTTTTTGCGGATGTCTCCGTGGATGCCGCCATGCCGAAGACAATCGCCGCGATCATCGCTATCCGCATGCCTTTCATCGTCAGATCCTTTCTTCTTGCAGAGGGCCTATCGGCCGGCCGTCGGTGTAAGAGCCGCATTCTCCTGCTCCAGTTGCCCCACCTTGCCGCGTAAGGTCTCAAGATCCTTCTGCTGTTCGATCACAGACAAGGTGAGCTCTTCGATTTTTGTCAGCAATGTCGATTGCATTCGGCCGAGATCAATGCCGTGCTCCGCCACGTCCGCCGCGCTGGGGATGTCCGGAAGGCGACGGTGGTCTCGAATAAACGCTTCGACCTCGGGCAGGCGTTTCGACCGGTAGTCCGGCTCGAACACGTAATCGGCCCAATCCTTGATCAACTTGATGCGGACCTCTTCCGCCAGGATATTGCCCCCGACGACCAGTTTGTACCCACTTGGAATGTTTTCGTTGATGTTGACCACTCCAATAGCGGCACTTCGGTGGACTGCGAGATCAAAGTCGGCTGGTAGATGCCGGCCTTGCTCCTGGCGCCGCCGGCATAGGCGCGCCTCGTGTCCACCTCAAATTTCGGACTTGTATTGTCCTTGTACAGCGTATTCGCGCTGAATAAGCGGTCGTCCTGGTCGTTTGACGAGGCGAGAGGTCTGGTCACCTCTATCATGGCCCTCGGATGGTCTCCTCGCTGAGGTTCCTCTCCGACCGCCACGTTGCCCGGTCTCCAAATGGTACTCTTCGGATTCGCCGCGCCGGTCATTGTTGCGCGTGAACCGAGGTGCCGTCGGGGTCCAGCCCACCGACAACAATGATGAATAGAACGATGCGCGTGACAAACTTCATGTGGTCCTCCATGTGCAAAGGTGGCATACGTATCCAAATTGAATCACAACCTATGATGATCAGTGGGTCGTTGCCTGCTTGTCGGTCGATTCATCCACCAGCAAAGATAATTCCGGCAAGCGTGACTGAAGCACTTCTCAAGCAAGGAGCTTGTCAAGCAAGGAGCTTGCCGGAAAGCGACAATCCAAATTGCGCGAAAATTTCGAAGAAGCGGCAAGGAATGATGGAGCATTTGGATGTCATATGTATCTCAACCGATACCGTGGCTGGAATAAAAAGATACAGTCTCAAGTAGAGATGCCGTGACGACATAATTACCGAGGCAACGCTCAGTGAGGCGAGAACTAGGGGTCAAGTCTTGTTCTGTGCATATCGGTGAGCATTGACTTGCGGAATCGAGCACGAAATGGAGAGCTTTCAATCATACAGTATTTTTGCTTTGCCCGCCTTAATCGGTGGCTCACTGTGGCGTAACGCAGAACATAAATAGTGGGTCAGTCTCGCCATCACACATTGTGTGTAACTGGCGGCTCACCGTCATACCGTGCATCCATCGGCCGTCGTCAATTGGCGCCGCTCGCCGGCAGACTTACGATGCCGGAGACGGTTGGCTTGTCGTCCAGATATCACGATGCAGTTTCCACTTGCCGCTGTCATTCTTCCACACGGCGATGTACTTGCCCTGGTCAGCAATGGCGTCATCTGCAGTCAGAAGTCGGTATCGGCCAATTTCGATCGCCGTCTCGCCGTGGGCCTCCAGCTCAATCGTTTCCAAGCTTGCGCCCTTGAGGCCCATGTCGATCACCCTCTGCCAAAACGTACGGATGGCCGCCATGCCACACACGAAGTCGCTGTTCGCCGGAAGCAACTGAGCCTCCGTGGTATAGAGATTCGCAATGCCGGCGGCGTCACCGCGTTTGAACGCGCTCACGAACTGAGCGTTCGTCGATTCGATTTTCGGCCGGATATCGCTACTCATCATGTACATCCTGCTGATAGATGCTAACCCTGGCTCTTGAAAAATAACGCCGCCAGGGCGGGAACCGTCACGGTCAATGAATGGGACCTCGCGTGCAGCGGCACCGGTACGGCCTCGACGCCGCCTCCGTTGCCCCAGTCGCCGCCTCCATACCAGGCAGAATCACTGTTGAGAATTTCCTGCCAGTATCCCCCGCGTGGAACCCCCACCTGATAATTCGGCCGCGGCACCGGCGTGAAATTGCACACGACCAGGACCAGATCCTGCGTCGTATGGCCCTTGCGCATCAGGCTGATGACACTCGACTCCGCATCGTTGCAATCGATCCACTCAAATCCATGGGGAGTCACATCGTCTTCATGCAGGGCCAGTTCGCTCCGATAGACACGGTTGAGATCCGCGACCCATCGCTGAATACCTAAATGGCTCGCATGTTGGAGTTGCTCCCACTCCAATTGACCGTCATGCGCCCATTCCGCGCGCTGGGCGATCTCTGCACCCATGAAGAGCAGCTTCTTGGCCGCCTGCGCGTACATGTAGCCGAACAAGACCCGAAGATTGGCGAACTTCTGCCAGTCGTCTCCCGGCATCTTTTCGAGCAGCGAGCGCTTGCCGTACACCACTTCGTCATGAGACAGCGGCAAGACGAAATTCTCATGAAACGCATAGAGCATGCGAAACGTGAGATTCTGATGGTGATAATGCCGGTAGATCGGATCGGTCTGCATGTATTTCAACGTGTCATGCATCCAGCCCATATCCCACTTCAGGCCGAAGCCCAACCCGCCCACGTAGCCTGGACGCGAGACAGCCGGCCAGGACGTGGATTCCTCCGCCGTGGTCTGCACGTCCGGATACCGCGTATAGACTTCCTCGTTGAATCGCCGTAGAAAGGCGACCGCATCCAAGTTCTCTCGCCCACCGTACTGATTCGGAATCCATTCACCTTCCTTCCGCGCATAATCCAAATATAGCATCGACGCGACCGCATCGACCCGCAGTCCGTCGATATGGTACTTGTCGAGCCAGAACAACGCGCTGCTGATCAAGAAGCTGCGCACCTCATTACGGCCGAAGTTGAAGATGTAGGTATTCCATTCCGGATGAAAGCCTTGTTTCGGATCTGCATGCTCGTAGAGATGGGTCCCGTCGAAGTAGCCCAGTCCATGCTCATCGGTGGGAAAATGCGACGGTACCCAGTCCAAGATAACGCCGATGCCGTGCTGGTGCAGGGTGTCGATCAAATACATGAGATCTTGAGGTGTACCGTAGTTTCCGGAGGGCGCAAAATACCCGGTGGTTTGATAGCCCCATGAACCGAAGAAGGGATGGTCCATTAGGGGGAGAAACTCAACATGGGTAAACCCCATCTGTTTGACATATTCCGCCAGCGGCAAGGCCATCTCGCGATAACTGAGGGAGCGATAGCCTTCCTCGGCTACCCGTCTCCATGATCCGACATGCATTTCATAGATCGACATGGGTGCCGTGAGTGCATTCCGGTCTCGTCGCTGCTTCATCCACTCCGCATCGTTCCATTCATAGGCCAAGTCCCAGACGATCGAGGCGGTCTTCGGAGGAATCTCGTTGAAGAACGACAGCGGGTCTGCCTTATCCACACGATACCCGTTGAAGCGCGAACGGATGTGATACTTGTACAGAGTACCGACTCCGATGCCGGGAATGAACCCTTCCCAAATTCCGCTGCTCCCGCGAGGTCCCAGATAATGCGCATCTTGTTTCCAGTCGTTAAACGAGCCGATCACGGACACCCGCTCGGCATCCGGGGCCCAGACCGCGAAGAATGTTCCATCCTGTCCGTTCACGCGGCCCGGATGCGATCCCAGTTTCTCATGGAGATTGACCAATGACCCTTCATTGAACAGATACAGATCGTCGCCCGTCAGCCTCGTCGGTTCATCCACAGTCATCATCGTTTGCTGTGTCATCCGTTCACTCCATAGTTCTGAATTCTGAAACCTGAATCATGGTGAACGTCTCGCATTGATCCACACCAATCGACAAGTCAGAATTCATGTAGGTTGTGCGAGCTGAAGTAGTCCGCTCAGTGGAATTCCGGCCCACGAAGGCCGATTGTTCAGCTCGTAGCTCAGCTCATAGCAGGCCTTTTCGATCAAATATGCACCCAGAAGCATGTCGCGGTCATCGGACTGCTCCGGCAGAAATGGAACATTGCCCGTCGTCTCTGTATAGCCCGATAAAAATGCATCCGTCGCCGACCGATACCATTGCTTCGTTCGTTGTTCCAGCTCAGATCGCCGCTCGTCGCCGCCGCGCTGACCCACCCGATCAAGCGCCGCACAAGCGGCATAGTGGAATGATCGGATCATCCCCGCCACATCGACGATCGGGACATGTTTCGCTCGCCGCTCCGCCAACGGCCTGGCCGGTTCGCCCTCAAAATCAATGATCACGAAATCCCGGCCCGTATACAGGACCTGGCCCAAATGAAAATCACCGTGACATCGAATTCTGACTGCCTGTGGATTTCGCTTGACCGAGGCCTCCAGCTGGGACAGCAATAGGGCTTTCGATTCAAGCACCATGGTCGCCAGTCGCCGATTCGGCTCATCAAGGTTCTGGAGGCGGCGATCAAGCAATGCCAGCGAGTCTTCGACAAAGCGTGTCATTCGATCATGCAACGATTGCCAATAGTCCGGACCGCAGGGCTCCGGCGCAAACGCCGGATCGGCGGTGTTCTGCGCCAAGGTGAGGTGTAATTCCGCCGTCCTTCGCCCGAGCAGGACCGCAACATCGGGATAAGCACTGCTTGCACCCATGGCCGAGCCGGAGCTGTCCCTCAGTTCTGCTTCCAATTCGCTCAACGTGAATCGCCAGGCATCGCCTTGATTCTCGACGAACCGACTCACAATCGCAACGGTGCCCGGCTGTTGATTGGGTCTTGTATATTCCAAAGAACCAAGCACTGCAGGACTGTGAGCATATCCGCGCGCCGTTAAGACTCTGCCGATCTCCAGATCGGGATTGACCCCCGGTTCGAATCGCCGATAGAGCTTCAGTATCGCGCGCCGACCGAATCTGACGGAAGTATTGCTTTGCTCTCCTCGCATGACGGATGATTCCGCCGATGCCGCTTCCGCGAGAGCCGTTGAACAAGCGGGGCTGGATGAAGCGAGAAGTTTTCCGTTCCCTCCCTGAAATCCATTTCCTTGACGGATAGCCCGCAACAGCGCGCCGGCACAGGCATGATCCGACAGGGCATCGTGCAACAATCCGCGGCAGTCCCCGCTCAAGCCGACAATGGTCACCTCTGCCAACACGGCCTCCGGATGGACTTTTCGCATCTGCACTGCCGGCTCGCCGAATGAGACGGTGAGTACCATTGTATAGAGATCATGGCCACTATCTGCATAGGAAACGTCGATGAAGATCAGAGCCATTGAATGGGCGCCTGTGTGAAGCGGAATGGTCTCTTTGATGCGAACCACCGCAATCGTCCTTGCTTTGCCTCCGTACCATCGAGCGGACACAAGGGCCGACGGCAACAGCGCTTCAAGCGCGCCTACGGTATCCTGCTCGAACAGCCGCTCCCAATTGTCTTTGACGGTCAACATGCTCAAAAGCCGATGTTAATGGTCGATGGCATATGGATGGTAGGAACAACTTCAACTTCCCTTGTCACTCCCGCGAAAGCGGGAGTCCAGAACATCGGATTCTCTGGATCCCCGTTTGCACGGGAATGATGGAACAGACTATCGGCTATCTGCTCCCCATTCAAATTACATGAAACAATAGCGATCATGCTCCGATCAAAGATTGCGCCGGACAAGAAATATATGGGCCGGCAGCACATGCGGATCGAGCCGCACATAATTCCGTGGACCCTTCCAGGTGTAGTAAGCCTCGGTGAGTAGATCCACCATCTGGTAGGGGCTGTCCGTTTGTAGTCCCAGCGCATTGAGATCAAGCTGCACCCAGCCGGAATGAATATAGTGAGGACTGAGGTTCACCACCGTTAGTGTCACATTGTCTCCATCGGCTGAACGCCTGCTGTACGCAATTAACTCCTCGTTATCCACCTGATGGAACATCAGACTTCGGTCGTTTTCAAACGCAGGATTCTCGTGACGAATGCGATTGACCCGGCAGATCAATTCTTTCAGGCTATCGGGACGATCCAGGTCCCATGCGCGGATTTCATACTTTTCCGAATCGAGATATTCCTCACTGCCGGGCTTTTGCGCCCGTGATTCCATCAACTCAAACGCGGGACCATAAATTCCGTAATTCGCTCCCAGCGTGGCGGCCAACATAAACCGGGACACGAACGACGCACGGCCGCCCTGTTGGAGTTGTTCAGTCAGGATATCCGGGGTATTCGGCCAGAGATTCGGACGAAAAAACTCCTGCACGTCTGTCTTCGTCAGTTCCGTGAAATACTGGGTCAATTCCGACTTGGTCTGCCGCCATGCGAAATAGGTGTACGACTGGGTGAAGCCGAGCTTCGCCAGCCGGTACATGACTTTCGGCCTCGTGAAGGCTTCCGAAAGAAACAGCACATCGGGATGATCGCGTTTCACCTCCGGGATCAGCCACTGCCAGAATGCAAACGGCTTGGTGTGGGGATTATCGACCCGAAAAATCCTGACACCTTGATCGATCCAATGAACCACGACGTCTTTCAGTTCACGCCATAACGCAGCCCACTGGTCGCTTTCAAAATTCAGCGGATAGATGTCCTGATACTTCTTCGGCGGATTTTCTGCATATTGGATGGTGCCGTCCGGACGCTGCACGAACCATTCGGGATGATCGCTTGACGTACGGATGATCGGGCGAACATTGAAAGGCCAAGTCGAGCGCGATCTCCAACCCCTGATCTTGGGCCTTGCCGATGAGTCGCCTGAAATCCTCGGGTGTACCGAGATCTGAGTGAATCGCTGGTGGCCCCCTCACGTGCCCCAATGGCCCACGGACTTCCCACCGAATCAGGACTTCCAACCGGATCATTATTCTTGCCCTTTCGGAAGGTCCGGCCGATCGGGTGGATCGGAGGAAGATACAAGACATCGAACCCCATCCCGGCAATGTAAGGAAGGCGAGTTTCGCAATCTTGAAACGTCCCATGGCGACCGGGCTCCGTCGCGCATGAACGCGGAAATGCCTCGTACCAGGCGCCGAATCCCGCCCGGACTCGATCTACGACCACCGCCAATTCCTTGTCATAGATGGTCGACCACGGATGATCCGCATGCCGTGCCATGAGATCAGTCAGTTCTTGTTCCAGAACAGTCTTCAGCGTCTGTTCGCGCTCCTCGCCGTGTTCCATCGTTGTTGCGATCGCATTGAGCCGCTCCGCGTCCGCCCCGTCTGCACGGAGGGCAGCTGCTTTGATCAAATCCCGGCCGATCAAGAGGTCCACCGTCACATCTTGATCGGCGGCGACTCGCTTGCGCATATCCCGCTGCCAGGACCGAAAGTGATCGATCCAGGCGGTCACCGTGTAAGAGTAGAGGCCTTGATGCCGGACCTCGAAGGAGGCACGCCACCGATCGTTCTCCACGAAGACCAGCGGCACATCCGTCCAATGTTGTTCGCGTTCATGCCGGTACCGAATCACGCCGGCAATCTCATCATGGCCGTCGGCGAACACGTCCGCCTCCACCACCACCGACTGCCCCACCACCCGCTTGATTGGGAACCGGCCACCGTCAATTTCCGGACGAAGCCCTTCGATCACGACACGGCGGCGCCCGTCAATGCCGGGAACAGCGGCGACGGCGCCATCTTGCATATCCTTTTCTTTCTTCTTCTTTGGTTGTTTCATCTGAAGGACTCGTATCTTCCAATTTCAGAATCTGTTGATCTGACGATTTTCTGATGCTCTGACACTGACAATTTTCTGACAACTCAACAAATCATCAGATCGTCAGATTCCGCACTTCGCTCTTCGTACTCACAGATGCGACAGCTCGTCGATCTTCTCTTCCTTTTCCTTCCCCTTTCCCAGGCGCCGTTCGATGGTCTCACGCATCAGATGCCGGATTCCGAGACCCACGCCAAGTGCGAGCGAGAAGACGACGCCGCCGAACGTAATAGAAAACGCCGAGATGACGATCTCTTTGGCAATGCCCAACTGCGTCAGCACCATGGCAAACGTGAATAAGAGAATCCCCCACCGAACCAGGCTCGCCACGATGCGTGCCTCGTGCAGTTGCGCGTTCACCGCCGCGATCAGCGCCGCCTCCGCGAAGAAATTTGCGGACAGTACGCCGATCAGCAATACCAACGCGGCCGCAAGCACATTGGGCAGAAAGCCCACAATCTGGCTGATGAGATTGGCCGTGGCCGGCAGATTCACCGCGTCCACGCCCATGAACGCAAAGAGCAGAAACACCGTCCAAAACAAGATGCGACTCAGGACGACCGACGCCGGTTGTTTGATGCCTGCTTGAGCCAGCGGCTGATTGAGCCCGAACCGCTCGCAAAGACGATCGAAGCGAAAGGCCGTGAGGACGCGCACCATCAGCGCTCTGACAAGCCATGCCATGGCCAATCCGACCAAAAGGAACGTGACGAGAGCCAGCAGTCTCGGCAATACCAACAGGATCTGCATCACGGCGTCACGAAATCCTGCGATCATTGTGTCACGCCAGAGGTCACTCATCCCGCCACCTCCATCGATCCGTAAGATAAGGCTTCATCGCCTCGAACCGCCGGCAGAGCGACTCTACGGCCGCTTCCACCTGCTCGGTGCCGCCGCGCTGCGTGTCAAGGACAAAAGAGGCGGTCTGCCCGAGATACAAGGGTGTCAGCGATTTCAGCAAGTGTTCCCGGTGCAGCACTTGATCATGATACGCCAGCGCAAATTCGTAGACGACCTGCACCCAGAGATTTTCGGGAAAATGAAATTCGTCGGACTCCTGGATTCCAAGCGTGAGGATTTGGCCTAGTGTCTCCGGCGAGAGGATGACTTCCCACAGCGGCAACAAATCGCGCACCCCCTGCCGCACTCCACTGACCATGCGGGCAATGTTGACGGGGCCGGTGAGCGGCGCATATTCGACCACCCCATACAGCGGCACATCGGTGGACTCATGGGTGCGTTCCCAGGCCGGCTCGTAATTCTCCATTGAATGAAAGATCGCCCCGACGGCAGCCGCCAGCACATGGGCCAGATCGGCGGTTCCTAATTTGGAATCCTGCTCCTTGACACCGAGAAACGCATGGCACACTTGATAGCCCTCGGCGAGCGCAACGGTTGTCATCCATCCGTCGAAGCTGATGCGGGTCGCATCCTGTGACCAGAACGGGTTCTTGATCAATTCCCGCGCGAGGCGACCGGAAAGACCGTAGCCGCCGCCGCTGGGATATCGCAGCCGCTTTCCATACAGCGCGCGCATCAATGGGTAGAGCAGATTGTTCACCAACGTTCCTTCATACCGGTGCCGCCGAAACAGCGGAACAACGAAATCCATGCTGTCGTGATAGACCGGACGACCCAGCAGCTCAATCCACTGGGGAGACAACGAGCGCAGATTGCCCTCGATGATGAGGCAAACTTTTGCTTGGAGCGACTGCGCCGTCTCACACAGACGGCGGACATCGTCAGCCCGTCCCGAGAGACCGGAATCCGTCCCGAGGCCTGTATAATGTCCCACCGCGCCGGGAACGATGCGGACGGCAACCTGCCCTGCGGCAAGCCGTTCGACGATCTCCGGCGTGCCGTCTTGAGACCCGCCGTCGAAATTCACGATCATCACCGAGGCGCCGCCGAAGAATCGCTGCAGCCCTTCGATGATGCTCTTCACGACCTGCTCGATCGTCCCGACGTTGTTCATGGTCAAAAGGCCCACGACGACATCGGCAGTTACAGCCTGCTCGTGGACGCGCTCAGCTGGTTCATTCATGACTGACTGGTCGGTCATCCTGTGCTCTCGTATGCGGCCCGGAGCTGATGGCGTATGGCCGCCATATGCTCTTGTTCCCGCACGTCACTGCGGTGACATGATCTTCAGCAATGTAAGGAAATCGCCCAATTGTCGGGTGATGAGGAAATTCCGGCGCACATGTTCCCGCCCCACTGCTCCCATGCGGGTGATCAATCCAGGATTATTCAATAAATGACGCAGGCGGAATCCGGCCCCTTCCGCGGAATGGACGACATATCCCGTCACTTCGTCGATGATTTGCGCCGCGATCCCTTCAGCGTTTCCTCCGACCACCGGCTTCCCTTTCCACATCGCTTCCGAGACCGTCACGCCGAACCCTTCTTTAAGCGACTTCTGGAGCACGATTGTAGCGGTCCGTTGCAACGCATTGATTTCCAGATCGGCTTCCGGCGGCAATTGCACCAGATGAATATCCGGATCCCGTCCCGCCGCCTCGCGCGTCTCGGCCAGCACCGCTTCACCCTCCGGGTCGTGCATGACCCCGGACCCGGCAAGGACCAATCGGCAATCGTGGTGCTTCTTCACAATGCGATACGCGTGGATGGCGCCGAGCGGATCCTTGAACCGCTCGAACTTTGCCACCTGCAGGATGATCGGTTTAGTTCGCGGGATGCCCAGCCGATCCACGATCTGATTGATTTCGGATCTGGTCATTTCCCGATTCTTCGGGCTCAGCGGATCGATCGAGGGATACACGAGAAACTTCGGAATCGGCAGCCGTTGCGCAAAACCGGACAATGAAAAAATAGCCGCATCGTATTTCAAGGCATATCGTCGCAAAAACGTCCAGGCGCGCCGTTGCGGCTGAGACAGATCCAGGTGGCAGCGCCACAGCCAAGTCCCTCGCGTCCGATATTCGACCATCCCGGCCGGTTGATGATCGTGGATCATGACCATGTCCGCTTCCAGATTCAGCGCCTTGGCGTTCCGCTCATTGATCTCCCGGAAGGTCTGGTACATGTCCTCGGTGATCTTCTCGTCTCGTCCTTGCAAGGCGTCGGTGAGCCGTTTCACGACCGCAAAGAACTCCTGCGTGCCCGCAATGACTTCCCATCGCGCCTCCACGCCCAATGCGGTCATCATCGGCACCAAGCGCCGCAAGAGCTCCGCCGCCCCTCCGCCATACCGAACCGCGTTCACATGCACGACGCTTCGCCCCTTGACCAGGTCGCTCAGCCGGTACAGGAAATCGACCGTTCCTTTCGGCGACACTTCCCGATAATCATCGAGCGCGGTGGTCATGGCACTGTCTTCCTTCGCCGGCCTATTCTGGTCCGCTGATGTCAAATCGCGCTCCATTCAAGGTTATAGGTGCTGTCCCAGGCTCGCACCGCCGGCAGGCTGAGCCAATAGGAACCGTACGGACCGAGACTGAGCACGTAGGGATGATCCACGATCTGCGGAAATCGCGAATCGCCGAACAGCTCGATCGGAACGATACCCTTGAACCGCGCCAGATTCAGCTCCACGGCCTGCGCCGACTCCGCCAAATTGTGGACCAGAAGCACCGTCTCCCCTTCGTAGGTCCGGAGATAAGCCAGGATCTTTTCGTTCGACGGCGTCAAGAATTCCAATGTGCCCCGTCCGAAGACCTTGTGCCGCTTGCGGATCGCGATCATGCGGCGCATCCAATGGAGCAACGAATGCGGCGTCTGCTTTTGCGTATCCACGTTGATCGATTGATAGCCGTAGACCGGATCGGTGACGAGCGGAAGAAACAACTTCGCGGGGTCCGCTTTGGAGAAGCCGGCGTTCCGGTCCGCGGTCCAATGCATCGGGGTCCGCACGCCGTTGCGGTCGCCCAAATGAATGTTGTCTCCCATGCCGATTTCATCGCCGTAGTAAATAATCGGCGTGCCCGGCAAGGTGAACACGATGCTGTTGAGCAGCTCGATCTTGCGCCGATCGTTCTCGAGCAACGGCGCGAGACGGCGCGCGATGCCGATGTTACGGCGCGCCTGGGGATCGCGGGCATAGGCATAATACATGTAGTCCCGTTCTTCTCCAGTGCACATTTCCAACGTCAACTCGTCATGATTCCGGAGGAAGAGGCACCATTGGCAATTCGACGGAATCGGCGGCGTATGCTTGAACATATCGAGGATAGGCCGGCGATCCTCGCTGCGCAATCCCATGAACAGGCGCGGCATGAGCGGGAAATGAAACGCCATGTGGAATTCGTCGCCGTTCCCGAAATAAGGACGCACGTCGCTCGGCCACTGGTTGGCTTCCGCCAAGAGAATTCTGGTGCTGTACCGCTCGTCGATCCGTTTCCGAATCTCCTTCAGATACGCGTGAGTCTCGGGCAGGTTCTCGCAAATCGTGCCCTCGCGCTCGAACAGGTAGGGCACCGCATCGCAGCGAAACCCGTCGAGTCCCTGATCCAGCCAGAACTCCATGACTTCCAGCATCGCTTGCTTGACCGCCGGATTGTCATAGTTCAGGTCCGGTTGATGGCTGAAGAACCGGTGCCAATAGTACGCCTGCGCCTCGGGATCCCAGGTCCAATTGGATTTTTCCGTATCCACGAAGATAATGCGCGCCTTCGTGTATTTCTGATCCGTCCCGCTCCAGACATAGTAATCCCGCGTCGGCGCCTGCGGCGACCGGCGGGCCTCTTGAAACCACGCATGCTGATCGGACGTGTGATTCAACACCAGATCGACGATGACGCGCATGCCGCGCTGATGGGCCGCATCCAGCAACCCCCGGAACGCCTCGGTGGAGCCGTATGAAGGCGCAATGGCGGTGAAATCCGCCACATCGTAACCGTCGTCGCGCAGCGGAGACGGATAGAAGGGCAGCAGCCAGAGACAGTCCACTCCCAGCCATTCGAGATAATCGAGCTTCTCGATCAGGCCGACGAAATCTCCGATGCCGTCGTCATTGCTGTCGTAGAAGGCCCGCACGTGGAGCTCATAGAGCACGGCATCCTTGTACCAGAGGGGATCTTGGTTCAACATCCCATGCCTTCAGGCTTTCGCCCGGAATTCGTCGCACGCCGTGATGAGGCTCGACCGCAGACGCTTGAGGCTTCCCAAATACGGATTGATGGAGCGAATGCAATCAGCCAGTTCGTGCAAGCCGAGACCCGTTCGGATCCAGGCCGAGAAGTCGCTTTCTTCGCGCCCCAACCGGAAATGCGCTTCGAACATGTGGAAATAAATCGCGCTGACGTCGACGTTCGCCACCGCCTGTCGGAATTCCGCCAGGGACCTCACTTCCAGGCCGATCGGCACCTCCAGAATCCGGGAGCGCTTGCAATGAAACGGCTCGCCGAACACCACACGGGGAATCACGGACATCCGCGACAGATGGTCGTCAATGATCGAAATAATCTCTTCCCGCAAGTCCTCCAGGTTCGGATAGTCGAATGGATCGACCACGGCGAGTCGTTCGCCCAGCACATGGTCGCCGACCTGCATCACGACCCATTGCGCGAAATCGTTCGGATAGGCCCGTTCGATGAAGCGATGCCGGAGAAAATAGCTATGGGTATGGAAATGGATGGAATCGAGCGGAACCTCCTCGACGAGTTCGGCCAGTTCTTTCTCGTCCTCCGCCTGTTGGCCTAGGATTTCCTGCACCTCGCTGCACCCGATGAATGTAAATGTGGAATCGGAGATTTTATGGCGGGCCTGTTGAGTCATATGAGGTATAGATCGCTATCTATGCCGATGTGAAGACACATTCTTATGATTCATAGCAGTTCGCTCACCTTGTTTCCACTCAATGTCCTGTAGTGCTCCCCGTTTGTCAAGCGGCCAGAAACTGCGTGCTGTGGCTGTGGAAGGGCGTTTATTCCTGGATACAGCACAATGACGATCTGCGTGGTGTCCTTCTTCGGTGCCGAGCCGACTACCGGATCAACTTAGCTCTCTATCTATATGAGTACAGCTCGGGAAACCTCTACATTACACAGGAAGTTGCATGAGATCATCCTTCAACTCTCCGCATCCGTAGCGGGTTGATCAGAGCGGCATCGCCCTCGCCCACCCTTCTCCTTTCCTCAAACGACTGACCGGATGATAAAACAAAGATCCCGACAACGAAACGCAGAATGTCCGGCACTGCGTCAATGACGGTCAACTCGACCGGTTGATGCGACCTCCCTCGTGAAGTCCCCAATGCTGTTGCCTCGCTCGCCCATCCGGACCTGACCCACTCCGCTAATGGAACGAACGTGGCAACTCCACGTCGCGCCGGCTTTCGACGCGCATTCCCAGTATTGATCGGAGTCACTGCCACTCGTTCTTCACACGCGGCAACCAAAGCGGCCGTATCCATTGCCATCACGACTTGAGGCCTCGGTTCACAGGCAGCTTTCTGCCGGTTGAGTCGCTCCACATCGAGCCAAAAGAATACACGCGCGTTGATCATCGCATACCAATCGGCCGGTTCCATGTCACACAGACAATGCGCCAGTGCGGTTGGCGGCATCGGACGCTGATCGCGAATCTGCACCCCATTGCACAGTTCGGTATGTGCCGGCCGTTGCGTCTTCCCCAGTCGATCCCGATCCGCCTTGGTCAGTCCCGCAACTTCCATCAACCTGTCGGCAGATAGCAATCCGTGACGTTGGATCGACGGCCAGTTGGCGGCTTCCGCCAAGTGGTAAATCCGATCCGGCAACTTCATATGGGATGTTCTCACTTTGTGATTGAACGGACACCGATATATACAGCGTCACCGAGCTTGTCTTTGCCACGTAATCCTGGAAGTTTAGGAGGTTTTTCTCTGATGAATCATCACAGAATTTCCATCTGGATCCAAGACTACCGCCATGTGACAAACGGGAGTCTCCATCGGCTCAAGCGTAAATGGGCAGTCATGCTCTCGAAGACGATTCATCGCTCCGCTGAAATCGTCTACTTCGAGAGCCACAGACCCTCCGCCACGTGAAGGCTTCCATTCCGGCGCTCCGATGCCGATCGCAAGCGCCCCCAGCCCGATATCGTATCCGACAAAGCCCTGCTTTTCGTTTCCAAAGAACCGCGATTCCTTAAGTCCCAAGATCGTTTCATAGAATTGGCGGGCACGTTTCAAGTCAGTAACGGGATAGACGGTAAATGCGATGTCCGTAACCTTCATGTTAGTCTTCTCCTCATTGCTGTGCTCTCACACGGACGTGATGGCATCTAATGACCACTCGCCTCCCTCTGAAGTTTGATTCCTGTTGCAATGTATCATAACGTCCTTATGTGGCACTCTTAAGACAACGCCCTCCCGTGGCCTACCAATTCCAGAACAAGGGCAAATTCGCCCTTCAGACCTTCAACAACGTTCACGCCCAGTTCCCGCAAGAAGCCTTCCGCCTGTCCGACGGCACACGAGTCATGCCCGGCGTTCCAGTCCCCGACCTTGGTGCCTGGAAAGAGTGGATCGGCTCGATCCGGATGAAGAACCTTGAAAGAGCCAATCTTGTGCTTTTGATTGAGGAACCGTCCGACAACCCTGAAACATTGGATGGCGTGCATCAGCGCCTCGGTAATTACCTGAGCCGATTGTTCTATCTAGTGCATCTCAGAAGCGGCATCGAGTATGAGAGCGCGGAGTTGTTGTGCGGCTCATCCGAACAGAGCACGCCGAGGATTCGGCAGATGAGCCGGCAACCGACGTTCTTTCAAAGTGACGGATACCGGCGCGTGCCCGTCACAAAGGAATGGCTTGAAGACGCCATCACGCTCTGCGCCGGCGTCACCACCCTGGAAACAAACAAAGCCGAGCGTGTCATCCGCGGTCTGAATACATTACTCAACGGTTTGAAGGAACGAACAGGACAGGACCGGCTCCATCAGTTTGTCCGCTCCTTGGAGGCCCTCATTCTGCCGGATGAAGGCAAGACCAGGAAGCAGTTCACCCACCGCTGCCAGACGTTCGCGCAAGCGGGCGATGACACACGATCTCTCCTACAGGAATCGTTCGTCATGCGCAGCGCTACGGAACACCTACACCCATTGGATAAGGCCGTCCAGAATTATCCCGTAGAGCAACGGGAAGCTGTGTGCTGGCAGAGAACACGACAAATCGAACACCTGGCCCGTGACGCATATTCACGGGTACTGCGTAACGCCGACCTTCGTAATCACTTCTTGACGGACGACGCGATCGCGGACTTTTGGAAACTGCCAGACGATCAAAGGCTCTCACTGTGGGGAGACCCTCTCGATATCACGCTGGAGCCTCTGGTTCAAGAAAGGGTCACCTTTTGACGTGAGGCATCGCCCATTAGCCAGTGTTACGATGTTATTAGGGTTTCACTCCTTCAGTCGTTTCTATCTAGGCGAATATCTCGACCCCGCTGGCATCGCCGACGACACAGGTGGGCCGCGCTTCTTAAGCATGGACCAAGGGAGAGAAATTCAAACTGACCACTACCTACTTCGCTCGCCGCTTGACGGCATACCCATAGGAGGTAGGCCATGACGGTTCCGAGCCAAGTTCTTGCTGCGCCTTGAGCGCCCAGTAGGGCTCCCGGAGCAGTTCTCGAGCGATGAACACCACATCGGCATCCCCGCCGGTCACGATCTCATCGGCATGGCGAGGTTCGGTGATCATCCCAACCGCGCCAGTCATGATTGCGGCCTCGTCCCGGATCTTCCGAGCGAAGGGAACTTGGTACCCCTTCGCCACCGGAATATGTGCCTTGGGAACCAACCCCCCGGAGGAAACATCGATGAGATCGACGCCCAGGTCTTTCAAATGTCTGGCAAGGACCACCGATTGCTCGGCATCCCAGCCGCCCTCTACCCAGTCGGTGGCTGAAATCCGCACAAAGAGAGGAAGTTCCGCCGGCAACAATCGGCGCAGGTGCTCAGCGACTCTGAGCAGAAACCGCATCCGGTTCGTCAGGCTCCCACCGTAATGGTCCGTTCGGTGATTACTCAAAGGTGAGAGGAACTCGTGCAGCAGATACCCGTGGGCGGCGTGGATCTCGATCACCCGGAATCCAGCCACCACGGCCCGACGTGCAGCGGCCTCGAAAGCGGCGACAACCTCATCGATACCAGCTTCGTCGAGGGGCATCGGCTTCGGGTCGCCTTCATTGAACGGGATCGGGCTAGGGCCGAGAACGGTCCAACCACCCACCTCAGGCGTCTTGAGGCTCGCTCCTCCCTTCCAAGGTGACTCACAACTGGCCTTTCGCCCGGCATGGGCCAACTGAATGCCGGCAACCACGCCTTGGGAGTGCACAAATCGCGTAATGCGCGCGAGCGGCTCAATATGTTGATCCCCCCAGATCCCCATATCTCCCGGTGAAATCCTGCCATCAGGGGTGACGGCCGTGGCCTCGACCATCACCAGCGCCGCCCCGCCGACGGCACGACTGCCGAGGTGGACCAGATGCCAATCGCTTGCCAATCCATCATCCGCGACATACTGGCACATGGGGGACATCACGATCCGGTTTCGAAGCGTAATCCCCCGGATCGTCAGTGTACTGAGCAAATCGATTTCCGGGACTTCTCGGTCGTGATCCGTACTGGCTGGACAGCCGTGGACCGCCACATGCGACACTTGCTGATCAGGTCGTTCGGACATAGGTTTATTCATCCTCTAATCTCCATGGAAAAATGTGGATGGATGCAGCGGCTCTATTCGGTCCTATAGAAGTTGTTGAAGTCGTTTCTCATATGCTTATTGGTCCCCGGAGCGTTGAGTGTTGACACGAAAACTGTACCCATGGCGCTCGAAGCCCAGTGACTCGTAGAAAGCATGCGCCCGCTCGCGCTTCAGATTCGAGGAAAGAGCGGCCTTATAGCAACCCTTTGCCCGAGCCACTTCAAGTGCATAGTGGATCATCATATTTCCGACGCCATGTCCCTGCCACGCTGGATCGACAGCCACGTCATCGATGACTGCCGACGGCGTTCCCACATGGCCCAGATTGTCCATGATCAGCAGAGCGAACGTGCCTACGATTTGGTCGTTGGAAACCGCGACGTAAATCGTGTAATCGGGGTAGTGCGCCATGCGCTCAAAGATGCGCTCGGCCTCGGATAGAGCAAGCACCTTTCCATCGTCTAAATCGGGCTGTGCATAGAGACGGAGTATTTCGGGAAGATCGGCCTTTGACGCTGCACGGCAAGAAAGTACATCGTTCATGTGGCTATCTCTTCCCCACGAACAATTCTATAAAGGACGTGGCGCCGAAGCGGATGTCCATCCGGCAGCAACGGGTGTTCAAAATCGTCCGACGCCTTGTGAGCCATCCCGATCCTTTCCATCACGCGACGCGAGCGCACATTTTCTGGTACCGTGAACGATACGACTTCCCTAAGCCCGAGTACTTCAAAGCCGAACGCGAGCACGGCGCGACCTCCCTCCGTGGCGTACCCGTGGCCCCAATGCTCCGCACCAAGGCGCCATCCAATCTCCACACACGGAGTGAAGTGGGATTTGAAATGAGGCACCAAGAGACCAATGAACCCCGCGAATGACGCTCCATGAAGGATTTCCACGGCCCAAAGCCCGAAGCCGTACTCGTCGAAGTGGGTCTCTATACGCGCAACAAGGGCGTTGCTTTCCTCTTGTGATAGTGGTCTCGGCAGAAACTCAGTGACCATCGAATCGGCATTGAGGGCCGCGAACGGCGCCAGATCGGCAGGAAGCCAGCGACGAAGCCACAATCGATCAGTTCTGAGTTCATGCGGCATAGTCATAGTGATACCACTTGCCTACTCAAACGTATGGATTGCACATTCTTCAAACTTCTCATCGGTCGGCCCCAACGCTTGCGCGATACGACTCGCTCGTCCCAGCAATTCTGCACCAACTAAACATAGCGACATAAATAACGCCTCATGATAGACCAGAAATACAGTATTCATGCGGTGTTTAGGTTTCAAATGCGGCAACACTTAGCACGTCGCGTTTAGGATCATGAGCTATGGTTCGCACGGTTATGTTCCAGCTCGGTGACGTTTCAATGGTCTGAGCTTCACAGAACTTGCCGGGTGTTGGACCTGTTCAGGGACGGGACCCCTTAGGACCTCGCTCCCACTCCTGCAAGACACCGGCTATTTTTATTCATAGGCTACGTTTGGACATCATTCGCCGATGACCAATTGAGTGGAATCACGGCGATTGAAGAAAAGAACGTCACGTACCGATGGCGAGATAATCACGCCATCGCCAAGTGACCATTCGGCTGCTCTCGCAGCAAGATGCGCGGGACTCCTTCCGAACCTCCAGGCCCGGGGGGCACATCATACGTAGCGTGACCATCATGCGGAATAATCACTGTATAGCCTCTGCGCATAGCTGATCGCGCTATAGCGGCCAAGCACATTTCGGACAACACCCCACACATTGCCAGTGTCCGAATACCCGATGTAGTCAGGCAATCGTTCAAGTCGGTTCCGATGAACCCATCGTCTTCTGACTTACGAATAATAATCTCCTCTGGTTGCGGTGCGAAATAGAGCCTCCAACCAGGTCGATGCGGCTCATCGATGGCTCCCGCTGGTCCGTCATTTTGCAGAAAGATAACCAATGCCCCAGCCGCTCTGGCTTGATCAATAAGCATCGAAGTCGCATCCAACAAGTCTCCATTCTGGGGAACAGCATCGGACCCCGTTACAAAACCTGCCTGCATGTCGACGACGATCAACGCCTCAGCTTCAAATACTCGACCGTTGCTCATAACGTCCGACGCATGAATTAAGCCGCCCCGCGAAGCGGCATCGGCTTGAATGAGTTGAAGCTAAAAATATGGCTAGAAGCTTCCGTTTGGTGCTAATACCAGAATCACTTCAGGATGCTCAAAAAGGCTGTCCAGCAAGGCCACAGCAAGCGAGGAGGCAAAGCGTACGCTTCGGTACGTGGAGCCTCGGAGCGATGCGAGAACGCCGCTGGCGGACTTTTTCAGCATCCTGCTAAACACCCTCTTCCAACTCCAGGAGAGCGCGCTTTTTTGCCAAGCCTCCGGCGTAGCCGGTGAGCGAACCGTTCGAGCCGACGATGCGGTGGCAGGGCACGATGATGCTGATGGGATTACGACCGGTGGCGGCACCGGCTGCTCGTGCACTACCCGGCCGTCCAGCTCGCCGTGCCAGTTCTGCATACGCGATGGTTTGACCGAATTCCACACTCGAAATCGACTTCCAGACCGCGCGCTGGAACGGCGTGCCTTGCGGCGCGACTTTGACTGAAAATTGCGTCCGCTTGCCGTTCGAAATATTCCGACAGCTCGCGCTTGGCCTGGCGCAGCGGCTCATGCATGTCGGCTCGTTTCCACTTCTTGTCGATGCGGGGGTGATATTTCTGTCCGGAGAAATAGAGGCCCGTCAACGCTTGATCATCGGCAACTAACAATATGCGTCCACGTGGGACTTTGATAGTAGTCGTAGTACAACATGATTACTCCTTGGTCAGTGAATGCCAGAGCTGCATCACGGCATAGGCGCGCCACGGCCGCCAGACTTCACCGGCTTCGAGTACGCGGCGCGCATCTTTCTCCTTCAGCGCCTTCATGATGCCGAGATCGGTATGAGGAAAGGCATCAGGCCATGCCAGCGCCCGCATGGCGATGTACTGCGCCGTCCACTCCCCTACGCCAGGGAACCTGCGCAGCCGATCCATTGTCGCGTTCGGGATCTGTGTGAGGCGTCAGGATCAGGTCGCCGTTCGCTACGGCACGCGCAAGTGTAATCATTGTGCGTGCGCGCGACACCGGTATGCCCAGTCGCGCGATGAGTTCGACCGCCACGCCGGCCACACGTGCCGCAGAGGGAAATACAGTCGTCAGCGTCTCAAACGGCGTCTCGATCGGATCTCCGAGCGAGGCGGCCAAGCGGCCCGCAATGGTCCGTGCCGCGGCAACGGTCACTTGTTGCCCGATAATCGCACGTACAGCAATTTCGAATCCGTCGAACGCACCCGGGACGCGCATGCCGGGACGACGCTGCGCCAACTCACCCAACACGCTGGCTACTTCGGCCGGATTGCAGGACAGATCCATGAGCGCCTTGATACGCGCAAGCAATGGAGGCAGAACCAGGGCGAGCGATGAAGAAACAATGACATGGAGCGCCGGATTTTTCAGCGACAATCCGATCTCGACCCATCCCAAATGGTCCTTCCCCTCAGCTGTCACACGCACAGTGCGACGGTAACAGAGTCCATCGAGCATCTCGACACCGGCAATGGTCCGCGCACCGAGAAACGCCCTCATCGCCGGCCAGTCGTAGGGCGGGCGGAAACTTAGCTCGAAGCTCAGCACATCGGCGACCGGCATCGCCTTATGACTCGCACGTCGGCGCAACTGTCCAGGTTGCAGGCGATATCGCTGCCTGAAGAGCGCATTGAAGCTCCGCAGACTCCCAAAGCCACTCGCGAACGCTACTTCGGTGACCGGCAAACTGGTATCGGTGAGCAGACGTTTAGCGAGCAACAGACGCTGCGTCTGAGCAAACTCAACGGGCGAGACGCCGAACTCGGCGCCGAATACTCGGCGCAAATGCCGGTCGGTGATGCCGAGGCTCAATGCGACGCCTACCAGTCCAGCAGAATCGAGTGCACGATCCTCGATCAGGCCCGCAGCGGCCTGCGCCAGACGTGTGGTTGCATCCACACTTGCATTGCCCGGTGCGAGTTCGGGACGACAACGCAGACAAGGCCGGTAGCCGGCTACTTCGGCCGCAGCGGCGCTCGGATAGAAGCGGCAGTTCTCCAGCTTGGGCGGCCTCACTGTGCAGACAGGCCGACAATAGATACGCGTTGATGAGACCGCGACAAAAAAACGTCCGTCGAAACGCGCATCACGAGCCCGTAGCGCGCGATAGCACGTGACTGAATTGAGCATCATGGGTGCCATTATAGCTACAGCGGGTGAACCCTTGCTCGCCATTTTCGGACATGACAATTCGAGTTGGAAACCTAGGGGCGGCAGACTTCTCTGAACCAAAAAACCTTTGGAACATATGTGATACGTGCCGCTGGACGGTGTCCATTGTTATCATTGGATGAGAAGGTCAAAAGCCAGGTTTGATCGGCTTCCACAGAAGGAATGGGCGCAGCCGTTGATCACGCAACACAAGTTCTTCTCAAAGTGTCGCGCTCGTCATACCGTCTAGGATTGTGCCTCCGCCGTTGATGATGCCATATTCATCGAGTGGTTGCGGTCGCTCCTCCTTTCACCAACAGGTCTCGTATCCAATCGCTGTTTGCGCAAGCTACAACCGATTTGCCCTTTCCATCTTTTAATCTCATGTTCACACCGCGAGAGAGCAATTCCATGATGATCGCTCGTTGCGCAGTCTTTGCCTCTGCCTCCCCGCTTCCGCCTCTTCCAGTGGTTTGAACTGCCAGATGAAAGGGCATCGACCCAGTCTTGTTTCTGATCGTCGGATTGCATCCTGCGTTCGAACAAGCACCGCACTGCGCCGACACATCGCGTACGGACAGCCCGGTGAAGAGGTGTAGCTCCGTTTTTGTCCTGTGCATTTACATCCGCTCCTGTCTCCAGCAAACATCGAACCATCTTCACCTGACGTTCTTCATTCCAAGTCGGACCATTGATGTAGCCGTCTGACGCGTAGTGCAGCGGTCCACTCAGTCGGTGATTCCGCGCAGAGTTTGGATCTGCGCCGGAGGCCAACAGAAGTTTAGCGATTTCCATGCGGTATCCCGCTGCAGCGAGGTGCAACGCCGTATCTCCCCCGTACAGCCAGTGGGCAACTTCTGTTTCATAGAGCCTCGATTCTTCGACAACACGGGAACTCAATTCTCGATCCGTCTTCAACAGTTTCCTCGCTGCGGGGCGATCATCTTTCAGAATCGCTGCAAGAAGGGATTCGAATGCTTCGCTCACAAGGGTCCTCGATGTTTCGCGCAATAGTCACACATCATCCGATTGCATCACATTGAAGTGCAAGAAGCTACTACGCGACTGAGGGCAAGCGCTGAAGAGCATGCCCCGTTTCGAGCAACGTCTTGAGATTCGAAAGCACTTTCGGCCAGCCGATCGATATGCCTTCGAACATCTTGAGGTCCTGCTCAAGATTTTCATGCGTGATCGTCAAGCAAACGAGCCTGTCGCCGTGCGGCTCGATATCGAAAGTGACACGAGAATGTTTCGAATCGTCCTCGGCGTCCTCGGGTCTCGCCCATGTGATGACCAAGCGTCGTGGAGGGAGAACCTCGACGACCTTCCCAACAATGTCGACGGTGCCCGTATCGTCGGCGCGTCGGTGCTCCCATTGAGAACCGGGCTTCCATTCGGACACGTTCTCATGAGCAGGATCATCGTCGGTTGGATCAGCCCAATACGTACGCATGAGACTCCTGTCGACCAACGCCTGCCACATCTTCTCCGGCATCGTTGCCATATAGGTCACGTACACGAAACTTGGTTGCCATCGTCATCACCCTCCAATTTCTTTTGAAGTCGAGCGCGACAAAGCGAGGATTTGCGTTGGTGCCACGCCGCGCACGAACAGTGGTCGTGCTGGCCCCGCCCGTCGAAGGGGAACATGCGCAGGTGCTTGCCTTCCTCTCTGATGGAGAATCGTGGTCGAGCTCGGCTTTGGCGCTTGCGCTAAGAACCAGCCAGCGTACCGTGCAACGAGCGCTTGATTCACTTGCGGCAGCCGGCAAGGTGCAGTGGATTGGTCGTGGGCGAACTCGTCGCTGGATGCCCCTGCCCCGGCCGGGATTCACGACAACTTTGTTACTCCCATCTCCATTTCTTCAGTCACTATGATGGAAGCATGAATCGATCAGCAGCCGAAATCGTCCGCGAATATGGACCCTTTCCAGGCACAGACCACGTGCATGGAGTCACGTACGACGGTCAGCAGGTCTGGTTTGCTGCCGGGGACAGGCTGATCGCCTTCGATCCGGCAAGCGGGAAAACGCTGCGCTCGATTGATATCGCAGCGAGTGCAGGAACGGCCTTCGACGGCAAGCATCTATTTCAAATTGCCGAGGGTCGTATCCAGAAGATCGACCCAAAGACCGGAAAAGTGTTCTCCACGATCGCAGCACCAAGCGGCGATGACAACTCGGGGCTCGCATGGGCCGAAGGGACGCGCTGGGTGGGCCAATATGAGAATCGGAAGATCTATCAAGTGGATCCTCAAACAGGCGCGATTCTTCGCACCATCGAATCTAACCGCTTCGTCACCGGAATCACCTGGATCGACGGAGAACTCTGGCACGGGACATGGGAAAATGATGAGAGTGAGTTGAGACAAGTCGATCCTCAAACGGGAGAGGTTCTAGAGAAGATCGAGATGCCGACCAGAAACGGGTGTGTCGGGACTTGAATCCAACGGCGGCGACCTGTTCTTTTGCGGTGGAGGAAGGAGCGGCAAGGTGAGGACCGTCCGCCGGCCCAAACGAAGCTCCACGGCTGGCAGCGGCCCCAAGGCTTCAGGCAAAAACTCCACGAGCAAATAATTGAGGCGGACCGCTTACGCTCATTGCTGTCAATAACCGCTACGTCGAAATTCAACACCTCTTCCCGAACTCCCGGTAAAGTGCTTCGTTGAATGTCATACGCTTGGCATGGGGACCAACATGTTGGCATCACGGCCAGCACCCATTTTCCATTTTGCTTCTTAAAGATGGTCAATGTATGGCCTGCGTATGGCCTGCACACGTCATGGATTGAGCGCCGCCAGGTGGAGTAACAATGACGGTGAGCTTCGACCACATAAAAGCCCAGTCTCCAAGAATTTTGATCTCCTGGATCTCGCTTCTGCCGTCAAATTGTGGGGCATCTTGTCCAGACTGAGCACGTGCCGCGGCAGCAAAGTCAGTTTTGCGCATGACCGGTTGACCCGGCAAGAGAAACACAGCATCATCTGCCATCAGTGACAACACTGTCTCAACATCCCCGGCTTTGCTTGCCGACATCCAGGTGGAAACGAGTTGTCGGATTTCCTGTTCATCGCCATGCATCTGCACCCCCTTTTGCAAATGACGCTCAATGACAGTTCACTAGTGTCATGGTTGTGCCACCGTACCTTTGCTAGGTACTGCCGCAGATGTTCCCAATCGATTCTGAAACTTAGGTTTACTTGGGCGCATAATGGGCCAATACACGAGTAATGAGTCCTCGATCATCGATCTCCATCGTCTCGGCAGCCATAAGATTGTTCACACTCTCATATATAGACCGTAAGACTTCGTACGCCGGAAAAGACTTTGTGAAGATGGAATGTGAGGTTTGGATATTTTGCCAAGCCCTTTGAGAAGTACTCTCTCAAGGCCTCTTTACCCCCAACAGTTCCAGTCGGATCGTTGAGAAGTTTCACGACGAAAGGGCTGACAAACTCGATCTGTTCATTGTAGTGCCTCATAATGCGGTCCAGGTCGTGGGAATTCCATGACTCCAGCCACTCGCGGCCAAGGTGGTCAGCTTGTTCTTGCGTGAGGTACGTCACTGAGACACCAAGGCTACTCACTAAGCATAGTGAGGTGTCTGAATCTAATGGCCCACCGACTCATCACTCGAACGCCGTGACCTTGCCGCTGTGTAAGTCGTAGACGGCGCCGACAATCTTCAGCGTTCCCTTCTTTACCGAACCGGCCAGGATCGGCTCCAAATGTTTGAGCCGATCGACACCCCGCTCAACGTTAGCTTTGATGGCGTTGTCGAGTATGTTGCCTTGTTTATCCTTTACCGTTGCCACGGCCGGTCTGATCAGATCGACAAGACCGCCGATGGAACCGGGCAGGGTGTCCTTGGCGTCAATGTGCTTGATGGCAGCCTTGACGGCGCCGCACTGGCTATGACCCAGCACCATGATCAACCGTACGTCGAGTTCCGCAACCGCATACTCGATGCTTCCCTTCACGGAATCGCCCGCGCCGGTGATCACGTTCCCGGCCACACGGACTACAAATAGGTCTCCCATTCCCTGATCGAAGATCAGTTCAGGCGCAACACGTGAGTCCGCACAGCTGACGATCACGGTGAGTGGAGCCTGTCCCTCTGCCAGCGGCATGAAATCCTCCGGCTTTTCCAACGCGGGTGAGCGAGATCCCCTCTCATAAACCGCTTGTTGCCCTCAAGCAATTGAGTCAGCACCACATCCGCGTCTCGTCCTCCCGTCGGCAGGTCGGCTGCCCGACCGATCGTCGAAAGGGCGAAGCCGGCCGTTCCAAACGCTAGTCCAGAGAGCCGCATAAAGTCACGTCGGGACACCGGTTTCGGACCTTGCATGACATGCCTCCTTTGAAAGCAGCAGTCAGGACTATCGCCCTTCTCGTTGGACAACATCAAGCATTCATTCCTTCCACAAAGGCGACATCAAGACGCCCATCCTCACATCCTTGACGATTTCTTTACTCGATTTCGCTCGAAGATCAAGCGTAATCTTTGGAAAACGACTTTGGAACTCGTCGATAACCTCAGGGAAGCGAACCCATAAATGCCGTTCCATGTCGTTCTCGAAAATCCAATCTTAAGTACGCCGGTTATCTAATCCTCGGAATCAGTTCGTCGATTTTCATCTCATCTTATGTGACGGGAGGAGGGAACTCGTGAAATATCTGTTGCTGGTTCATCATAACGAGGACACGTTCAACAAGATCCCAGAAGTCACACGGAAGGAACTGCTCGCGGAATCAATCCAGCTCTGCCACCAGCTCGACGGGAACGGGCAATACGTTCATGCCTCCCCGTTGCAGCCTGAAGCGACAGGAATCGTCGTTCGGGTGCGCAACGGAAAGGCAACGGTAACCGATGGGCCGTTCGCCGAGACAAAAGAGCAGCTCGCCGGCTACTTTCTCATCGAAGCCCAGGATCGGAAAGACGCCGTTCGTATCGCCAAGCTGGTACCCGGTGCTCGTATTGGAACAGTCGAAGTCAGGCCGCTCAGAGAGGTTACCGGGCTACCGGGCGAAGAGGAACGACCATGACTTCAGAAACACCCGGAGCAGTCATAAGAGCCTGACGGGGGATTTCACCAGTTGGAGGACTTCTTCTCGAATCGGACAATACAACAACTCAGGTCTTGCAATACGACAACGGTGTGGTTTTGAAGCACGGTGACAAACCAAGACCGTATCCTCAACCAGACTCCGGTCTTCTTCCGATTTTCGATGGGGTAGCAGCCCCGTCAAGATCCTGCAATATCCCGGTTTGCCCATTCACTCTCGACTGAAGAGACTGTATGGAAAACTATGGTCGTTCCATCGGCGTGGTCCTTGGAGTTCTCGCGGTTTGGAATGTTGCCATGGCGGTGTTCGCGGCCCCGTCCGCCAAGCCGGACGAACCGCCTCCTCAAGAGCTCTACTTCGAGGTGGACGATCTGAACCGGGTTAAAGGTGCAAAGCCGGATTCCTTCGCCACGCCGCGGGTCACATTGGAACATTTCATCCGGTCATCGCGCGAGGGTGATTTCAAACGCGCGTCGCAGGCGTTCAACCTCAACCAAATTCCGGAAGAACAGCGCACGAGCAGCGCACCGACCCTTGCTGAGAAATTCTTCTATGTGTTCAGCGAGAAACTGCACATTAATTTTAAGGACATTCCGGACCGGCCCGACGGCGAACTCGATCCTAAGGGAGAGGAAGATCAACCTCAAACCGGAAAACCCAGACGAAGCATCAAGATCGGCGCGATCGGGTTGGATCTCTGGGATGTTGAAGTGCGGCTTGAGCGGTTCAAGGCACCGGACATGCCGCCGATCTGGTTGTTTTCGCCTCGAACGGTAGAGAATATCGAGCGGCTGTATCAGGCCCACGGCCCCGGCCCCCTCATGCGCTATCTTCCCACGTCCGCCATCCTGGGAATCTTGAACAACGATCCGCTCTGGCATTGGAGCATTCTGATTGCTTTGGCGGCGTTTGCCGCCGTGAGTGGATGGATTGTTCAGAAGTTGGTTGTCGGATCCCTCTCGCGATGGCGTTCTTCGCGGCGAGCCGTCGCGTTGGGCGATGCGGCAGCCGGTCCGATGGCGTTTCTGGTCGCGGGAATTGCGTTCCATGTCGTGACGTTTCGACTGCTCTCTCTACCGGGCCAGATCACGCAGGACCTGTATCCCATTGTCGGCGTGTTGATGATGATGGCCGCCATGTGGTTGGCGGTTCGCACCGTGCGGACAATGACGGATGTGTCAAGCCACGCCTATGTGGGACAAAATCCACTTAGAAGAAGAAGGCGGCGCGCGCCTACGAATCACGCGGCTGGCCGTAGTCAAGCACGTCTTGACGTTTATTGTGATCTGCGTCGGGTTGGCGTTCGGATTCTGGCAATTCAATCTTTTTGAAAACCTCTCTCTTTCGCTGTTGGCGTCAGCCGGCGTGGCCAGCGTCCTTCTCGGCGTGGCCTCTCGTGAGGTGCTGGGGAATATCATGGCCGGAATTCAAATTGCGGTCACGCAGCCGGCCAGCATCGGCGACAGCATTCTGTTCGAAGGTCAATGGGGCGCGGTCGAGGAGCTCACGTATACCTATCTTACGATTCGGACGTGGGATGCTCGGCGTATCGTCGTGCCGCTGTCCTATTTTATTTCTCATCCGTTCGAAAACTGGTCGATGAAATCGGCGCACACGATTCAGCCGATTTATCTCTACGTGGACTATACGATCGACGTCCAAACCGTCCGGTCGAAATTTCATGACCTCGTCAATAAATGCACAGACTGGGACGGACCGGCGGACTCTGTCCTTGAGGTCACGGGTGTCAAAGAAGATACGATGGAATTGCGCGCGTTATGTAGCGCAAAGGATCCGCCTACGGCGTGGCGACTGCACTGCCGCCTGCGTGAAGAACTGATCGCCTTCGTTCGAGACCTGGGAAACGGCCGGTTCCTTCCGAAACATCGGTTGGCGTGGCAGCCGGAGAGCGACCGGCAAGCGGGCGCGCAGCAGGGGACGCTCTCAGGAAAGTTGGACACGGAACGGATGTGCTGATCAAGCCCATACGCATAAGGAATATGTTGTCCATATCAAGACAGCATGTCGTGGTCCCGGCCCAGGACTTCAACGATCGTGGTCCGAGGCACTCGCAAAACCATGTGATATTTGAAATCCATACCCGCTCACCAGGCGTCTGACGGGGGGCCTACGTTTTGCACCTTGCCTCCTAATAAAACCTTACATCGAAGGAGGACCCATGAAAATACGACACACGTGCGCATATCTACTGATGGTCGGCGGTATGCTGCTGTTCGCCGGCGCATCCCAGGCGCAGGAATCCATAAGTGGAAACACTGGAGCGATCGGAGCTTTTAAGAATAGTGGAGCTACGAGTCATGGGATCCCCGCACCGAATGCAGGTGAGGAAACTGTGAGGGGCGGGCTGGCTCGGATGCTTGGCGAAGTTCAAACGGGGATGACCAGCGGAAGGGCCTCATCCGGTAGCTATGACCCGTTCGGGAACATGGGCACATCGGGTAGCACGGCGCCACTCGGGTCGCTAGAGAGACCCGGCCTAGGGGCAGGCGGCAGCATAGGAGGACCCGGTAGTATGCCCGGTAGTACCGGTAGTATGGGGGTACCCCAAGGCATGGGGTCATCCGGAGTCATCGGCGGTCGTTAGGTTATTATGTGCCCCACATGATCGTCCGCTCACTGAGGCAGAGCAGGAAAGGTCCTCTCTGCCTCGCGGTATTCCACATGCTATGCGAAGTCACCGGTGGTGAGCCAAGTCGTGCCTCGGCCTAGTGATACCTATGATCACAACACGGGCTGAAGTTTTCTCAACCCTCCCTCAGCGTATCCGCACCGTTTACCGCTTCCTCATCAACGTTCACACCGTCGTAACTTTCCGGCACCTCGGTCGGATCACCTTTCATGATCCTCGACCAACCGTATCCATTGGATAGAGGCATCCGGGAGGCCGGTGGCCCCCCCTATTGAGCCGCGACAATCTGATACGTCATACTACCCCACAACTATGGATCCGGCTTCTGCATCGCCGTGCGACACACTGATGGAGCAATACCAGGCACTACTGGAAGTTGCGGAAGCAATCTCTGTGCACCGCGACCTGCACGAACTCTTTCGCGATTTGGTCCAGCACCTTTCCCCGAGTGGTACACGTGAACTTCGCGTCTCTCTCGCTACACGATCCGACGCGCAACCATATGCGCCTCCAGGCATCAAGCAAACGTGCCGGCTGAGCTCTTGGGCGGCCATGAGGAGCCTCTCGATGAGACTCCCGCCGGCTTGGTTCTCCTCACGCAGCAGCCGGTCTTCGTGCCGAGCCTTGCCGATGAACATCGTTGGCCGAAAGTCATTCACCGTATGAAGGAAGACGGCATCAGCTCGCTGTGTGTCGTGCCCCTGACCACCGCCGTACGACGACTGGGAGCCATGGGATTTTCGAGCATGCGGAAGGAGGCGTACAGCGAGTCGGACGTGGAATTTCTCCGTCAGGTCGGGAAACAAGTCGCGGTGGCGGTCGATAACGTCCTGCACCATCAGGAGCTGG